>JBKHEJ010000021.1:0-20076 GCA_046540855.1 Nitriliruptoraceae bacterium
GACCGCCCTGGCGACCGCGCGCAGCCACCTCGAGACGCAGGCCGGCACGCTCGCCGCGGAGGTCACCGACGACGGGATCGTGCGGTTCTCCCTGACGATCGGGGCAGCCCCGCCCGAGGTCGCCTTGCGAGGCAGCGGGCAGGCGGCGAGCCCGGGCGGCCGGACCAGTGATGCGCCCGCCCGCCCGGTGCGTGCCGGAGCCTCCCCCGTGGACCACACGGCGCTGATCGTCGACGACGAGCCGGCGATGCGCGGGCTGCTCGAGGCGCTGCTGCGCCGCGCCGGCTGGCAGGTGCGCACCGCGGCCAGCCTCGACGGCGCCGCACGGGTGCTCGCCGCGACCGAGGCGAGCCTGCTGCTGCTCGACGTGGAGCTGTGCGGGAACGAGCTGGCGACCCGGCTCGCGGAACTGGAGCGCCACCGTCCGGGGATCACGACGCGCACGGTGCTGCTCGCCCCGCACCCTCCGGCCTCGGGGACCCTCGCGGGGCACCCGGTCGCCACCAAGCCCTTCGTCTGGGCCGACCTCGAGCGAGCCATCGAGAGCGCGGCTCCGGCCGATCCTGCGGCGCTTTGACCGCACCCGCGGGGCGACGTACCCTCCCGCCGCGCTCCGGTCCACCGGTGCGCGCCCTGGTGGGTGTAGCTCAGTCCGGTTAGAGCGCCTGGTTGTGGTCCAGGAGGCCGGGGGTTCAAGTCCCCTCATCCACCCTCCCGATGCGGGAGCTCGACGGGTTCGGTACCGTCCCGCGCTCGCATCATGCGCCGCTAGCTCAATTGGCAGAGCATCCGGCTCTTAACCGGCAGGTTCGGGGTTCGAGTCCCTGGCGGCGCACCGACGAGGACCGGTCCGTCTGGGCCGGTCCTCGGCGTTTCCGGCTCACGTCGGAGCGGCGCAACGTCGCTTTGTCCACAGGCTGTTCCCCAACTGTTCCCTGACTCGCCACACCGCTTCGTACGGTCTCCCTCCGTGGTCCACGGAGAGGAAGCCATGGCAGCACCGTCGTGACGTGGCCGGGCACGACGTGGGACCGGCAGCATCATCGTGCGAGGCAAGCGGTTCCTCGCTCGGGTCGACCTGGGTGTCGGCCCGGACGGGGAGCGCATCCGGTACGGCAAGACGTTCGACACTCGAGCCGACGACCTGCGCTGGTGGCTCGCGAGCGAGGCGCCGAAGGGAGGCTTGCGAGCAGCGTTGGCGCGACGTGCGATCGAGCACGACACCTCCACGACTCTCCGTCGTCTGGCAGCTCGACAAGTGGAGCAACACCGTCGCGCCGAAGTCCCCATCCTCACGTCGAACCATCCCGCTTCGAGGCGACGTCGTTGATGACCTGGAGCAGTGGCGGCGATGAGGCGGGTCCTGAGCGATGACCGTCCCTTCGCGGTGCGGAGGCTTGAGGGAACCCAGCGCATCATCGGTCGCTCCGGCAACCGTGCGGCCGATCCACGGGCGCTGTCCCCGGGACGCCGAGGGTCCAGCCAGCCGAGTGTTCCGGGCGGCGCTGCGGCCACGATCCGGCGGTCCTTCGAAGCCGCGAGGACCGCGATCAGGACCGTGACAACTGTGGACCTTCGACCAGCACTCACCATTGCAGCGCCTGCTGACCGAGCGACAACGGCGGCTGCAGCGACGTACGCTTGCCTCATGAGCTTCGAGCGGATCTCCATCGACCCGGGCCGGATGCAGGGGTTGCCGTGCATCCGGGGTACGCGTGTGACTGTGAGCGCGGTGTTGGGGCAGCTGGCTGCGGGTCGTTCGATCGATGAGGTCGTTGCGGACTATCCCCAACTCGAGCGTGCGGACGTGCTGGCTGCCCTCGAGTACGGCGCCGCCGCGACCCGCGATCGTGAGATCCCGCTGACCGCTGCGGGATGAGGCTGCTGGTCGATGAGAACCTCTCACCCCGGGTGGCGAGGTTGCTTGGCGAGGCCGGCCACGACGCGACCCATGTCATCGAGGTCGGGTTGGGCAACACCGACGACCCGTTGATCCTGATCGCAGCAGCGGACGGCGCTCGCACCATCGTGACCGCCGACACCGACTTCGGTGCGCTCTTGGCGGCGCGCGGAACACCGTCGCCGTCGGTGGTGATGCTCCGCTCCTCGGACCACCTGACCCCTGACGAACAAGCTCGCCTGGTCGCCGTCGTGCTGACCCGCGTCGGTGATGAGCTCGAGGCCGGTGCCATCGCCAGCGTCACGCCAGAGCGCATCCGGCTCCGCAGCCTCCCCATCACTCCCGACTGAGCACCGACCCAGTCGAACGACACCGACACCAACGCCGGTGTTGTGACCTGCCGCGGGATGATGGTGCGTGGCTTGGGCCTACTCGTCGGTTGCGGGTGCATCGTCTCCGGCCGGGCCAGCTGGTTGCAGCACGACAGCGTTCTGGGTGTCCCGGGCGACGGTGATGCCGAATGCGCTGGTGTCAACCGCAAGTACCTGAACGACCTGAAACGCCGTGGGGTGCTCGAGCACACGGCCTACGGCCTGTACCGGTCCCCGCAGGTGCCGGTGAACCCCATGACGCGGTGCTCTCACTGCACGGGCTTGCCAACGCGAACCCGAGCGTCATCCGTGTCTCCACACCTCGACGCGTCCGGAAGTCCGACCCACCCGCTGCGATCAAGGTCATACGACGTCTGCAGCGACCTTGACCAAGCTCTCGCCTGGGCCAACGAGTTCATCGCTCGGCTCGCCGAAGCCTGACCCAGAGCCGGTTTCGATGGACTTCGGCGGTGCGCGGTGGACGCACCGGATCGCACTCTTAAGCGGCAGGTTCGGGGTTCGAGTCCCTGGCGGCCCGCCACACGAGGACCGGCCTCTCCATCGAGGGGCCGGTCCTCGGCGTTCCAGCCACTTCGGTTGCCTGGCGGGGTCCGCGTGACCCACAGGCTTTGCCCTGACTCCTCCGGGGCCGTTGCCGGGACCGTCGATCGGGTGTCGGAGCCTCGGCGAGCACAGGGACCCGCCCGCGCACCCGGTGGTTCCGAACGCCCGGCGGACACCGCACGACCGCCAACCCGACCCGGCATCACGCCGCTACCCACCGGAGGATCGATGTGGAACGCCTGACGATGCGACGGCGAACGCGACGCGCCCTCGCCACCACGGGCGCTGTCGCCCTCATGATGAGCCTGCTCCCGGTCGCGGCACTCGCCGACGAGGACGACGCGGCCACCGCCCGTGACCTGGACCGGGTCTGTCCCGCTCCCGACGAGGTCGCGGTGCCGGAGGTGCCGACGCTCACGGACGTCGACGGCACCACGCACGCCGACGCCATCACCTGCGCCTTCGCGTACGGCTTCGCCCAGGGCTTCGGCGACGGGACCTACCGACCCGGGCTCCCGATCACGCGAGGTCAGGCCGCCACGATCGTCACCGACGTGATCGAGGTCGCGCGCGACGAGACGCTGCCCGTTCCGGACCAGCCGGCGTTCCCCGACTCGGCGAGCGGCACGCACGCCGAGGCCATCAACAAGCTCGCCGAGGTGGGCGTCATCAGCGGCCAGACCGACGGCGACTTCGGCGCCGCGGCCGACATCACCCGCGGCCAGATGGCCCGCATCATCTCCAACACCATCGACGTGATCGACTCGGGCACCGTCGACGGGTCCCTGCCCGCTGCCTCGGACGTGGAGTTCTTCGACGACGTCATCGGCTCGTCCTTCCAGGCCGACGTCCAGGCGCTCGCCGCGATCGGGGTCGTACAGGGCGTGGACGACGACTCCTACGCCCCCTCCGGTGCGGTCTCCCGTGGCCAGTTGGCCTCCTTCGTCATGCGCGCCGCCGACTACCTCGACGTCGAACAGCGCTTCTTCCCCACGGCCGTCGAAGCGACCTACGAGGTCACGCTGTCGGGGCAGAACGAGGTCGACGACTCGGGCGACGACCCGGTCCTCGGTGTGGGAGAGCCCGGGGCCGAGGCGACCGCCACCCTCGTCATCGATGCGTTCGACGGCACGATCGACTGGGAGATCGACTACGCCGAGGTCACGGGTCCCTTCGCGGAGGCGCCCGGCTTCCACATCCACGAAGGTGGTCTGGCGGAGAACGGGGACATCGTGGTCTTCTTCGCCGACGGCGAGGAGGTCGAGGCCGGCGCCGACCAGACGCTCTCGGGCACGTTCGAGGAGGACCCGTCCGAGTTCCGACTGGCCGAGCTCATCGAGAACCCTGACGGCTTCTACCTGAACCTGCACTCGGAGGACTTCCCACCCGGTGCGGTCCGCGGCCAGCTGCCCGCAGGCGGGCAGGATCTGCTCGAGGCCACGACCTTCAACGCGACGATGACCGGCGAGAACGAGGTCGACGGCGAGGGCAACCGCGACCAGGGCGAGCTCGGCGCCACGGCTACCGCCGAGGTCATCGTCGACCCGGTCGCCGGTACCGTGGCCACCACCCTGGACCTCGGTGAGGTCACCGGCCCGTTCGCCGAGGCGCCCGGCTACCACATCCACGCCGGCGCCGAAGGCGTCAACGGCGGGATCGTCGTCTTCTTCGCGACCGGCGCGCAGATCCAGGCCGCCGCCGACGACAACGACTCGGTCTTCGAGACCGAGCTCACCGACGTCCCGGCGCAGGTGCTGCGTGAGCTCGTCGACAGCCCGGAGGACTTCTACCTGAACCTGCACTCCGAGGACTTCCCGCCCGGTGCGGTTCGCGCGCAGCTCGGCTGAATCGGGCAGGGCCGCCCGGCTATGGCTGGGCGGCGCACCACACGAGGGACCGGTCCTAGGTGCCGGTCCTTCGCGTGTTCGGGGGTGCGCTCCCTCGCTCCAGCTCGTTCGCCGACGGAACGCTCGGACCTGGCTGTGGCCGGAGACGCCGTCGGCCACGGCCGCCGGGGGCCTCCGCCGTACGCCGA
Organism: Nitriliruptoraceae bacterium; assembly: GCA_046540855.1. Lineage (GTDB taxonomy): Bacteria > Actinomycetota > Nitriliruptoria > Nitriliruptorales > Nitriliruptoraceae > T1Sed10-7. Next base: position 4,871 of record JBKHEJ010000021.1, read on the forward strand.
CACGGATGGGTCTTGCCGCCACGAACTCAACGCGTGTAGATTTCAACGTACGTTGAGTTCGTTCCCGGACTGGGGGGCGGCACATGTGGGCGATGGTGGTCAAGGAGTTCCGGCAGATGCGCCGGGACCATCGGGCGTTGGCGCTGATGATCGTGCTGCCGCTGCTGATGCTCGTGGTGTTCGGGTACGCCGCGAGCTTCGACGTCAGCCAGGTGCCCACGCGGGTCGTGGGTCCGGCGGCCGAGCAGGTCGCGAGCCGGCTGCCGGGGGTCCTCGAGGTGGTCGAGGTCCGAGCCGGGCAGGGCGTGGGCGAGGCACACGATGCGCTGCGGGCCGGTGAGGTGCCGGTGGTGGTGGTCGCGGGAGCCGACCCGGTGCGGGTGCTGGTCGACGGGTCGCAGCTGTTCACGGCCAGGGCGGTGACCGCGGCACTGGCGTCGGCCCCTCCAGCGGTCGAGGTCGAGGTGCTGTTCAACGAGGGACTCGACACCGCGGCGGTGATGATCCCGGGGATCGTCGGGCTGATCCTGGTGTTCATCGGCACGGTGATCACGAGCCTCGGCATGGTGCGGGAGCGCGCCGCGGGCACCCTGGAGCAGTTGGCGGTGCTGCCGCTGCGGCCGCGTGACGTGCTGGTGGGCAAGATCGCCCCCTACTTCCTGGTCGCGGCGGTCGATCTGACCGTGGTCGTGGTCGTCGGGGTCGTGCTGTTCGACGTCCCGTTCGACGGCTCTCCGTGGCTGCTCGCGCTTGGGTCGGCGCTGTTCCTGCTCGTCACGCTCGGGATCGGGCTGCTGGTCTCCAGCGTCTCGGAGAGCAGCGGTCAGGCGATCCAGCTCGCGCTGATGACGCTGCTGCCGCAGGTGATGCTGTCCGGCCTGATCTTCCCCCTGGAGGCGATGCCGGTGGCGATCCGGTCGATCGCCTACGTCCTGCCCCTGACCTACTTCGTGGACATCTCCCGGGCGGTGATGGTCCGTGGCGCGGACCTCGCCGCGATCGCTGATGCGCTCCTGCTGCTGCTGGTGCTCGGGGTCGTGGTGTTCGGGGCCGCCCTCGCCCGGACGCGACGCGATCTGGTGCCTGCCCGACCCCGCACAGCCCCGGCCGCCGGGCGGGAGACGGGGCCGGTGGCGGCATGAGCACCGGGCTACGGGGCGTCACGGTCCGGCAGGGCGGGTCGACCCTGCTGCACGACGTCGACCTCGACCTGGCTCCTGGCACCCTGACCGCGGTGTTCGGGGGCGACGGTGCGGGCAAGACCACGCTGCTGCGGAGCCTGGTCGGCCTCCTCGCTCCGGTCTCGGGAGAGGTGGACGTCCCGCCGCCGGGACGTCTCGGCTACGCGGGCGCTGCCGGCGGCGTCTACCCCGACCTGACGGTGGAGGAGAACCTGCGGTTCGCTGCGGCTGCCTACCGACTCCCTCGCGAGCTGCTCGGTCCACGGATCGCCGAGCTGCTAGAGGTCACCGCCCTCGCCGCCGCCCGGACCCGGCGTGCCGCGCACCTCTCCGGCGGCATGCGTCGCAAGCTCGGCTTCGCGTGCGCAACGATCCACGATCCCACGCTGCTGGTGCTGGACGAGCCGACCACCGGTGTCGACCCCATCAGCCGTGCCGAGCTGTGGCGGCTGGTGGCCCGCACGATCGCGGGCGGGACCACCGCGGTGTTCTCCAGCACCTACGTCGACGAGGCGGTCCGTGCCGATCACGTCCTGGTCCTGGACCGCGGTCGGGTCCTCACCTCGGGTCCGCCCGAGACGGTCCGGCGCGGCGTTGCTGGCCATGTCGTCCGGCTCGACGGTGTGACCAGTGAGGCGCCGAGCTGGCGTCGCGGTCGGTTCCGTCATGCCTGGATCGCCCCGGGTGCGAAGCGCCCGGCAGGTGCGGCACCGATCGAGCCCGATCTCGAGGACGCCGTGATCGTCGCCGCGCTGGCTGCCTCGGCGACCCGGCTCCCGGAGCGCGTCCGGTGAGGGTGCTCGAGGTGCGCGAGCTCACGGTCCGTTTCGGTGCGGTGACCGCGGTCAACGGGGTGTCCCTCGCGGTGTCGCCGGGCGAGATCGTGGGGCTGCTCGGCGCGAACGGGAGCGGGAAGACCTCCACGATCCGTGCGGCGCTCGGGCTCGCACGCCCGCGCGGTGGCGTCGTGCGGCTGTTCGGTGCGGCCCCCTCAGCCCGGTCGCGTCGACGGCTCGGCTACGTCCCGCAGACGCTCGGGCTGTGGCCCGACCTCACCGTCAGCGAGAACCTCGCGTTCATCGCCGCTGCCTACCGGACCCCGCCACCTCGGCTCCCCGACGACCTCGAACCGGTCGCCGGCCACGTCGTGGGACGCCTGCCGCTCGGGTCGCGCCGCCGGGTCGCGTTCGAGGCCGCCCTCGCACACGCGCCCGGGCTGCTGCTGCTCGACGAGCCCACCTCCGGTGTCGGCCCGCTGGAACGCACCGCGCTGTGGGACCGCATCCACGTGGCGCGGGAGCAGGGCGCCGGGGTGCTGGTCACCACCCACCACCTCGGCGAGGCCGAGCACTGCGACCGCATCGTCGCCCTGGTGGACGGTCGCGTGGCGGTGTCGGGCACCCTGTCGGCCCTGCTCGACGGCGAGGAGACCGTGGTGGTGACCACCGAGCACTGGCCCGAGGCGTTCACACGGCTGACCACCGCCTTCCCCGCGGTGGCCCTCGCCGGCCGCAACGTGCGGGTCCCGGCCGCCTCGATAGCGCAGGTACGCACCGCACTGGACGGCACCGACGCGCACCTGAGCATGGCACCGGCCACCTTCGACGAGGTGTTCGCCACGATCGGACGCCGCAGGTGAGCACCGCAGGTCGCAGCGGCCGACGGCCCGGCGAGCCCGACACCCGGGGTGAGGTGCTCACCGCCGCACGCCGGATGTTCGCCACCCGCGGCTACGACGGTGCGAGCATCCGTGCCATCGCCGCCGAGGCCGGTGTCGACCCCGCGCTCGTCCACCACTACTTCGGCACGAAACGGGACCTGTTCCGCGCCGCTGTCACCCTGCCCCTCGACGTCGACCACCTCCTCGCCGCCGCGCAGGGCCAGGACCGCGAGCAGCGGGCGGCGGCTCTGGCACGGTTCTTCTTCACCATGTGGGAGCAGGAAGCCACCCGCCTGCCGCTGCTGTCGGTCCTGCGGTCCGCGATGACCGACGAGGAAGCCGCGGTGCTGCTGCGCACCTCCGTCGTGACCGGCTTCTTCGGGCCCGTCGCGGAAGCGCTCGACATCGACGACGCCGACGCCCGACTCGAACTGTGCGCCGCCCAACTGATCGGGATCGCCATGCTCCGCTACGTCATCCGGATCGAACCGCTCGCATCCCTGCCCGTCGACCGACTCCTCGACCGCGTCACACCCGTCCTCGAACACCACCTGTTCACCCACTGACGGCCCACCGCCCGCGCGGCGTCCCGGCGGCAGCGACCGTGGAGGCGATCGGCGACGGCTCGTCGTACGGCTACGGTCGCGCCATGACCGACACGACCTACCTCCTGCACCCGATCGGCCGGGTCTCCTCCCCGCTCCGGATCCGCGCGCTGGCCCCCAAGCAAGGGGGTGAGGGCGGCTCCGCGGCGTGGCTCGAGCTCGATCCCGAGGTGACGGCGGGCCTCGACGGGCTCCAGCGTGGCGACGAGCTGGTGGTCCTGACCTGGCTGCACCTCGCCGAGCGGGACGTGCTCAGGGTCCACCCTGGTGGCGAGGAGGAGCGGCCCGAGCGGGGCGTGTTCGCCACCCGCTCCCCGAGCCGCCCGAACCCGATCGGGCTCCACCGGGTCACGCTGCTGGCGATCGAGCCCGGCCGGCTCCAGGTCGAACCGCTCGAGGCCATCGACGGCACACCGGTGCTGGACCTCAAGCCGGCCCGGACGGAACTCCCCGACGACTGACCGCCCCGAGCCGCTCCCGACGGGTCCTGCCTCCACACCGCCCCGGCCCACGGCACGAGCGCGGGCTGAGGGTCAGCCAGCCTCGTCGACGGCGGCGAGCAGCTCGGTCCAGGACCGCTCGAACCGGGCGACCCCGTCGGTCTCGAGCTGGGTGGTGACCTCCTCGAGGTCGATGCCGAGGGCGGAGAGCTGATCGATGCAGGTGCGTGCGTCGTCGAGGTGGGGGGTGATGGTGTCCTGGCTGACCGGCTCGGCTGCGGCCACGGCCTCGAGCGTGGCCTCGGGCATGGTGTTCACGGTCCCCGGGGCGACCAGCTGGTCGATGTAGAGGGTCGGGCGGTACGCCGGGTTCTTCACCCCCGTCGAGGCCCACAGCGGCCGCTGCGGGTGGGCGCCGGCCTCCTCCAGGGCCTGCCACCGGTCGCTGTCCGCCACCTCGAGGAAGGCGCCGTAGGCCAGGCGGGCGTTGGCGACCGCGGCGGTCCCCTGCAGCGCGGCCGCCTCCTCGGTCCCGAGCGCGGCGAGGAGCGGGTCGACGGCGGTGTCGACCCGGGAGACGAAGAAGGACGCCACCGAGCGGATCCGATCGATCGGCTCGCCCGCCGCGAGCCGGTCCTCGAGCCCGGCGTGGTAGGCGTCGAGCACCTCGCGGTAGCGCTCGACCGCGAACAGCAGGGTCACGTTCACCGAGATGCCGGCGGCGATGGCGGCACGGATCGCCGGCAGCCCGGCCGCGGTACCGGGGATCTTGACGAGCAGGTTCTCCCGGTCGACCTGAGCCCACAGCTCGGCGGCCTGGGCGATCGTCGCGTCGGTGTCGTGCGCGAGCCGCGGGTCCACCTCGATCGACACCCGGCCGTCCTGCCCGTCGGTGGCCTCCCAGATGGGGCGCAGGAGGTCGCAGGCCCGCCGCACGTCGTCGGTGGTCAGCGCCCGCACGATGGCCTCCGCGTCCGCACCCTCGGACTTCAGCCGGGCGACGTCGGCCGCGTAGTCATCGGAGGAGGTGATCGCGGCCTGGAAGATGGACGGGTTCGTGGTCACCCCGACCACGTCGCGGGTCTCGATCAGGTCGGCGAGGTTGCCGGTGTCGAGCCGGGCGCGGGAGAGGTCGTCCAGCCAGAGCGCCACCCCCTGCGCGGACAGGGCCTGGGTCGCAGCGGTCATCACGAGCTCCTTGGAGGTACGGCGGTTGACGGCTCCCAGTGTGGGGGGTGCGCCTCCCGGGTCAGGTGGCCAGCCGACGGATGGTCGCGACGAGCGCGTCCACGGTCAGCCCGTGCTCGGCGAACAACCGCTCGGGGGCCGCGGACGCCCCGAAGCGCTCCACGCCGAGGTGGACGCCCCGGTCCCCGATCAGGTGCCGCCAGGACATCCCGATCCCGGCCTCGACGGAGATGCGGGCGCTCACCTGCGGGGGCAGCACCTCGTCGCGGTAGGCCGGGTCCTGAGCCTCGAACCACTCCTGGCACGGCATCGACACCACCCGCACCGCGACCTCACCCGCGAGCCGCTCGTGCGCCGCGACGGCGAGGTGGACCTCCGAGCCGGTCGCGAGCAGGACCACCTCGGGGACGCCGTCACCGTCGGCGAGGACGTACCCACCCCGGGCCACCCCGTGCGCTGAGGTCCCCTCGAGCACCGGCACGCCCTGGCGGGTCAGCGCGAGCGCCACCGGGGTGCCCGGGAGCTGGGAACGCCGCTGCACCTCCGCCCAGGCGTAGGCGGTCTCGTTCGCGTCCGCCGGCCGGACCACGTCCAGGCCCGGGATCGCCCGCAGCGCGGTGAGGTGCTCCACCGGCTGGTGGGTCGGACCGTCCTCCCCGAGCCCGATGGAGTCGTGGGTCCAGACGTAGGTCACGGGCAGGCCCATGAGCGCCGCGAGCCGGACCGCCGGTCGCATGTAGTCGGAGAACACCAGGAACGTGCCACCGTAGGGCCGGGTCAGGCCGCCGAGCGCGATCCCGTTCAGGATCGCCCCCATCGCGTGCTCCCGGACCCCGAAGTGCAGCACCCTGCCGCCCTCGTGGCCCTGGAACTCCTCGGTCGAGCGGTGCGAGGGGAGGAAGGAGGGCTGCCCGGCCGGGGTGGTGTTGTTGGATCCGGCCAGATCCGCCGAGCCGCCCCACAGCTCCGGCAGCGTGCGCGCGAGGGCGGTCAGGACCTTCCCCGACGCCGCCCGGGTCGCCACCCTCGTCCCGACCTCGAAGCTCGGCAACCCGGCGTCCCAGCCCGCCGGGAGCTTCCGCGCCTGCAGCCGCTCGAGCAGCGCAGCTTCGTCCGGGTGCTCCCGCCGCCAGGTCTCGAACCGCTCCTGCCAGGCCTCGTGCGCCTGCCCGCCGCGCTCACCGGCGCGGCGGGCGTGGGCGATGATCTCCTCGGGCACCACGAAGGGCTCGTCCGACCACGCGAGCGCCTGCCGGGTGGCCGCCACCTCCTCGGCACCGAGCCTGGAGCCGTGGATCGGGCCGGTGTCCTGCTTCGTCGGCGCCGGCCAGCCGATGATGGTGCGCAGCCGGATGAACGACGGCCGTGCCGTCTCGGCCCGGGCTGCGGCCAGGGCCTCGTCCAGCGCCGCCACGTCCTCGACGTAGGTCCCGCTGGCCGTCCAGTCGACCTCCTGCACGTGCCAGCCGTAGGCCGCGTACCGCGCCAGGACGTCCTCGGTGAAGGCGATGTCGGTCCGCCCCTCGATGGAGATGCGGTTGTCGTCCCAGAGCAGGGTGAGGTTGCCGAGCTCCTGGGTCCCCGCGAGCGACGACGCCTCGCTCGCGACGCCCTCCTGGAGGTCACCGTCGGAGGCGACCACGTAGACGTGGTGGTCGAACACGCTGTCCCCCGCTGGCGCACCCCCATCCAGCAGCATGCGCGTCCGGCGGGCCGCCATGGCCATCCCGACGGCGTTGCCGACGCCCTGACCGAGCGGCCCGGTCGTGGTCTCCACCCCCGGCGTGTGCCCCCACTCCGGGTGGCCCGGCGTGGCTGACCCCCACGTCCTGAAGGCACGCAGATCGTCCAGCGACAGCGCGTACCCCGACAGGTACAGCTGGGTGTACAGCGTCAGGCTGGAGTGCCCGGCGGAGAGCACGAACCGATCCCGACCGAGCCAGGAAGGATCGTTCGGGTCGTGGACCAGGTGGTGCTGGAAGAGCAGGTAGGCCGCGGGCGCGAGGCTCATCGCGGTACCCGGGTGCCCGTGTCCGGCGCGCTCCACCGCGTCCATCGCGAGCACGCGGGCCGCATCCACCGCCCGGCGGTCCAGCTCCGTCCAGGACAGGTTCGGGCTCATGCATCTCTCCGCTGGTCCTCGTGGCCACCCGGCCTGCTGCCGTGCCCGCGGGAGCGCGAAGGGTCGGGCCGGGCTGCTGACAGCGACGATAGGCGCTCACGGCCGGGTCGTGGGTACGGGCCCCTGGTGACCCCGTGCTGCGGCCCTACGCTTGGTCGTGCATCCTCGGCCGAGCGGAGGGCGGGCGGTGTCGGAGCTGGTGCTGGCGGTGGGCCTGGGTGCGCTGAGCGCCGTCTCGCTGCCGCTCGGGGCGCTGACCGCACGGCTGTGGCAGCCAGCCGACCGGCTCCTGGGGGTGCTGACGGCGTTCGGTGCCGGTGCGCTGCTCGCCGCGGTGACCATCGGGATCGTGGCACCGACGGTGCGCGCGCACCACACCCTCCCGCTGGTCGCCGGCGCGGTGGCCGGGGGGCTCACCTTCGAGGCGCTCAACCGCGGCATCAACGCGCGCGGCGGTTTCCTGCGCAAGGCCTCGACGACGCTGGTGTACGCCGAGCAGCGCGAGCACCGTCGCCGCCGTCGGCTCCTCGAGCAGCTGGAGCGGGTCGAGGTGTTCGACGGCCTGCCCGACCGCGAGCTCGACCTGCTCGCCGGCGCTGGCCGCGTGGTCGAGTACCCCGAGCACCGGCTGATCTACGGCCGGGAGGATCCGGCCGAACGGCTCCACGTCATCCTGCGCGGCAGCGTCATCCTCGACCACCTCGACGGCGAGCGCAGGCTGTCCGAGCACGCCGCCTTCGGGTTCCGGTCCTTCCTCGCGGGGACACCGCACCGCTCGACCGCGGTGGCGGCCTCGGACCCGACGGACGTGCTCGAGATCCCCCGGGAGCGCTTCCTCGAGGTGCTCGAGGAGACCGGCCGGCTGCGTGAGCGGCTGTGCCGGTACCTCACCTCCGACGCGGTCCTGGACTACCTGCGCGACGAGCACGGCCTGTCCGATGCCGAGCTCGCTGACTGGGTCACGCGGGTCGAGGCCGACGGCGGTCACGGCACCGTTCGGGCGCGCGAGGCGCCCCACCCGGGGGCGGAGTTCGTCTCACGCGCGGGCGAGCTGCGTCGGACGACGCTGTTCGCGGGGCTCGAGAACGCGGAGCTGGAGCGGATCGGGGACCGGCTGCTGCGCAAGCACCACGTCGAGGGGCACGTGTTCTTCCGGCCCGGCGACGCCCCCGACCGCCTCTACCTCATCGAGGAGGGCCAGGTCTCGCTCGCGGCCCGGGCGGGTCCGCACGCCGGCGAGTCGTTGACCGCAGGCGACGCCTTCGGGGTGCTGTCCTTCCTGACCGGCGCCCCGCACGTCGCCACCGCGATCGCCACCACCGACGTGACCGTCTGGGTGCTGCGGCGAGCGGACCTGTCCGAGCTGCTCTCCGAGCTGCCGGGGCTGAGGGCCTCGGTCCAGCGCGCGCTCGAGCAGGAGGACGTGCAGCGCTACCTGCGCGAGCAGCAGGGCGCCGCGCCCCTGCAGGCGGAGCGCTGGGCCCGGCGCGCCGTCCGATCGGTCGCGCTGGCGCGGCCGGCACCGGAGGTACGCGTCACGGCGGCCGAGCACGGCGCGCCCATGGCGGTCTGGCTCGGACTGATGCTGGACGGCATCCCCGAGTCCTTCGTGATCGGGGCGGAGGCGACCGCGGCGGCGGGCGGCGCGTCGCTCATCGTCGGGCTGTTCCTGTCCAACTACCCCGAGGCGCTGTCCTCCTCGGTGGGGATGCGCGAGCAGGGCTGGGGCTGGCGCCGGATCGTGACCATGTGGACCTCGCTGCTGGTGGCGGCTGCCCTCGGCGCCGGCATCGGCGCGATCGTGTTCGAGGGGTCCTCGGCCGCGGTCGCCGCGGGGATCCGTGGGGTGGCCACCGGGGCGATGCTGACCGTCGTCGCGGAGACGATGCTGCCCGAGGCCTTCGCCCGGAGCGGCAGCGCGACCGGTCTGGCGACGCTCGCGGGCTTCCTCATCACCGTGCTCATCGGTGCGTGATCGCGTTCCGGGCGCCGCTACGGCCAAGTGACCCTGAGGAAGTGACCTTGGTCAGAGCGGCCACCCCCGCGCCTGTGGCAGGATGGCCGCGCGGCTCGGGCACGTTGTCAGCGGTCGCACCACCGCGGACCGCACGTTGGCCCCCCGGGCTGACCTGCGCCCATGGCTTCCACCGTCCCCACCGAGCAGCTCCGCAACGTCCTGGTCCTCGGCCACCACGGCACCGGCAAGTCGACCCTGGTGGAGGCCATGCTGGCCGCCGCCGGGCACGCCACCGCCCACGGTGACGGGTGCCCGACCGTCGACCACGAGCCCGAGGAGCGGGACCGGGGACACTCGCTGTCGCTCGCGCTCGCGAGCTTCAACCACGACGGCCTGAAGTTCAACGTCCTGGACGCACCGGGCGGCGCCGAGCTTCTCGGCGACGTCTACCCCGCCCTGCTGGCCGCCGACCTGGCCCTGTTCGTGATCGACGCGACCGTGGGCATCCAGCCGCAGGACGAGCAGCTGTGGCGGGTCTGTGACGAGCGGGGCATCCCGCGCATCGTCTTCCTCAACAAGTTCGACCAGGAACGGGCCCAGTACCAGCACTGCATCGACGACCTGCGCGACCGCTACGGCAAGCCGGTCGCGCCGGTGCACATGCCGCTCCCGGGCACCAGCGGTGCCGCCGGCATCGTCGACCTGCTGCACTGCACCGCGGTGGAGTTCCACGACGGCACCCGCGTCGAGGGCGAGGTCCCCGAGCACCTGCGCGAGCACGCTGAGCGCAACCGCGACGCGCTGGTCGAGTCCGTCGTCGAGAACGACGACGAGGCCCTCATGGCCTACCTCGAGGGCGAGACGCCGACCAAGCAGCAGATCGCCGAGCTGTTCGCCCACGGCATCGCGGAGAGCGGCTTCTTCCCGGTGCTGTGCGGTGCGGCCAGCACCGGGCTCGGGGTCCAGTTGCTGCTCCACTTCCTCGCCGAGGAGGCGCCCTCCCCGGCCGAGGGTGCGCACCCCCTGCCCCACGACGGTCCCCCGGTCGTCTACGTCGCCAAGACCTTCACCGACCAGTACGTCGGTCGCATCAACCTGCTGCGCGTGCTCTCCGGCACGCTGCGGGCCGACGACGAGCTGGCCTGCGACCGCACCGGCAGCAAGGAGCGACTGCACCAGCTGTTCTCCCTGCGCGGCCGTGAGCAGCTCCCGGTCACCGAGGTGGCGGCCGGCGACCTCGTCGCGGTCGCGAAGCTGACCGACGTCGCCACCGGTGACCTGCTGACCGCCGACGGCGCCCCGGAGCTCGAGATCCCTGCCGCGCCAGCCGGCTACCACCGGGTCGGGCTGGAGCCGGTCTCCGCCGCCGACGACGAGAAGCTGTCCTCGGCGGTGCAGCGCATCATGCAGGAGGACCCCTCGATCGGGCTCGAGGTCGACCAGGCCTCCGGGACCCGGACCTACAGCTTCCAGGGACCGATCCACGCCGAGGTCACCATCCAGCGGCTCAAGCGCAAGTTCGGGGTGGAACTGCAGCTCGCGCCCGCGCCGATCAGCTACCTCGAGACGATCCGAGGCCGCAGCACCGGCATCGGCAAGCACGTGAAGCAGAGCGGTGGCCACGGCCAGTACGGGGTCGCCCACATCGAGATGGCCCCCCTGCCCCGCGGGGAGGAGTTCGCCTTCGAGGACGCGATCGTGGGCGGGGTCATCCCGCGCCAGTTCATCCCATCGGTCGAGAAGGGCATCCGGGAGGCCATGCGCGAGGGGCCGCTGGCCGGCTACCCGGTCGTGGACGTCAGCGTCCGGCTCGTCGACGGCAAGCACCACTCGGTCGACTCCTCCGACGCGGCCTTCCAGATGGCCGGGATCCTGGCCTTCCGCGACGCGGTCGCCAAGGCCGACCCGGTCCTGCTCGAGCCGATCCAGTCGCTCCAGCTGACCATCCCCGACGAGCACACCGGCGCGGTCATGGCCGACCTGTCCAGCCGCCGTGGCCGGATCCTCGGCACCGACGCGGCCTCCCACGGTCGGACGGTGATCAAGGCGCAGGCCCCGGAGTCGGAGCTCGCGACCTTCGCGGCCGAGTACCGGGCGCTCAGCGGCGGTCGGGGGGAGCTCACCATGGCCTACAGCCACCACGAGGAGGCCCCGGCCCAGATCGCGAAGCGGCTGCTGCAGGAGCGTGAGGCCGCGCACGCCTGAGGGCTCGCGAGCTGGCGACGGCCGGGCCGGCACCCTGCGGCCCGGTCGTCCGATCGCTGGCGTTCGAGCGGGGCCGGGCGATCCGGGCCGGGGGGTGGCTCCGGATGGAAGGTTGCAGGCTACAAGCAACCATCGGTACGGTCCCCCCATGCCCGCCCGACCCGACCCGCACACCGAGCTGGAGCGCGCGCTGACGCGCGTGGTCCGGCGCGTCTTCCTTCCCACCGCCGGGGAGGCGACGCGCCGCCAGGCCGGGGTGAACCTCGAGCGAGCGACCTACTCGACGCTGGCACGCATCGCCGACCTCGGTCACCCGCGACTGACCGAGGTCGCAGCCGCGCTGGGGCTGGACACCTCGACCGCCTCGCGCCACACGAAGCGGCTCATCGAGGACGGCCTCGTCGAGGTGACCGCCTGCACCGAGGACGCCCGCGCGCGCCGGTACCGCCCCACCGCCGCCGGACGTGAGGCGCTGCAGCGCGTGCGTGAGGCTCGCCGGGCCCGGCTCGCCCAGCTCCTCGACACCTGGGAGCCGGAGGAGGTCCACGCGCTCGCGGTGGGCCTGGACCGGCTCGTCGACGCGCTCGAGGCGGACGATGGGAGGGTCGGATGACCGAGCACACCGGCCGCACCCACCGCGAGATCCTGGTCATCCTCTCCGGGCTGATGACCGGGATGTTCCTCGTCGCGCTGAACCAGACCATCGTGGCCACGGCGCTGCCGACGATCGCCGGTGAGCTCGGGGGCATCGACCTGATCGCCTGGATCGTGACCGCCTACCTGCTGGCGGCCACCGCGGCGACCCCGCTCTTCGGTCGCATCTCCGACCTGTACGGCCGGCAGCGGGTGTTCCAGGCCGCGATCGTGATCTTCGTCACCGGCTCGCTGCTGTCCGGCGCCGCGGTCAACATGCCCATGCTGATCGGCGCCCGCGCGATCCAGGGCATCGGGGGCGGCGGGGTGATGGCGCTGGCGATGACCATCATCGGCGACATCCTCTCCCCGCGCGAGCGCGGGCGGTACCAGGGCTACCTCGGCGCGGTGTTCGGGGTCGCGTCGGTGACCGGCCCGCTGATCGGCGGGTTCCTCGTCGACCAGGTGCACTGGCGCGGGGTGTTCTTCGTCAACGTCCCCGTCGCCATCGTCGCCCTGGTCGTGACCGCTCGCGTCCTGCGACTGCCGCACCGGCGCGTCGACCAGCGCATCGACGTGCTCGGCGCTCTGCTGCTGATCAGCGGGGTCATCGCCCTGCTGCTCGTGACCGCCTGGGGTGGCTCGGAGTACCCCTGGAGCTCGCCCACGATCCTCGGGCTCGGCGTCGCAGGCGTGGCGTTGAGCGTGCTGTTCGTGACCCGCCAGCACCTGACCTCCCAACCGATCATCCCCCTGCGCCTGTTCCGGTCCCGGACCTTCAGCCTGACGGCGATGGCCGGGTTCGTGGTCGGCGGGGCGATGTTCGGCTCGGTGGTGTTCCTGCCGGTCTTCTACCAGCTCGTGCTCGGTGCCAGCGCCACCGAGGCGGGCCTGCTCATGGTCCCGCTGATGGGAGGGTTCGTCCTCACCTCCATGGGCTCCGGGCGGCTCATCGCCCGGACCGGCCGCTACAAGGCCCACCCGGTGACCGGCACGGCGCTCATGGCGGTCGGGCTCGGCCTGCTCAGCACGATGGACGTGACCACCACCCGGCTGGAGGCCGGTCTGCTCACCGCGACGCTCGGCGTCGGCCTCGGGATGGTGATGCAGAACCTCGTGCTCATCGCCCAGAACGACGCACCGATGCAGGATCTCGGGGTGGCGACGGCCACGATCGGGTTCTTCCGGACCCTGGGCGGCTCGATCGGCACCGCGGTGTTCGGCGCGCTCATGGCGGCCGGGCTCACCAGCCGTCTCAAGGGCACGCTCCCCGACGGGGTCGACATCGATCCGGCGTCGGTGCAGGGCAGCCCGGCCGAGCTCCTCGCGCTGGAGCCGGAGGTCCGCGACGCGGTGGTGGACGCGTTCTCGGGCGCGGTCTCGGAGGTGTTCCTCGCCGGCATCCCGCTGGCGGCGACCGCGCTGGTCCTCATGGCGCTGCTGCCGGAGCGGCCGCTGCGGCAGACCCGGCACGTCGACGCGGACCGCGATGGCCCCGCGCGCCGTTGACCCGGCCGCCTCGCGGGCACGGTGCGCACCGCGGCCCACGGACCTGCGATAGTGCGGGCGAGGGCACGGGAGGGTGGCCGGTGGGGTTCGAGACGGACGTCGCGATCGTCGGGAGCGGGTTCGGCGGGAGCGTCTCGGCGCTGCGCCTGACCGAGAAGGGCTACCGGGTCACCGTCCTGGAGGCGGGCAAGCGGTGGACGAAGGAGTCGCTGCCCGACACGAACTGGGACCTGCGCCGCTACCTGTGGGCGCCGCGGCTGGGGCTGCGTGGCTTCCAGCGCCTCACGCTGCTGCGGGACGTGTTCGTGCTCTCGGGAGCGGCCGTCGGCGGGGGGTCGGTGGTGTACGCCAACACGCTCTACGAGCCTCTGGCGGCCTACTGGCGTGACGAGCGCTGGCCCTCCGGCAACGACTGGCAGGCCGAGTACGCCCCGTACTACGCCCAGGCCAAGCGCATGCTCGGTGTCACCCCGGTCCCCTTCACCACCCCCGCTGACCGGCTGCTGAAGGCCGTCGCCACCGACCTCGGCGTGGCCGACACCTACCACCCCACCGACGTCGGGGTGTGGTTCGGCAAGCCGGGCGAGCGCGTCGCTGACCCCTACTTCGGCGGGGCCGGACCGGACCGGGTCGGGTGCATCCGGTGCGGCAACTGCATGGTCGGCTGCAAGCACGAGGCGAAGAACTCCCTCGACCACAACTACCTCTACCTCGCCGAGCAGGCCGGCGCCGAGGTGCGTGCCGAGCGGCAGGTGGTGGACCTCGAACGCCTGCCGGGCGGCGGCTGGCGGGTGACCCACGAGCGGCCCGGCGCCTGGGTGCGGCGGGACCGCCGCACCCTGACCGCGGAGCAGGTGATCCTGTCCGCCGGCGCGCTCGGGACCCAGAAACTGCTGTTCCGGCTGCGCGAGCGCGGCCGGCTGCCCGGGTTGTCCGACGCGCTCGGCACCCTGGTGCGGACGAACTCCGAGGCCCTGGTCGGCGCGACCGCCCACCGGGTCCCGGGTACCCGCGACGAGACCCCCGGCTCCGCCGGTGCGGTCGGCTACAGCGCTGGGGTGGCGATCACCTCCTCGATCCACCCGGACGAGCACACCCACATCGAGCCCGTGCGCTACGGCAAGGGGTCCAACGCGATGTCGCTCGTCGCGACCCTGATGGTGGACGGCGGTGGCCGCCTCCCCCGCCCGCTGCGGTTCGTGCTCACGATCGTGCGCCACCCGGTCCGCTTCGCGCGCAGCCTGTCCGCCCGCCGCTGGTCCGAGCGCAGCGTGATCCTGCTCACCATGCAGACCGTCGACAACTCCCTCCGGGTGGTCCGCCGCCAGGGCCTCCTCGGTCGGCGGCTGACCACCCGACCTGGCCACGGCGAGCCGAACCCGACCTGGATCCCCGTCGCGAACCGGGCCGCCCGGCATGCCGCGGACCACCTCGACGGCCAGCCGCTCGGCTCGCTGTTCGAGGCCATGCTCAACACGCCGAGCACCGCCCACTTCATCGGTGGCTGCCCGCTCGGTGAGGAGCCGGCCACGAGCGTGGTGGACCCCTACCACCGCGTGCACGGTGAGGAGGGGCTGCACGTCTGCGACGGGTCGACGATCACCGCCAACCTCGGGGTCAACCCGTCGCTGACGATCACGGCCATGACCGAGCGTGCGATGGCGCTGTGGCCGAACCGCGGCGAGCGGGACCCCCGGCCGGCCCCC
>JBKHEJ010000022.1:0-19674 GCA_046540855.1 Nitriliruptoraceae bacterium
AACCCCACCGTGCGGTCGAAGACGGCCAGCCGCACCTTGCGCAACAGCTCCTCGCCGACCCTCGCCACCCGGACGGCCCCGACCCAGGTCAGCCCGGCACCAGCGATCATCACCGCCGCGAACAGCAGGGTCAGCGGCAGCAGCGCGCCCGACCGGCCGGCGGTCGCGGCATCCACGACACGGCCGAGGATCGCCGGGCCGGCCAGCGTCAGCGCCGTGGCCGCCACCAGCAGCGTGGTGGCGACCGCGAGCTGGGCTCGGAGCGGCCGCACGAGCTCGCGCGACACCTGCCAGGTCGTGCGTGCGTCGGCGACCGGCAGCCGCGAGGGGTCGGAAGCCTCGGTTGCGGTCGATCGGGTCACCGGCTGACCGCCCACTCGGCGCGGGCCAGTACCGACCCGACATCGGGTACGGCGAGCACCTGGCGGGGGGATCCCCGCCGCACGACCCGCCCGCCCCGCAGCACGACCACCTCGTCCATCGCGGCGAGCATCACGGGGCTGTGGCTGACCACCAGCAGGGTGCGACCGTGACGGCGGTCGACCAGCCCCTCGACGACGGCGCGCTCGGTGTGGGCATCCACCGCGGAGGTTGGATCGTCGAGGACGAGCACGGGTGGATCGGCGAGCAGTGCCCGGGCGACCGCGATGCGTTGTCGTTGTCCGCCTGACAGTGATCGACCGCGCGCGGTGACCGTGCCGTCCAGGCCCAGCCGGTCCACGACGTCGATCGCGCCCGCGTCCTGCAGCGCTCGCAGCAGCCGGTCATCGTCCGCGGCGGGGTCGAGGTTGTCCCGCAGCGTCCCCCCGAACAGGTGGGCATCGTGCTCGGCGACCAAAAGGTGGCGCCGCTGCAGGCCGGGCGGTAGCGAGCGGATGTCGACCCCGTCGAGCAGGATCGTCCCGCCGTCAGGATCACGATGTGCACCCAGCACCTCGGTGAGCACCTCGACCGCGGCCGGGTCGTCCACGACCAGCCCGACGTGCTGACCAGGGCGGACCGCCAGATCGACACCGTCGATGACCGCATCGCCATCCACGCACAGCGTCAGACCCTGCAACTCGACCCGGCCAGATCCTTCGGGGGGCTCGCCGGCCGCCGGGCGCGTCACCCCCGGCGGGGTGCGCAGCAGGCTCGCGATGCGGCTGGCACCGGCCAACGCCCGCGCCCACTTGCGTCCGAGCTCTCCGAAGGTGCTCAGCGGCGTCACCAGGAACGTGGCGTACCCGAAGGCCGCGACCAGACCCCCCGGCGTCAAAGAGCCGTCCAGGACCTGTTGGCCACCGAGCCAGACCAGCACGGCCAGGAGCGCGCCAGGCACGACCACACGCATCGTCTCCCACCCCGCATCGAGTCGCGCGACCCGCACGGCCGCGTCACGCACGTGCCCGACCTGGCCGTGGAACCGCTCACGCAGCGCCGGTTCCCCCCCGAAACCCTGCAACACCCGCAGACCCACGACCGCATCACCGGACATCGCCGCGGCAGCCGCGACCGTCTCCTGCGCGTGCCGGGCACGCGCCTCCAGGGGCCGCCACAACGGCACCATCAGGGCCAGCAGGACGGGCAGGCCCAGCAGCACGACCAGACCGAGGGTGCCTGACAGTTGCAGCAACGCGACGGTGACGATGACCACGGCAACCACGGCGCCACTACCCCGGCACAACACGTCGATCGCCGCTGCGATCTGTTGGGCGTCGCTGTCGGCGTGGCTGACCACCTCGCCCGGTGATCGCTCACGGTCCAGCCCACCGCGGTCGTCGGTGACCCGATCCCCGATGCTCTCGACCAGCATGCGCCTGGTGTCGACGTACAGGCGGACCGCGAACCAGTGCCGCAACGCCCCCACCGCCCCACGACCGACACCGAGTCCGACGACCACCGCGACCCACGGCAGCGCAGCAGCGACCTCGCCGGTGGCCACCCCCCGGTCGATGGCGAGGCCCAACGCCGCCGGCACCAACGCCATCACCGCCATCCAGACGATCCCCGCCACCACCCCGATCAGCAGAGGCCAGCGCTGACAGCCCACCACCCACCGAAGCAGGCCCGGCCCGTCAACGGCAGCAGGCACCGGACGTCGACGCCGCGCGATCCACGGCTCGCCGGTCGCTCGGGCTACGTCGCCCCGGTCCTCGCGCATCGCGGGTATGGCTCGACCACCTCCGGTGCGGTCAGGGCCGAGCCTACAACCTGCCCTTCGGTGAGGTGAACCTAACTCGGGATCGTTCGGCGCGCACCGATCGTGCCCCACGTGACGCCGAACAGACGGCGGCCTACCAACAGCTAGCGGCCGTTGCAGCCAGCCAGACGTCAGCCCAGCCTGGGGCTCCAGCGTCGGAGCCCCCTGCCTCCGCCGCCTCCTCGCTACGAAGAGGCGGCTCCCTCAGGGAGCCGCCTCCGTCCATACCGGGCCGCAGGGCTGCAGGGTCAGGCTGCGAGCATCCGTCCGCGGATGGTGCTGCTCAGTCGCTCGACGGCGATCACCACGAACAGGATCAGCAGGATGATCGTCAGCGCGAGGTCGAAGCGGCGCAGCTCGAACGCGGTGGACAGTTCCACGCCGATGCCGCCAGCGCCGACCAGGCCGAGCACGACGGCGCCGCGTACGGACTTCTCCAGGGAGTAGAGCGTGGTTCCGGTGAAGGACGGGAAGCAGGTCGGCACGATCGCGCACGCGATCACGGCGCGGCGCGACGCCCCGGTGGACCGCAGAGCCTCGACCGGTCCCGGCTCGACCTCCTCGATCCGCTCGGCGAAGAACCG
This sequence comes from Nitriliruptoraceae bacterium, assembly GCA_046540855.1. Taxonomy (GTDB): domain Bacteria; phylum Actinomycetota; class Nitriliruptoria; order Nitriliruptorales; family Nitriliruptoraceae; genus T1Sed10-7. Next base: position 2,767 of record JBKHEJ010000022.1, read on the forward strand.
GCCCGCGAAGGCGAGGACATCGATCGTGATGGTGAGGATCCCGGCCAGCGGGCCGAGCCCGACCGAGACCACGAAGATCAGGGCCCACACCAGATCCGGGATCGCCCGCATGGTGGTCAGGGCGCTGGTGGCCGCCAGGGAGACGATCCGGTGCGGTGAGGTGTTCCGCGCCGCGAGCAGCGCGACCGGGAGGCTCAAGGCCGCACCGAGCATGGTGCCGATCAACGCCATCTCCAGCGTCTCGAGCATCGCCTCGCCCAGCGGCCGGATCCGGTCACCGGACGGCGGGAAGGCGCGGCTGAGGAAGTCCCACGTCCGCTCCGGCGCCTGAAGCAACCGGCTGGGGTCGATGCCCGTGCCGACCAGACCGTGGATGAACAGCGCCGCGACGATGAGCGTGACCAGGATGGTGGTCGGCGTCGGACGGCGTAGGCGTCGGGGTGCCGCTGCTGGCTCGTCCAGCGCGATCGGGTCGTCGAGTTCCACACGGCTCACAGGTCACGCTCCAGTTCGACAGCGGCCAGATCCGGTACACGGGCCGGCTGCTCGGCCGGCGAGGAAGGCTCGCGGTCGACCGGGTCCGTCGGGTCGTCGGGGTCGTGCTGGTCCTCGTGGTCGTAGAGCGCGGCGGTGTCGCGATCGGTGAGCTCGTCAGCGGTGCGGTCGAGGATCTTGCGACCGTCACGCAGGCCGACGATACGACGCCCGTAGGTACGGGCGAGATCGAGCTGGTGCAGGGTGCACAGCAGGGTCAGCCCGTCCTCCTCGACGACCCTCCAGAGCAGGTCCATGACCTCCCGGCCGGCGCGAGGATCCAGCGCTGCGACCGGCTCGTCAGCGAGGACGAGTTCCGGTTCCTGCATGAGCATGCGCGCCAGGGCGACACGCTGGCGCTGCCCGCCGGAGAGCTGGTCGGCGCGGCGACCCGCGAACGCGTCGACACGCACCCGCTGCAGGCAGGTCATCGCCCGGTCCCGAGCTTCACGCGTCGCCGTGGGCGCGAACCACTGCCGGACCCGTCCGTCGCTCCCGAGCTGCCCGTGGAGGACGTTCGACAGCACGCTGACGTGATCGACCAGGTTGATGTGCTGGAAGACCACGCCGACCCGGCGACGGATGTCGCGGAGCTCGTCCGCTTCGGCCTGCATGACCTCGTGACCGTCGAAGGTGACCGTCCCGGAGGTCGGCTCCAGCAGCCGGGTCACACAGCGCAGCAGGGTGGACTTGCCGGAGCCGTTCGCGCCGAGCAGGACCACCGCCTCGCCGCGAGAGACGTCGAGATCGACGTTATCGAGTGCGACGGTGCCGTCCGGATAGCGCTTCGTGAGTGCTCGTACCTGCAGCAAGGGATCCGCCTCGTTCTGATCCGGTCAGAGACAGCAACGAGGTGGTGGGGCTCTCAGCTCGAGCGCCCCACCACCTCGGCTCGGTGTCACTCAGGCAGCTCGGCGAAGTCGCTGTAACCGGCGGCTTCGAAGGCAGCCCGGGTGGGGTCGTAGTCCTCGTCAGCGGCGGGGACGAACTCGGACTCGAGGTACTTGTCCGCCTCGCCGGTACCGGTGATCGCGTCGAGGAGCACGTCCTGGTTGTCGACCAGTTCGGTGCGCAGCCACTCGGCGCACTCCTCACCGAGGCCGGCGCGGGCGATGAACAGGTCGTTGGGCAGGTCCGGACCCTCGGCGAGCAAGCGGATCGAGCCCTCACCGCCGAGCGCCTCCTCGACCTCCTCGAAGTCGCCGAAGCCCGTCCCGAGCGCGTCGCCCTCGCCGGCCTCGAAGGCCTCGAGCCGGGTCGAACCCAGCGGGATCACCTCGACGTTCACCCCGGGCTCGAGCCCGGCTTCGACCAGCATCGCCAACGGGCCGAGGTGGCCGGAGGTGGAACCGACCTCCTTCGTCAGCACCGTGCGCCCTTCGAGGTCCTCGATCGTCTCGATGTCGCTGTCAGCGGGGACGACGATCATCGCCTTGTAGCCGGGACGGGTCACGCCGGTGACCGGGATCGCGTCCGCCTCGGCCTGCAGCACGACGTACTCGGCCGGGCCGGTCAGCAGCAGGTCGATCTCGTCGAACTCGAGCGCCGTGCCGGCGGCCGTGCGCCCGGAGATCGGGAAGAACTCGACCTCCTTGCCGGTGGCCTCCTCCATCGCCACCCGGAAGTCCTCGAACTCGACGACCAGCTGCTCGAGTCCCTCGACGCCGGTGTCGCTGAAGCGCAGCACGTCGGGGCAGGGGTCCGAAGCGGCTTCGGCTTCCTCCTCGCCGCCGGTGTCATCCGTCTCGTCGCTGTCGTCCTCCTCCTCGGAGGGGGCAGCGGCAGCTTCAGCATCGTCTTCCTCGGCCGACCCGCCACAGGCGGCGAGTCCTAGAGCGAGGACGCTCGCGACCGCGACAGCGCGTCGCAGGGGGGCTTGGCGGGCGGTTCGAACTCGGGTGAAGCGCTTCATGGGGAGCCTTCCGGCAGAGCTTGACAGGGGTGATCGGGCGCACGGTCGAAGGGCGTGCAGGACGAACCCCGTGTGACCGCGCCGATGGTGACCCTACGGATGGCTCATGACCGCGAGTCTGCTGCCGGATTACGGAACACCGAACGGTCGGAGCGCTATGTCGCGGTTCCGTAACTGAACAGTCAGGTTCGACAACCGCAAGACAACATCCGTTCACCTTCGGTCCTGTCACGGCCGGCAACCTCGTCTCCTGCGAGACCGTTGAGGCCCCGTGCCCGGGTATCCTTCCGGCAGGCGCGGAGGTGAGCGATGACCGGTCGATCCCGGGTGCACCAGTACCTGCGCGGTGAGCGCGATGTGCGTGCTCTGGCGGCTGCGGCTGCCACCGACAGCGACAGCGCGTCCTCGGACGGTCTGTTCTCCGACCTGGCAGCGGCTTGGCGGCTGGTCCGCGCGTACCTGCGGGGCGAGTACCGCGAGGTGCGGTCGCGCAGCGTCCTCGCGGTCATCGGTGCCCTGCTCTACTTCATCTCCCCGATGGACCTGATCCCCGACGTCGTCGTCCTGCTCGGCTTCACCGACGACGTGATCGTGCTGTCGCTGGCCTTCCGGGTCCTGCGGCAGGAGTTGGCGGCGTTCCGAGCCTGGGAGGCGGGGTACGCGAGCCTCGACGTGACCGTGCTCCACACGGTGCGCGACGGCTGAGGTTCGCGTCGAGATCGTCGACGGTGCGTTCTCCCAGGTGCTCGGTGCTCGGCGCGACACCGCAGGGAGGCGTCCTGCTCTGATCGCGGTCCTCGCGGCCGCCGGAGGGTCAGGCCGGGTCGGTGCCCTGCTCCAGCACCCGTTCGACCCGCTCGACCTTCGCGGTGAGCGCACCTTGGTAGCCGGGTCGGTGGTCGAACTTCGCGGTGACGCTGACCCGTGGCGCGTGCTGTGCGGCGTAGTCGATGCAGCGCTCAAGGACGGCGAACACCTCGGATGGCTCGCCCTCGACGGTGGTGAACATCGCGGTCGTCTCGTTGGGCAGGCCGCTGTCGCGGACGATGCGGACGCAGCCAGCGACCACGTCACCGACGGAGTCGCTGGCACCCAGCGGGGTGATCGAGAACGAGCCGAGCATGGTGGGACCTTCGCGTCGTCGACGGGGCAGGTGGGCAGGATGCCACCGGATCGGCCCCGCGGGGCGGGTAGGCCCTGCGCCGGCCCACACCCGGGCATGTCGTCCGCCTGCGACCCCCAGGTACCGGGGTTGCTCCCCTCGGTCCGTTGCGACGTGCGGGCGAACCGGGGGGAGCAACGCCTCGCCTGGAGTCAGCGCACCCGGCGTGCGCCATCCGCGGCGTGGCAGGTGTGGACCGCGACGGGATCGTCGGGGAAGCGGGCGCGGTAGGACGTGACCACCTGCTCCCGACCCACCTGATCCCCCTGGTGCTGCAGGTCGCGGCCGGGACGCGCGAGCACATGCTGGTGTTCGGCTCCGACTACCCCACACCCGACGGCACCTGCGTGCGGGACTACGTCCACGTCGCTGACCTCGCCGACGCCCACGTCCGGGCGCTGGAGCGACTCGACGAGCACGGGGCGGTGGTGTGCAACCTCGGCGACGGGCGCGGCTTCAGCGTGCGCGAGGTGGTCGAAGCCGCCCGCCGGGTGACCGGCCATCCGATCCCGGCGGTGGACGCTGCGCGTCGGCCCGGGGATCCCGCCACCCTGGTCGCCTCCGCGGCGCGTGCCGCCGATCTGCTCGGGTGGCGGCCGTCACATACCGACCTCGACGGCATCGTCGCGGACGCCTGGGCCGAGCAACACCCGGACAACTCCTACACCAACTGAACAACCCTGCTGGCATCTACAGCTAGCCCGCGGTGTCGCTGCGCTGGCCGTCAACCCCGACCAGCACAGGGGACAGTTCGCTGCTGATCGCGGCCCCCAGCCCCTCGACGGTCCGGCGTGCGACGCGGTGCAGGGCGAGCTCGTCCACGGCGCTGCCGAAGCCGCCGCCGGGAGGCTCGTAGCGGCCATCGATCACCAGGGAGGCCACGCCTCCTCGGTCATGGATCCCGATCTCCCCGTCGAAGGTCGGCAGCAACCACTCGACCAGACGCGACGGCGGGCTGCTCTCCGGCCAGGCGGGATCCCAGCTGATCGCGCGCCACCGGGTCGCTGCGGCCATCCACGGCTCGCCGATGCGTACGGCCACCGCGCGGTGGAAGCCGCCGGCGTGCAGGGCGATCCTCCACCGACCGTCGGCGGTGGGCTCGGCGTCGGGGAGCCAGGTCGGCTCGCCCGCGAACCTCTCGATGAGATCCGGCGGTGAGCCGCTGAGCGGCAGGAAGACGCGTACCTGCGCCACGGGGGCCTCTCGTGCGGGAGCGGTCGGACGCCACACACCATCCCTGGTGAGGCTCACCGAAGACAGGGTCGCAAGTCCCCATCCGGTAGGGGCGGCTACGACAGCACCCACCAGCCGCGCCTCGCTCGCGCTGAGGTGCGGGCCGGACGCAGACGGCGGAGCGTCGGTGCCCACCCCGCCGTCCCACCGCTCACCTACGAGCTCGGACGCAGGCTGTAGGTGTACAGGACGCTGCCCGACGGTCGGTCGGCAGCGATCGAGACCTCCCAGCCGAAGCCGGTCAGGTTCGCCTCGACGAACTCGGCCATCCCATCCTGCTCGATCTCGCCCACGTCGCCCTCGAAGCCCTGATCGGTCACCAGTGCCTCGAGGTAGGCCTGTGCGTCCTCGATCGGCTGCGCGAGCGAGTACTGGGCCTGGATCAGCGACACCTCACCGTCGTCGTTCTCGTCGACGATGACGTTGCTGAGCTCCTCCGCCGCGGCATGGATCGGCACGTCCTCGGGCCACGCATCCGGCAGGTCGGGGTGCCCGGTCTGGGTCGCGGTCGCATCACCGGCCGCCGGTGTGTCTGCCTCGGCGTCGTCCTGGGCCTCGTCGGTGGACGGCGTCGCCGTCTCGTCGCCGGGGTCCGTCTCGGCGGCACAGGCACCTGCGAACATGAGCAGAAGGATGATCATCGCGGTCAAGGGACGCGGCTGCATGGGGCTCCTTGGATCGGTTCTCAGCGTGCCGCGAGAGGCTAACGAGCCGGTATCGGGCACGGTCCGTCGCGATACGCAAGTGCCGCTGGCCCGCGCTGCGCCAGTGCCGCTCGTGCCGGGGTCGGCCACCACGGTCACTCGGTCAGGAAGCGGAACCCCGCTGCCGTTCGGGGCCACCGATCCGGCTCGATGCCGTTGCGCGGCTCGATCTGGGTCTCGGCGTGCGGGACCCGCTCGAGGAGCTCGACGAGCACGGTGCCGCCGGTCTCCGGCGACAGCACCCCGGCGTGGAGCGCCGCCGGGCACACGGCCGACCGCGTCCAGTACTCGTCGGTCCCCCAGATCCGGTCCAGCTCATCCACCCCGGTGTCCGGCGGTAGCGGGGGGCAGGTCACCGCGACGGTGTCGAGATCCTCCCACTCGACGCCGTCCAGCACGCTGCGCATCGACCGGCTCCAGTCGGCATCGATGGCCTCGGGCAGGGGGCCATCCACCGCGACATCCGGCGGACGCTCATCCGCATCCTCCTGCGAGGTTCCGTCACCGGGAGCCGGAGCGTCGGTGAGCCCCAGTGCGATGGACCGCTCCGGGAGCAGGAGTCCCTGGCGGATCCGCTCGGCACCCTGGGCGGTCACCGCGGAGGCGGCGAAGCCCGGATCCTCGGTGACACCGACGTCGAACACGCACCGCTGCAACGCGCGCTCCTGCTCGACCCCGGCGCCACGGCAGACCTGCTCGGCCCACCCGGCCACCTCGGGGTCGAGGTCGTCGACGCCGAACAGCCGCGCCGGCATGGTCGGGTCGGTGTAGTCCTCGGTCCCAAGCCCCTCGGGGTAGTCGAACAGCGACTCCTCGTCGCTGATACGCCAGCTGTCGACGAAGGTCGTGTAGAGGTCCCGCTCGCGCACCGGACCGTCGTAGACGGCACCATCCCGCGTGGTCAGGTCATCGTCGATCGTGCCCGTGGCGGTGCCGAGGAGGCCCTCGGCCGGGATCGCCTCCGGGTCCTGTCGGACGGCTTCGAGCGCGGCCGGATCGAGCTGCACGAACACGTCGAGGGTGCGCTCGTTGGTGATGTCCGGGATCGAGACCACGGTGGCGTCGTGGCGGATCTGGAACAGCCCACCGCCCATCGAGACCACCACGTCATCGAGCTGCATCGGCTCCCGCCGGATGTCGTCGAGGTGGTACGGCTCACCGTCGATGTGGAGTCGTTCGCCGGCCGCACGGTCCATGTCGTAGCTGACGCGGTGGCCACCGAGCTCGACCGCGGCGGCACTGCCGATGCTGACGTCGCGCAGCCCCTGGTAGGAGCGCGTCCGCTTCTGTACCTCGACCTCGTCGGTACGGACCAGGATGAACTCCCCCGCCGCCATCATCGCGTAGGTCAGCCCATCGAACGTGGTCACGTGTGGCTCCCCGCCGGACTCGCCGCAGTCCGGGCCGAAGCACACCTCACCCCAGGGGTCGCCGTCCGGGGGCGGGTCATCGCCGCAGTCGCTGCCGAGCCCGCCGTTGCACAGCGCCTGGTCCCAGCTGTCCGAGGCCCCGCCGCCGAAGCTGTCGAAGAAGTTCGAGACGCACCGCAAGCCGAGGTTGCAGCCCTCGAGGCCTTCACCGATGCCGTCGAGCATGGGTTGGGCCTTGCCCGGCGCATCCATCTCCGTACTGCCCTCGATCGCGCTGCCGACCTGGCCGGTGTAGAGGGCGACCACGGGGTCGTCCTCGACCTCGATCGCCGCGTAGCGGACCCGCTGCAGTTCCATGCGGTGGGCGAGCAGCTCGACGCCATCGAGGCCGGCCTCCTCCGCCGCGGCCTCGGCACCGCCCGGGGGCAGCCCCTGCAGGAACGCCCAGTCGAGCAGCAGCGCGTCCCCCGGGGCGAGCAGGTCCTCACCCAGCAGGGTGAGATCGAGCCGGACGCGGTCCTCGGTGGCGACGTTCGCGTCCGCGTCCGGTAGCGGTGTGGCCAGCACCGCCAGGGTCCGGTCGCCGTCGTGTTCCAGCAGACCGGCGATGACGTCCAGGTCGTCCCGCTCCTGCCCGTCCGCAGCGACGACGCGCGGGTCCAGGATCGGTGCCGGGTGGAACCTCGCACCGGAACCCAGCTCCGTCGGGGCATCGAGCTCCGGTTCGAGGGCCGCGACCAGATCCGCGCGCAGCTCCGCGGGTTCCTGACCAGGCCGCAGCGCGGTCACCGACTCGTACACCCACAGGTCCTGGACACCGACCGGTGGGCCAACCTCGTCGTCCGGGTCCGGTTCGTCTGCCTCCTCGACGACCTGCCCGGCTGCCGGCTCCTTCTCCTGCGAGGTCGCACCCTCCTCGGTGTCCTCGTCGGTGTCGTCGTCGCTACAGCCCGCCAGGATGGCCGCGGTGGCGAGCAGCAGGAGGACCGGCAGACGGAGACCCCGCCTGGTCCGGCCCTGGAACCGCTCCCCGTCCCGTCGCCGGCCGTGCTGTGCTCGGGTTCGGTGGTCGGGTCGCAGCGTGGACCGCGTCGCGCGGGCGTCGAACATCCAGGGGATCCCTTGCTCGGTGACGCCGGACGAGGCTAGGGGTCATGGTCCCGCGTCGTCGGGCGTGATCCCTCATCCCGCGGGCGACGGAGCGGAACGCCGTCAGACCAGCCCCTTGGCCACCATCACGTCGGTGACCTCGTGTCGACCGCGGGGTCGTCGATGTCCTCGCCGAGGTGGCGATCGCGTCAGCGCCGGTCCAGAGCTACGCCGCGGTGCGGTGGATCGTCTCGACCAGCCCAGCACGCTCGGCCCGCAGCTGCGCGAGCCGGTCGCTGCGCTCGATGCGGGTGATCCACCCGTGCCAGGCGCGGGCGGTGGCGACGGTCGTCTCCAGGGTCCGGACCGCGACCAGCCCGAGCACCGGTGCGAGCACGATCGCCAGGGTGCGCGCCCACCAGGTGTCCCACGGTAGGAGCCAGGCGAGGAGCACCCAGGTCGTCGGGAACAGCAGGACGCCGGCCAGCAGCCGGGCGCTCGCCCGCAGCGCGGGCTTGGCCACGAACCGTCCACCCCAGTGCACGCCCCAGTAGGGCAGGGCGTTGATCACCGCACCGGTCAGCGCGAAGGGCGCGAGCAGCACGAGCCGCACCAGGGTGGCGAAGAAGGTGCCCGCGAGCTGCCGGGGTGTGCGGTGGCTCACCACCTCGGCGTCGCGCAACCCCGCGAGCGAGCGGCGCAGCTCGTAGCGGGCGAGGGCGTCGACCACCTCCGAGCGCACCGGCGGGGGTGCCTCGGCGAGACGACGGGCGAGCTGCTCCCGGTCGGCGAGCGGGACCTCCTCGGTCGGCCGGGCGTCCGCGCGACGGAGCGCGACGTCGGCGGCGCGGCCGAGCACGGCCGCGTCGACCTCGTCGGCGTACACCGGTGAGAGCTCGGTCAGGCGGTGGCGGATCTCCTCGGTCAGGGACCGCACGGCGCCGGTGTCGTCGGCGTCCGCGCCTGCCCAGCCCCGATCGTCGAGGTGGCGTTCGACGTCGATCGGTGGCCCGATCCTGACCAGCGCGCGGGAGCGCAGCGCCACCGTGTCCTCGTAGGTCAACCCGATCGGGAGGATCACCAGGCCGTCCGCTCCGGCAGCGCGGGCCGACAGCGCGATCCGCGCGGCACCCGTGCGCACCGGCTGCAGGGCGGGGATCGGCGAGACGCCGCCCTCCGGGAACAGGGCCACGGTGGTGCCACGCGCCAACTGCTCGGCGCAGGACCGGAACACGCTCAGGTTGCCGCTCGTGTCCGCGCCGTCCTGGGGTCGGTGGACCGGCACCATCCCGGCCAGCCACAGCAACGGCCGCGCCCAGGGCGGGCGCCACAACGAGGCCTTGGCGACGAAGCGGGGGAGCTCGCGCAGGGCGTACATGACCAGCACGGCGTCCAGCAGCGCGTTGAAGTGGTTGGCGACCACCAGCACGGGACGTTGCTCGACGAGGTGTTCGGTCCCGGTGATCTCGACCCGACGGTAGAAGCCGCGCAGCGCCAGCCGCGCCAGTCCGGTGAGGGCCCGGTCGGCGGCGATGCGACCGGGGCTCCTCATGGTCGTGCGGGACGGTGCACCGCGTCCAGCGCCTCGGTGGCCCGGGCACGCCCGAGCGCGATCAGCTCCGAGGCACGGTGGAAGTCCAGCGCCCGGGCCGCGCCCCGTGGCACGGTGATGAGCAGGTCGGGCGGGTTCGCTGCGAGCCGGAACCGGGTCACCGATGCCTGCAGGGCCTCGACCGAGAGCTGCATCACCTGCACGGTGCGCAGTCCGGGTGGTGGCGGCGCGAAGCCGACCGGGGTGAGCCCGAGCGCGTCGTCCTCGGCGGGTGCGGCCGCGGGTGCCTCCTCGTCGTCGGTGATGCCGGCGAACCAACCGGTGACCGCGCGCACCAGCTCGTTGTCCCGCAACACCCCGAACTCCCGGGCGCCGGCCGCCGCGTTCGCGACCGCACCGCCCACCGCCCCGGGGTCAGCGGTGGGGGCGTGCGCTCCGGTGATCTCGGTGCTCATGCTCGGTGCCGTGGCCGTGGTCGGCGCGGTGGCGCCCGTGGTGCCGGTGAGGTGCTCCTCGGCCAGGGACACCGCGATGGTCAGGTCCGCGGGTGTCGAGGTGGTGGCGGCGACCGGGATCGGGTTGAGGAGCCCGCCGTCGGCCAGCAGGCGCCCGTCGATCATGACCGGGGTGATGAAGCTCGGCAGCGCGATCGAGGCACGCACCGCGGGTGCGAGCGGCCCGCGTTGGAACCACACCTCGCGGCCCGCGGTCAGGTCGGTCGCGACCGCCGTGTAGGGCAGCGGGAGATCCTCGATACACCGGTCGCCGAGCAGCTCCGCCACCTTCGCGAACACCTTCGTGGCCCGGATCGCGCCGGGCGCACGGAAGGCCGGGTCGAGCAGGCGCAGGACGTCCCGCTGCGTCAACTGCCGGGCCCACGCGGCGTACTCGCCCAGCGTCCCGGCGGCGTAGATCGCGCCGACCAGGGCGCCCATGGAGGTCCCGGCGATGCTCGCGATCTCGTAGCCGCGCTCCTCGAGTACCTCGAGCACCCCGATGTGGGCGTACCCGCGCGCGCCGCCGCCACCGAGCGCGAGGTTCACCCGTGTGGGTCCGGTCCCCGCTACCACCTCGAAGCCCTCCCGTCGTCGCCGCCAACGTAACGCGGCGGCACCCGTGGAGGGCGCCGCCGCGCAGGGGAGCGTTGAAGGGTGGCTCAGGCGTTCTTGGTCGCGGAGATCTCGAACTCGAGGGTGACCCGCTCGGAGACGAGCACGCCGCCGGTGTCAAGCGGGGTGTTCCAGTTCAGGCCCCAGTCCTTCCGGTTGACCTCGGTGCGGCCCTCGAAACCGACGCGCAGCATCCCCCACGGGTCGGTGACCGCGCCGGTGTAGTCGAGATCGAAGGTGATCTCCTTGGTGACCCCACGGATCGTCAGGTCACCGGTGACCCGGAACTCGCTGTCGCTCTTCGGCTCGACCTTCGTGCTGCGGAAGGTCAGCTGCGGGTACTCCTCCATCGCGAAGAAGTCGTTGCTCTTGAGGTGGCCGTCACGGTCGGCGTTGCGGGTGTCGATGCTCGCGGCCTCGATGGTGACCTCCGCGCTGGCCGAGCCTGGGTCCTCGGCGTCGACGGTGAAGGTGCCGGTGAACTCGTTGAAGGCGCCACGGACCTTGGTGACCATGGCGTGACGGGCGACGAAGCCGAGCGTGCTGTGGGCCGCGTCGATGGTGTAGGTGCCGCTCAGTTCGGACCGCTGGATGGTTTCGGTGCTCATCGGGAGGACCTCCGCGAGGATGGGGGTGGGGGGAGCAGGGATGGTCGACAAGCTCGTAGTTGACCTGTCAACGAGTACGGTACGCTAGTATGGATGACATGTCAACCTGCTTCGACCGAGGATGCGGTCATGGACGAGCGACCCGGTACCGAGCCGCGCTGGCTGGACGAGCGGGAGGCGCGGGCCTGGCGCGGCTACACCCGCATGCGCATCGAGCTCGAGGCGGCGCTCAGCCGGCGCCTCGCGCAGCGCTCCGGCCTCTCCCACGCCGATTACGCCGTGCTCGTGGAGCTGTCGGAGGCCGACGAAGGGCGGTTGCGGGCCTTCCAGCTCGGTCGGGCGCTGCGCTGGGAGAAGAGCCGGCTCTCCCACCACCTCAAGCGCATGGAGGCGCGCGGGCTCATCTGCCGTGAGGAGTGCAGCGAGGATGCGCGGGGGTCGGAGGTCGTGCTCACGCCCGCCGGCCGGCGCGCGATCGAGGCGGCCGCTCCCGCCCACGTCGAGGACGTGCGCCGGCTGCTGATCGACCGGCTGTCGAGCGAGCAGCTCGACACCCTCGCCGAGATCGCCGAGGTGGTGGCCAACGCGCTTGACGCCGAGGAGCCGGAGGGCTGCGGCTGACCCCTGGCTCGCGGACGGTCGAGCCCGGGGGGACGGTGCTGTCGCACCCGGCTCGGCTACCAGCGGTGGTGGACGTGCTGGCGGATCGAACGGTCGTAGATCGCGGCCAGCGCGGCGTGGGTCGCCTCGTCCAGCGGCGGCAGGTCGCTCACGGCTGCGTTGGCGCGGGCCTGCTCCGGGGAGCTGGCGCCCGGGATGACCGTGGTGACCGCGTCCTGGTCCAGCACCCACCGCAGCGCCATCTGGGCGGGGGTGAGGTCCTCGCCGGCCAGGTCGCTCGCCTCCCGGGCGGCCGCCACGCCCACGTCGAAGGGGACACCCGCGAAGGTCTCCCCGATGTCGAAGGCGCTGCCGTCCCGGTTGTAGGTGCGGTGGTCCTCGGGGGCGAAGGTCGTGTCCTCGTCGAACCGGCCCGACAGGAGCCCGGAGGCGAGCGGCACCCGGGCGATGATGGCGACCCCGGCCTCGGCGGCGGCCGGGAGGACCTCCTCCAGCGGCTTCTGGCGGAAGGCGTTGAGGATGATCTGGACGCTGGCGACCCGTGGCCGGGCGATCGCCGCGAGGGCCTCGGCGCAGGTCTCGACGCTGACCCCGTAGGCGTGCAGCAACCCCTCATCGACCAGGGCGTCGAGGGCGTCGAACACCGCATCGTCGCCGTAGACCTCCGGCGGCGGCGTGTGCAGTTGCAGCAGGTCGAGCCGCTCCACGCCGAGGTTGTCCAGGCTGCGGGTCACCCAGCCCCTCAGCGCCTCAGCGGTGTAGGCCGCGGGCACGTGGGGATCGGCGCGTCGACCGGCCTTGGTCGCGATGGTGACGCGGTCGCGGTCGGTGCGCTCGGTGACCACCCCGCCCACGATGCGCTCGGAGCGACCGTCGCCGTAGACGTCCGCGGTGTCGAGGAAGGTCACCCCGGCATCGAGGGCGGCGTGCACGATGGCGCGCCCCTGCTCGTCGGTCAGCTCCCCGAAGTCCCCACCGAGCTGCCAGGTGCCGAGCCCGATCTCGGAGACCTCGAGGTGGGCACGGGGGATCGGACGGGTCTGCACGGGTTCCCTCCCACAGCGGCTGCGAGGGACGAGCCGGCGGAGGTGACCGCGACGGCCCGTCGACCTCCACCTCGACGGTAGTCACGCTCGACCGGGTGCGACCCGGCCACCCTGGCGGTTCGGCCCCGTCCCGTCGGCCCCGTCCTGCCGGACCCGTCCAGAGGCCCTCGCGCATCCGGATGCGCTCGGATCGTTGCGTCGTGCAGGTGCAACCCTGGTGCGGTGGACGGCCGCGGTGCGCGAGGATCCGTGCGAGCAGAGCAGGAGCGACCATGACCAGCGTGAGCGAGGACCCCATCATCGAGGTCCGTGACGTGGTGCGGACCTTCGGGCAGGTGCGGGCCCTCGACGGGGTCGACCTCCTCGTCGAGGCGGGCATCGTCTACGGCCTGCTGGGCCCGAACGGTGCCGGCAAGACGACGCTCATCCGGGTGCTCGCGACCCTGCTGCGACCCGACCGTGGCCAGGTCCGGGTCGCCGGCGTGGACGTGCTCGAGGAGCCGACCCGGGCCCGGGCGCGCATCGGTCTGGCCGGCCAGTTCGCCGCCGTGGACGCCTTCCTGACCGGCCGGGAGAACGTGGAGATGGTCGGCCGGCTCTACGGGCTCTCCGCCGGCGAGGCCCGCCGCCGCGCCGACGACGTGCTCGAGCGCATCGGGCTGACCGCGGACGCGACGCGGCAGGTGGGCACCTACTCCGGGGGCATGCGGCGTCGCCTCGACCTCGCCGCGTCGCTGGTCGGTCGGCCCGAGGTGATGTTCCTCGACGAGCCCACCACCGGGATCGACCCCCGCAACCGCCTCGAGCTGTGGGACCTCATCGAGGACCTCGTCGCGTCGGGCACCACCGTGCTGCTGACCACGCAGTACCTCGACGAGGCGGACCGGCTGGCCGAGCGGATCGGCGTGATCGACCGGGGGGTGGTGGTCCAGGAGGGCACCGCGGACGAGCTGAAGGACGCGGTCGGGGGGTCGGTGCTCGAGCTGGCCGTCCGCGACGAGGACCGGGCCCGTGCCATCGAGGCGATCGGGCGGGCCACGGGCGAGGAGGTCGCCGAGCTCGGCGGGCGGCGGCTGCGGGTCTCGGCCCGAGAGGGGTCGGGCACCCTGCTGGAGGTGGTCCGGGCGCTGGACGCCGCGGGGCTCGAGGCGGACGACATCGGGTTGCACAAGCCCTCGCTCGACGACGTCTTCCTCGCCGTCACCGGCGCGACCACCGACCAGGGGGCCGCCGCCGAGGACACCTCACCCGTCCCGGCCGCCGCCGACCGCGACCGTTCCAGGAGGCCGTGATGTCCACCAGCACCGAGCACGTCGAGCTCCCCTCGCCCGACCAGGCCCTGCGTGAGCGCGCGACCTTCACCTCCACGGTCGCCGACACCTGGGTGCTGACGAAGCGGAACCTGCTGCGCAACGTGCGCCTGCCCCAGGTGCTGCTGTTCTCGACCGTCCAGCCGATCATGTTCCTGCTGCTGTTCACCTACGTGTTCGGTGGGGCCATCGGCCAGTCGCTGCCGCCGGTCGCGCAGGGCGAGTACATCAACTGGCTCATGCCGGGACTGCTCGTGCAGATCTCGGTGTTCGGAGCGGGCCAGACCGCGATCGGGCTGACCGACGACCTGTCGAAGGGGGTGATCGACCGGTTCCGGTCCCTGCCCATGGCCCGCAGCGCCGTGCTCGCGGGGCGGACCTTCGCCGACCTCGGACGCAACGCCGCGGTGGTGACCCTCATGCTGCTGGTCGGGTTCCTCATCGGGTTCCGGTACCAGACGAGCTTCCTCGGGTTCGTCGCCGGCGTGGCCCTCGGGCTCGCCTTCGCCTACTCGCTGTCCTGGGTGATGGCGGTCATCGGTCTGTACGTCAAGGATCCCGAGGCGACCCAGTCCGCGGTGTTCCTGCCCGTCTTCCCCCTGGTGTTCGCCTCCTCGGTGTTCCTGCCGACCGAGACGATGCCGGACTGGCTGCGGGTGTTCGCCGACAACCAACCCATCACGACGGTGACCAACTCGCTGCGCGCCCTGATGCTGGGCGACGGCGCGCTCCCCGAGGGCCAGGCGCTCGCGGGCCAGCTCGCGATCTCGGTCGCGTGGATCATCGTGATCACGCTCGTGTTCAGCCTGCTCGCGATCCGGACCTACCGGCGTGCGGTCGACTGAGGGCGCTCATCCGGCGACCTCGTCCTCGACCTCGTCGAGGTAGAGCAGGAAGCTCGGCAGCCAGTGGGAGCCGACGTAGTCGTCCAGCACGTGGGGTGCGGCGGCGGCCCGAAGGCGGACGGCCGCGCGGTCGGCCAGTTCCCGGCGCGGGTCGTCGGCAGCGAGCGGCGCGGCCAGCCGCCGCCAGCACCAGGCCCGGCTGAGGTTCAGACCGTCGAGGTGGACGGTCTGCGGGTCGGTGCGGTCGTCGACGAGCGCCGGCTGCGCGAGCGGGCCCGGGCCCGGGAGGAACCGGTCCACCCACCGCCGGTAGGGGTCGACGGGCAGCACCCGGGCCATCAGCGCGGCTTCGGTGAGGCTCGGGGAGAGGAAGTCGGCGCTGCTCGGCTCGAGGTGGACGGGGGCGTCGTGGTCGTCGAGGTACCAGCGCATCGCCGCGTCGCGGACCGCCTCGGCGAGGTCGGCCGCGGCCGGATCGAGCGCGGCGGCATCCAGCAGGAGCTCGCAGGCGAAGGCGCTGTTGGGGTGCGCGCCGGTCCGGTTCGGGTACCGCGAGGTGGTCAGCCACGCCACGAGCCGCTCGGAGATCACCGATCGCAGCGGCAGCAAGGTCGCGCCCCAGCGCGCCGCGGCCTCGCGGTGGCCGGGGTCGGCGTCGCGGTCGGTCGCGAGGTGGTGCAGCGCCGCGTGCAGCCGCACGAGCCAGGCCCAGCCGTAGGGCCGCTCGAAGGTCCGTCGCGCCGGATCGGCGAGGTAGGCGACCTCCACCTCGACGTTGGCGCTCGTGACGTGGTCGTCGAACCAGGAACGGATCGCAGCCGCGTCCGGCAGGTCCTTCACGCGGTGCAGCAGCCGGACCAGCAGCCAGTGCTGGTGGACCGAGGAGTGCCAGTCGTAGCTGCCGAAGAAGATCGGGTGGAGCTGCCTGGGCGGGCGCAGGTCCTGCGGTCCGAGCAGCAGGTGCCCGGGGTGGTTCGGGTACTCGCGGCCGACGTTGTCGAGCGCGGTACGCACGAGGTTCGTGGCGGTGATCGTCTCCGGCATCCCTGCTCCTGATCAGCCCTGGGTGTGCTGCGGGGGGCCAGGTGGCCCGGGTCGTCGCCCGGCTGTGTGCGAGCCGTGGCGGGTAGTTCGCCACTACCACCGCTAGGCGAGCGTCCGTAGCGTTGGGAGGTGACCGGCGCGGCCTGCCGCAGCCCGCCGCAGCCCGCCCGGTCATGATGCCGGGCTCCCGCTCGGCTCGCGATCGTACGGAGGCGAGACATGGCGTTCATGAAGGACTACCCCGCGTACCACAAGCACCTGCAGGAGATGATGGGCAAGCTCGGGGAGGAGCACCCGGAGGTGATGACGGCGTTCGGGTCGCTGCACGCGACGGCGTCCGCCGATGGTGAACTCGACGCCAAGGCCAAGGAACTCATCGCGCTCGGGATCGCGATCGCGGTCCACTGCGACGGGTGCATCTCCTTCCACGTCCACGACGCGCTGAAGGCCGGCGCCTCCCGTGCGGCGATCGTCGAGACGATCGGGGTCGCGATCCTGATGGGTGGCGGTCCCTCGGTGATGTACGGGGTCGAGGCGCTCGAGGCTCTCGGGCAGTTCGAGGCCGCGCAGAGCTGAGCCGGTGAGCCCGGCCGGGCCGGCGGGACGCCCGGCGCTCGGGCTGCTCTGGTCGCGTTGGCGGTGCCGTCAGCGGCGACGTACGCTCCCGGCCGCCCGAGGAGGGTTCGCCTAGTCAGGCCTATGGCGCACGGCTGGAATCCGTGTTGGGAGTCACATCCCTCGGGGGTTCGAATCCCCCACCCTCCGCTCG
>JBKHEJ010000023.1:0-19287 GCA_046540855.1 Nitriliruptoraceae bacterium
CCGCTCGGGCCTCGGCCAGCGGCACACGACGGATCCGGTCGGGGTCGGCGAGCAGCTCGTTCGCGACCCGCTCGATGCGCCCGGTGACCGTGCTGTCCGCCGGGCCGCCGTGGGCCGGGTTGTACTTGAACCCGCCATCCTCCGGCGGGTTGTGCGACGGGGTGACGACGATCCCGTCGGCCGGCGTGTCGGGGTGGTCGCGGTTGTGGGTGAGGATCGCGTGGGAGATGACCGGGGTCGGGGTGTAGCCGTCCGTATCGTCGATCCGGACCTCCACGCCGTGGGCGGCGAGGACCTGCAACGCGGTCTCGGTCGCCGGGGCGGACAGGGCGTGGGTGTCGCGGCCGAGGAACAGCGGCCCGGTCACCTTCCTCGCGGCCCGCTCGCGGCAGATCGCCTCGGTGGTGGCGAGGATGTGGGCCTCGTTGAAGGAGGTCGTCAGGGAGCTACCGCGGTGCCCGGAGGTCCCGAAGGCCACGCGCTGGGCAGGATCGGCCGGGTCGGGGCGCTCGTCGTGGTAGCGGGCGAGCAGATCGTCAACGTCGAGCACGGCGGCTCCTCGGGTCGCAGAGCGGGTCGATGAGCGGATCGAACGGTGGGTCGAGCCGCGGAGCGCGGGCGGGGGCCCACCGCTACCGCGGACGGGCCTCGAGCTCGTCGAGGTCCGCGAAGCGGGCGATGGTGTTGAACTTCGAGAAGGTGTGCTCGGCGCTGACGGTCCGCACCGTCCCCGAGGAGGAGCGCATCGACAACGACTGGGTCGTGGCCCCCCGGCCGGTGAAGCGCACGCCGCGCAGCAGCGCCCCGTCGGTGATCCCGGTGGCCGCGAAGATGACCCGGTCGGAGCGGACGAGGTCGTCGACGGTGAGGACCGCGTCCACGTCGTAGCCGGCGTTGATCGCCTCGGAGCGTTCCTGGTCGTCCCGCGGCGCGAGCCGGCCGTACAGCACCCCTCCGACACACTTCATCGCACACGCGGTGATGACGCCCTCGGGGGTGCCACCGATCCCGACCGACAGGTCCACGCCGGTGTCCGGCCGGGCGGCCATGATCGCGCCGGCGACGTCGCCGTCGAAGATGAACGCGATGCGCGCGCCGGCCTCACGGATCTCCCGCACGAGCCCCTCGTGCCGGGGGCGGTCCAGCACGCTGACGGTCACGTCCGCCGGCCGCCCCCCCTTGGCTCTGGCGACGCGGCGGATGTTCTCGCCGATCGGCGCCTCGAGGTCGACCACGTCCGCCGCCAGGGGCCCGGTGGCGAGCTTGTGCATGTAGACGAAGGGTCCCGGGTCGAACATCGTGCCCCGCGCGGCCAGCGCGATGACCGCGAGCGCGTTCGGCAGGCCCTTGGCGGTGAGCGTGGTGCCCTCCACCGGGTCGACGGCGATGTCGACCTCCGGTGGCGTGCCGTCACCGATCACCTCGCCGTTGTAGAGCATCGGGGCCTCGTCCTTCTCCCCCTCCCCGATCACCACGACCCCGTGCATCGGGATCCGCCCGAGGATGCCCCGCATCGCGTCCACGGCGGCCTGATCGGCGGCTTCCTTGTCGCCGAACCCCATCCGGCGGGCCGCCGCCATCGCAGCAGCCTCGGTCACCCGCACCATCTCCAGCGCGAGGTTGCGATCCGAGCCGCCCAGGTCGCCACGCTCGGGCGCGGCGAGGTCGCCCCGATCGGTCGTGTCGCTCATCGCCCGCCCTCCCTGCTCCGGTCCCTGGCCCGACGGTCGTCCGGCCCGACGGTCCGCGCGCCAGCCGCCACACCCGCACCTCACGCTAGGGAGGTGCGCGGGCCGGGGCAACGGCGGTGTCCCACGGTCGCGCCGGCGCGTCCCGTCACCCATCCCGACGAGGTGCCTACAGGCCAGCGGGGAGCCCGTAGGCTCGCGCCGGCGCACGCGCTGTCGTAGCGTGTCGCCCGCTCCCGCGCGCGCCAGCAGCGGCTGCTGCGGCGCACGACCCGCTCGCCCTGCCCAACGAGGATCACCGTGGACGACGTCACGACCCTGCGCTCCCAGCTCGAGCGTCTGGCCCGCAACCTCCGCTGGTTCGCGGACCGGCCGACCCGTGAGCTGTTCGCCGACCTCGGCGCCCGCCTCGAGGGGGTGGACGGGCGCGATCCGATGGCCGTCCTGCACGCGCTCGACGCGCAGGAGGTGGCTGCGCTCAGCGCGGATCCGGCCTGGCGGGAGCGGATCGACCAGCTCGCCGCCGCGCTGGAGGGCGAGCTGGCCGGCGCGCCGGACCTGGGCGGGGACACCCGGCTGGTGGCCTACCTGTCCGCGGAGTTCGCGCTGTGCGACCCGCTGCACACCTACTCCGGTGGGCTCGGGGTGCTGGCCGGGGACCACCTGCGCTCCGCCTCGGACCTGGCGATCCCGCTGGTCGCGGTCGGGCTGGCCTACCGCGACGGCTACTTCACCCAGACCGTCGACGCCCAGGGCAACCAGGAGGCCGCTCCCGCCCCCAACGACCTGGAGCGCTCCGCGGCGGAACCGGTCGTGGACCGCGCCGGTGAACGGCTGACCGTCACGGTGCCGATGGGTGACGGCGAGGTCACCGTGCAGGCCTGGCGGGTCGCGGTCGGCCGCGTCCCGCTCGTGCTGCTCGACACCGACGTCGCCTCCAACGCCGCTCACCACCGTGCCATCACGCGGCACCTGTACGGCGGCGACAAGGACACCCGCATCCGCCAGGAGCTCATCCTCGGCGTCGGCGGGGTCCGCATGCTGGACGCGATGGGCCTGCACCCGGACCTCTACCACCTCAACGAGGGCCACGCGGCCTTCGCCGGCCTCGAACGGCTCGGCGTGCATCTGCGCGCCGGCAAGGACGTGGACGCCGCCATCGCCGCGGTGCGCGAGGAGCTGCAGTTCACCACCCACACCCCCGTCCCGGCCGGGCACGACACCTTCGACCACGGGCTCGCCGCCCACCACCTCGGCCCGCTGTGCGACCAGATCGGCATCGGGTTCGATGGCCTGTGGAAGCTCGCGACCGGCGCCGGGTTCCCGACCTGGAACCAGACGGTGCTGGCGCTGAAGCTCGCGAGCCGGACCAACGGCGTGGCACGCCTGCACGGCGAGGTGTCGCGGGCGATGTTCGCGTCCCTGTGGCCCGACCGCCCCGTGGACGAGGTCCCGATCGACCACGTGACCAACGGGGTGCACCCGACCTCGTGGACCGGGCCGGAGATCGCGGCGCTGCTCGACGAGCACGTCCCCGGCTGGCGGCGCGGGACCGACCCGGAGGCGTGGCAGGCCCTGCGCGCGGTGGACCGCAGCGTGCTGTGGCAGGCCCGGACCGCGGCGCGGGCACGGCTGCTCGAGGGGGCGCGGGCCCGGCTCGCGACCCGTGCGGCGCGCACCGGGGTGCCGGCCGGCGGCGAGGGGCTCGACCCCGAGGCGCTGACCATCGGCTTCGCCCGGCGCTTCGCGACCTACAAGCGCGGCACGCTGATGCTGCGTGACATGGACCGGCTCGGTCGGATCCTGTCGGACACCGACCGGCCGGTGCAGCTGCTCGTCGCCGGCAAGGCCCACCCCGCCGACCGGGACGGCCAGGCGGTCCTGCGCGAGCTCGCCCAGGCCGCGGGGGACCCGCGGATGGCCGGCCGGCTCGTCTTCCTCGAGGGCTACGACCTCGAGCTCGGCGGCCTGCTGACCTCCGGCTGCGACGTGTGGCTGAACACGCCGCTGAGGCCCAAGGAGGCCTCGGGGACCTCCGGGATGAAGGCGGCGATGAACGGTGGCCTGAACCTGTCGGTGCTGGACGGCTGGTGGGACGAGGCGATCAGCGACCAGGGCCCAGCCGCCGAGGCCGGGATCGGCTGGTCCATCGGTGACCGCGCCCTCATCGAGGACGCCGACGCGCGTGACGAGCAGGACGTGGCCGAGCTGTACCGGCTGCTCGACGAGGAGGTCGTGCCGACCTTCCACGACCGCGACGCCGACGGGCTGCCGCAGCGCTGGCTGACGATGGCGCTCGACGCGATCGTGCTGCTGTCCCCGGTGTACTCGACCCACCGGATGCTCGCGGACTACGCCGAGCGGTACGGCGTGCCGGTGCGCTGACACCGACCACCCCGCCCCAAGGTCCAGCAACTAGGGTCGGTCCGGGGCCGTCCGCGCCCCGGACCGCGCCCGTGGGCGCACCGCTGCCGAGCGCTGCGCACGCGGCGCGGCCGCGCCACCAGCTCGGTGGGAGGGACCGATGACCGCCAGGAACCGAGAAGTCTTCAGCATGGTGCTGGCCGGCGGTGCGGGCAACCGCCTGCAGCCGCTCACCCGCGACCGGGCCAAGCCGGCGGTGCCCTTCGGGGGCAACTACCGGCTCATCGACTTCGTGCTCTCCAACCTCGTCAACTCCGGCTACCGCAAGATCGCGGTCCTGACCCAGTACAAGAGCCACAGCCTCAACACCCACATCGCCAAGACCTGGCGCATGTCACAGCTGCTCGGCAACTACGTCTCGGTCGTGCCGGCGGCGATGAACGACGGGGCGCGCTGGTTCTCCGGCTCGGCGGACGCGATCTACCAGAACCTCAACCTCATCCGCGACGAGGCACCCGACTACATCGCGGTGTTCGGGGCCGACAACCTCTACCGCATGGACGCCTCGCTGATGCTCGAGGACCACATCGCCTCCGGCGCCGGGGTGACCGTCGCGGGGCTGAGGGTCCCGATCGAGCAGGCGTTCGCCTTCGGGGTGATCGAACCGGCCGAGGACGGCTCCATCGCCGCCTTCCGGGAGAAGCCGTCCGACCCGGTCGCGCTGCCCGACGACCCGTCGACGGTGTTCGCCTCGATGGGCAACTACCTGTTCACGACCGAGGCGCTCGTCGACGCGATCGTGCGGGACAACCGTGACCCGGACAGCAACCACGACATGGGCGGCGACGTCATCCCCGCGATGGTCGAGCGGGGCGAGGCGCACGTCCACGACTTCAGCAAGGACAACGACGTCCCCGGCTCCACCGACCGCGACCGCGGCTACTGGCGTGACGTCGGGACGATCGACGCCTACTACGACGCGCACATGGACCTGATCAGCGTCCACCCGGTGTTCAACCTCTACAACGACCGCTGGCCGATCATGACCTGGCACGCGCCCTTCCCGCCCGCCAAGTTCGTGTTCGACACCGACGAGCGGCGCGGGACGGCGCTGGACTCGATGGTCTGCTCCGGTGTGGTCATCTCCGGCGGGACCGTGCGCCGCTCGGTGGTCTCCCCCGGCGCCCACGTGCACACCGGGGCGGTCATCGAGGACAGCGTGCTGCTGCACGGGGTCGAGGTCGGCCGCCGCGCCGTGGTGCGCCGGGCCATCATCGACAAGGGCGTGTACGTCCCGCCCGGTGCGCGCATCGGGGTCGACCCGGAGCAGGACCGGGCACGCTTCCACGTCTCCGAGGGGGGCGTGGTCGTGATCGGCAAGCACGACGTGATCCCGCAGGACTGAGCAGCGACGTCGAGGTGGCGGGACCAAGGAGCACCCCGTGAGCGAGCTGACCATCGGGCTGTTGACCAAGGAGTACCCCCCGGAGGTCTACGGCGGGGCCGGCGTCCACATCGCGGAGCTGGCGCGGGCGCTCGCCCCGCTGGTCGACGTGCGCGTGCACGCCTTCGGGGCCGACCGCGACGATGCGCTGGTGGCCGCGAGCTACCGGGAGTGGGACGCGCTGGCCGGCCCGGAGCCGGAGCTCGCGGCGCTGCGCACCGTCTCGGTGGATCTGCTCATCGCCGCCGGGGTGCGCGGCGTCGACCTCGTCCACAGCCACACCTGGTACGCGAACCTGGCCGGCCACCTCGCCAAGCTCATCCACGGGGTGCCGCACGTGGTCACCACCCACAGCCTCGAGCCGCTCAGGCCCTGGAAGGCCGAGCAGCTCGGTGGCGGCTACGCCCTGTCGAGCTTCTGCGAGCGGACCGGCATCGAGGGTGCCGACGCCGTCATCGCGGTGTCGGAGGGGATGCGTGACGACGTGCTCGCCGCCTACCCCGCGGTGGACCCGGACAAGGTGCGGGTGATCCACAACGGCATCGACCCCGGCGACTGGCAGCCCGACCGGGGTGTCGCGGCGCTGCAGGAGCACGGCGTGGACCCGGACCGCCCGAGCGTGGTGTTCGTCGGCCGGATCACCCGCCAGAAGGGGGTCGTCCACCTCCTCGACGCCGCCGAGCACCTGCCAGCCGGGACCCAGCTCGTGCTGTGCGCCGGCGCGCCCGACACCCCGCAGATCGCCGAGGAGTTCCGCACCCGGGTCGCCGAGCTCGCCGACGCGCCGGCGGAGATCATCTGGATCGACGAGATGCTGCCCCGGTGGAAGGTCATCCAGCTGCTGACCCACGCGCAGGTGT
This sequence comes from Nitriliruptoraceae bacterium, assembly GCA_046540855.1. Taxonomy (GTDB): domain Bacteria; phylum Actinomycetota; class Nitriliruptoria; order Nitriliruptorales; family Nitriliruptoraceae; genus T1Sed10-7. The sequence goes on from JBKHEJ010000023.1 coordinate 6,357, forward strand.
TCGTGTGCCCGTCGATCTACGAGCCCTTCGGGATCGTCAACCTCGAGGCGATGGCGTGCGGGACGGCCGTGGTCGCCAGCGCCGTCGGCGGCATCCCCGAGGTGGTGGTCGACGGCGAGACCGGCACGCTCGTGCCGCTCACCCCTGGTGACGATGCGATGGGCAGCCCTGCCGACCCGGCCGCCTTCGCCCGCGACCTCGCGGCGGCGATCACCGACCTGCTCGACGACCCGGACCGGTCCGCCGCGTTCGGGAACGCCGGCCGCCGCCGGGTCGAGTCCACCTTCGCCTGGTCCACCATCGCGCAGCGCACCGCCGCGCTGTACCGCGAGCTGACCGCCGGCTGAGCCCCTGCCCCGTCCCCGGAGCCACGCACGTGCGCATCCTGCTGCTCACCTGGGAGTACCCGCCCCACGTCGTCGGGGGCCTCGGCCGGCACGTCGGCGCGCTCGCGCGCTCATTGGCCGACGAGGGCCACGAGGTCCACGTCGTCACCCGGGACCTGCCCGACGCCCCGGAGATCCAGGACAGCATCGAGGACGGCGTCCACGTCATCCGCATCCCGGAGGCGCCACCGGTGATCGGCTTCGACCAGCTGGTCGCGTGGGTGCTCGCCTTCAACAACCGCATCCAGGCCGTGGCGGGACGGCTGCTGCGCGAGCGGGACATCGACGTGGTCCACGCCCACGACTGGCTCGTGGCCTACGCCGCGGCCGGTCTGAAGGAGACCTGGGACCTGCCGGTCGTGGCCACGGTGCACGCCACCGAGTACGGCCGCCACCAGGGCTGGCTGCCGGGGCCGATGAACAAGCTCATCCACCAGATCGAGTGGTGGCTGACCTACGAGGCCCGGCGGGTCATCGTCTGCTCCGACTACATGCGCGAGCAGCTCGAGGGGATCTTCGCGCTCCCGCCGGACAAGCTCGACGTGGTGCCCAACGGGGTGGACGTGCGGGACTTCCTGGTGGACCCGGACGACGCCGCCGAGATGCGCGCCACGCTCACGGGGCCGCGCACCCGGATGATCCTGTTCGCCGGCCGGCTCGAGTACGAGAAGGGCGTGCAGACCCTGCTGGCTGCGCTGGTCGACGTGCGCCGGCGGGTCGGGCCGACCCGGCTGTACGTCGCCGGGGTCGGGACCTACTCCGAGGAGCTCAAGCGTGAGGTGCGACGGCTGAAGCTCGCTCGCCACGTGCGCTTCACCGGCTTCCTCGCCGACCGGGAGCTGCGCTTGCACTTCGGGGCGGCGGACGTCGCCGTCGTCCCGTCGATCTACGAGCCCTTCGGCCTCGTCGCGGTGGAGGCGATGGCGTGCGGGACCCCGGTCGTGGTGGGCGACACCGGCGGCCTGCGCGAGATCGTCGCGGACGGCTCCGGGTTGTCCTTCACCCCGCAGGAGCCGGAGGAGCTCGCCGACGCCCTCGTGCGGGTGCTGACCGACGACGTGCTCGCCGCCGACCTGGTGCGCCGCGGGCACGCCCGGGCCCGCGACCGCTACGACTGGGGTGCGGTGGCCCGGCGCACCGTCGAGGTCTACGCGCAGGCGCGGCAGGAGGAGGCGGCGCTGCGAGCCCGCTCCCGGCCCCCCCTGCGCCCGCAGCTGCGGGCCGCCCCGATCCTCGAGCTCGGCGAGACCGGCTGACCCCAGGGGCGCGCTCGCGGGCTAGCCTCGCCGCCGCTGGCCCTGCCCGTCTCCCAGGCCACCGGATCGTCCATGCCGGACCCCCCGACCGCTGCGCTCCCCAGGGATCGCCGCCGTCGGCCCACGCGGCGGCTGGCCGCGACCTTGGCCGTGCTCCTCGTCGGCCTCGCGCTGAGCGTCGCGGCGGTGCTCCAGGGCACCGCCGACCACGGCCAGGACGCTGACGGGACCGAGGTAGGCGCGACCGAGGGGGGACCTGCCACCCCGCGGGCTCCGCGAACGGGCGACCCGTCGGACCCGCCAGCGCCAGGACCGAGCGAGCCAGAGGAGCCGGCTCACGAGCCGGGACGGGACCCTGCGACGCTGCTCGTGAGCGCCTCGGGAGGCCTGCCCGACGGGCTCGAGGCGCGGCTCGCTGAGGAGCCGGCGATCACCGCGACCACCGTCGTGCGCGGCGACACCCTGGGGCTCGTCGCCACCGCGCGTGCCGACGGCGACGCGGTGGACGAGCTGCCCGAGGGGTGGCGCTTCCCGGTGGAGGTCCTCGCGGTCGACCCGGCCAGCTACGCCGAGGTGCTCGCCGTGCCTGAGGTGGCCACGCTCGGCCCCGGCGAGGCGCTGCTGTCGGCCAGCAGCGCCGCGGTGCGCCGGCTCGAGCCCGCAGCGGTGCTGCGCTTCGAGGACGGCACCGAGCTCGTCGTCGCCGGTGTCCTGCCGGACGCCCAGCTCGGCGCCGGCGAGGTGGTGGTGTCCACCGCCAGCACGATCGCCCCCACCGAGCCCCGCTACCTGCTCGCGACCCAGCGTGACCCCTCCGTGCCCTTCGACCTCGCGGCGACCGCCCGCGACCTCGACCTCGACGCGGACGTGCTCGTCACCGCCCACGGCGGCGAGGTTCCGGTGCTCCGGCACGCCCCCGACGTCATGGCCCCGGCACGGCTGAAGCGGGCCTTCGGCGAGTTCGCGGTCACCGACGGCCCCGGCCGGTGGTTCCAGCAGGGTGCCACCTGGCTGCGAGCGGCCTACGCGGAGCGTGAGGTCCCGATCATCGGGAAGCTCGAGTGCCACGAGGCGATGTTCGAGCCGCTCACCGCGGCGCTGCAGGAGCTCGTCGACCGGGGCCTGGACGACCTCGTCGACCCGGCCGACTCCACCGGGTGCTGGGCGCCGCGGGTGCAGCGCGGTACGACCCCGTCCAGCCACGCCTGGGGTGTCGCCCTGGACGTCAACGTGCAGGGCAACCACCAGGGCGCCGAGCCGACCATGCCGCCCGAGGTGGTCGAGGCGTTCACCCGCCACGGGTTCGTCTGGGGCGGCACGTGGCCCGTGCCGGACGGGATGCACTTCGAGCTGGTCGTGGACCGGCCCCCGGGCGAGGCTTGGATGCCTCAGCCCGACGACGCCGGGTGACCCTGAGGGCACCACCCCCCCAGCCTGGCGGTTCAGCCCGGTCAGCCGCGGCCGATGGACGGGTATGCGCACCACGGCCGGGGCAGGGACCGCGGCCCGGTCCTCCCGGGCCCGTCGCGGTGCGCCCGCAGCCATCCCCCTGGTCGGGCTCGTGCTCGTCGGGCTCGCGCTGCGATCCGCCTGGGGTGCGGACCTGCTGCCGGAGCCCGAGCCGCGCACGCACCTGGCGACCACGGTCCCCGGCAGCCTGGCCCCGAGCGGCGCGGATGCCGGGTCGGCGGTGCTCAGCTCGGTGGCGACCGCTGCGGCCGGGCAGACCCGCGCGTTCACGAGCATCTGGGACCGGGGCGTAGGCTCCGCCACCGGTGCTGAGCGCGCGGAGCCGTCGGAGGCCAACCCCGCCAGCGATCCGGCCACGATCGCGCTGAGCGCCCAGAGCCGCCTCCCGGGCGACCTGGCCGCCCGGCTGCGGGCCGATGCGTCGATCGAGGACGTGACCGTGGTCCGGGCCGGCTACCAGGACCTGGTGGCGACCTGGGATGCCGAGGGGCGAGCGGTCGACCGGACCGAGGGGGGCTGGCGGTACCCCATCGAGGTGCTCGCCGTCGAGCCGGCCGGGTACGCGGCGCTGCTGCAGGTCCCCGAGGTGCTCGATCTCGGACCCGGTGAGGCGCTGCTGTCGACCAGCAGCGCGGTGGTGCGCGAGGTGGGGGTCGGCGGCCGGCTCCGCGTCGCCGACGGCACCGAGGTGCGCGTCGCCGGGGTGCTGCCCGACCCGCTCGTCGGGGCCGCCGAGGTGCTGGTCACCACCGCGAGCCCGCTCGCACCGACCTGGGACGCCTACGTGCTGGCCCGTCGCGCCGACGCTGGCGACGAGGAGGTCCTGCAGCGGTTCCGCGAGGTGGCTGGCACACCGCTGGTGCAGGTCCGCGGCGGCGAGGTGCCGGTCCTGCGGCACGCCCCGGACCTGATGGCCCCGGCCCGGCTCAAGCGCGTCTTCGGCGAGTTCGCCATCTCGGACGCGCCGGGACGGTGGTTCCAGCAGGACGCCGCGTGGCAGGCCGCTGCCCTCGACCGGCGCGCCCTGCCGATCGTCGGTGAGCAGACCTGCCACGTCCTGATGTTCGACCCGCTCACCGCGGCGCTCGAGGAGCTCGTCGATCGCGACCTCGACCACCTGCTCGACCCCGGCGACGTCGGCGGGTGCTGGGGCCCCCGGGTCCAGGTCGTGCGGGCCCCCTCGACGCACGCCTGGGGCATCTCGATCGACCTGAACGTGCAGACCAACGGCTTCGGCGCGACCCCGACCCTGCCCGCCGAGGTCGTGGAGGTGTTCACCCGGCACGGCTTCGCCTGGGGTGGCGACTGGGTCGTGCCCGACGGGATGCACTTCGAGCTGGTCGTCGACCGGCCACCCGGGGAGCGGTGGATGGCCGATCCCGACGCCGGCTGGTGACCTTCACACCGGCCGTGCCTCGCGCAGCACGGCGGTGACCTGACGGGCCAGGTCGTGCTCACGCAGGTCCTCGACCGCCACCGGCAGCGGCAGGCACCAGTTGTCGGGCCGCTGGGTCGCGTCGGTCCCGGGCACGTTGATGCGGTGGGTGGCCCCGATCGCGTCCTCGAGCTGGGCGACCACCACGTCACAGCCGGCGCCGGCGAGCAGCCGGGCCGCCGCCACGCACGCGGTGGCCAGGTCGGCGTCCTCGGCGAGCCCGGCGCGCTGGGCGAGGTCGCGGCGCATCCGCTCGAGCCGCTCCACGTCCGGGGCCACCCCGGCCTCACGCTGGGCGTCGAGGTCCGCCCGGGTCCACAGCCCCCCGATCGAGGGCAGGTCGTGGGTGGAGATCGACCCGAGCCCGCGCCGGTCCCAGTGGGCCGGTTCCTGCTCCTCGAACCACAGCACCCGGTAGCGCAGCATGCCGCGGCCGACGAGGTCCTCGCGCACGCCGTCCATCACCGTGCCGAGGTCCTCGCCCACCACGTACGCCCCGGCCCGGTGGGCCTCCAGGGCCAGGATGTCGAGCAGGGCCGCGCGGTCCTGGTCCACGTAGGTGCCGGCCGTCGGGCCGGCCGGCGGGATCCAGAACAGCCGGTACAGGCCGAGCACGTGGTCGATGCGCACCGCGGCGGCGTGGCGGAACGCCGCGCGGAGCGTCTCGATGAAGGGCCGGTAGGCGACCTGGCGGAGCTTCCAGGGGATGAACGCCGGCAGCAGCCAGTCCTGCCCGTCGGGGCCGAGCTCGTCCGGTGGGGCCCCGATGGTGACGCCGGTGGCGAGCACGTCCTGCCACTCCCACGCGTCGGCACCCTCCGGGTCGACCCCGATCGGCAGGTCGCGCATGAGCGGGGCGGCCTGCCCGGCGGCCCGCAGCTGCTCGTCGAGGTGCCACTGCACCCAGGCGTGGAAGGTCACCCGGTCGGTCTCGGTGGCCACCACCTCGGCGACCGCGGGACCGTCCGGGTCCTGCAGCTCGGCGGGCCAGCGCCGGAACCCGGCGGCGTACCGCTCGCTGATCGTCTCGAAGGTCGCGAAGCGCTCGAGCGCCTCGCCCTGCTCGGCCCGGTAGGCCGCGAAGGCCGGATCGGGCTCCCGGCGACCCTGGGCGACCCACAGCCGCTCCATCGCCTCACGCTTGGCGGCGATGACCCGGCCCCGGTCGATGCGCGTCCCGTCGCCGCGGGCCGCCTCGGCGAGCTCGGCGAGGACCTGCGCGCCGACCTGCTCGATGCCCGGCACCTCGTGGACGGCGAGGTAGAGCGGGTCCCGGAACCGGCGCGAGGACGGGAAGTAGGGGCTCTGCTCGCGCTCCTCCTCGTGCACGACCGCGTCCAGGGGGCTGACGAGCAGGGTGCGGGCGCCCACGCGGCCGGCCCAGGCGGCCAGGCGCCTGAGGTCGTCGAGGTCGCCCACCCCCCAGGAGTGGCGCGAGTGCAGCGCGTAGGCCTGGACGGCGAGCCCCCAGATCCAGGGCGGGTGCGCCGGGGCGGTGCCGGGGCTGGAGATGACGCGGGTCACGATCCCGTCGTCGCGGTGCAGGTCGTGGTAGCCGAGCGGTAGCTCGGCCGGGAGCTGGCCGTCCACCCGCAGGCGCGTGCCGTCCTCGCAGGCGAGCTCCCCGGGCCAGACCGGCTCGCAGCGGTGCGGGCCGGTCACCACCACCGCGTCCCGCCCGTCGGGCACCGGTTGGCCGGGCGCGAGATCCATCGCCTCGAGCAGCTGCGCGGCGGCCTCCTCGGAGAGGTCGTAGCGGGTGCCGAAGGCGTCATGGAAGCTGGTCCAGATCCCGAGCGCTGCCAGCTGTGCGTGGTCCACGGCTCACTCCTTGACGTACAGCGCGACGGGGAAGCCCGCCAGCAGCTCGGTCACGGTCCGCTCCCCGCCGGTGGTCCGGCGCCCGGCCAGGACGTCGAGGTAGCGGCCCGCCGGCAGCTCGAGCGTCGTGTCAGCGAGGTCGAGCGCGCCGGGCGGGCCGGACAGCTGCGCCACCCGGCACGGGACCACGGCCACCGCGCCACCGCCGCGCACCGCGGCCCAGACCTTGCGGGCGTCGCGCCCGCGGGCCCACAGCGGCGCGAAGGAGGCGCCCGGGGCCAGCAGGTCGGGGCGGTCGCGACGGAGCCGGAGCGCCTGGCGGGTGACCCACAGCTTGGCGCGCCCGTCGTCACGGGGGTCGCCGAGCCCACCGAGCAGCTCCCGGGCCAGCGTCGCCGACGGCGCACGCTCGGCGAGCCCCGCGGCCAGCCCCGCGAGCCGATCGTGGTCGACCGGCCGGCGGTTGTCCGGGTCGACCAGGGAGCGGTCCCACACCTCGGTGCCCTGGTAGGTGTCGGGCACCCCGGGGGCGGTCAGCTTCGTCAGGGTCATGGCGAGGGCGGTGACGTGGCCCGCGGCGGCGATGTCCGCGACCGCCCGCTCCAGCAGGGCGACCAGCCCCGGCTCCTCGGTGAGCGCCCGGGCGTAGCGCTCGAGCGCCTGCTCGTACGCCTCGTTCGGCGTGAGCCAGTCGGTGATCTCCTTGCCCTCACGGGCCGCCTTCAGCAGGTAGCCGTGGAGCCGGTCGGCGCTGATCGGCCAGGTCCCCACGGCCGTCTGCCAGGCCAGGTGCTCGTGGGCGGGCAGGGGCCAGGAGCCGCCGCGGTCGGGGGCGTCGAGCCGCAGGTGCGCGGTGGCGGCCTCGAGCTCGGCCACGGTCGCCACCCACCAGCGCGGTCGCTGGGACAGCACGGCCAACCGGGCCCGCACGTCCTCGCTGCGCTTGGTGTCGTGGGTGGAGGACAGGCGCATCGTGGCCGGCCGGTGCGCGGCCACCTCGACGTCCAGCCCGTGCAGTTCCGCGACGCTCGCACCGACCTCGGCGGGGTGGGAGCCGACCTCGTTGACCGCGGTGAAGCGGGTGTCGCGGTACAGGACGGTGTCCTCGACACCCTTGGCGATCGCCGGCCCCGTGAGCTGCTGGAAGGCGGTCACGAACGCCACGGCGGCGGGGTCCGCCTCGGTGCTCGCGAGCAGCAGCGCCGCCAGGCGGGCCAGGGTGCCGGCGAGCTCGGGGCGCCGGGCGCTCGCGTGCGCCACCGCACGGTCCACGACCGCCGCGTCGCGCGGGTCGACCGGGGCCCGCCCCGGCCGCAGGTAGGTCCGGTAGACCGGCCAGACCACGACGAGCTCACCGAGCGCCTGGGCGAGCTCCGCCTCGGCGAGCCCGGGCAGGGCCTCGGCGGCGAAGGCGGTGATGCGGGCCCGCTCCGCGCCGAACAGGACCTCGAGCGCGGTGCGCTTGGCGTCGTCGATGAGCCGGCCCCGGTGCAGCTCGGTGCCGGTGAGGCGGGTCTGGAGGTCGTCGAGGATCTCCCCGGCGGCCGGGTCGAGGTGGATCCCGAGGGTGGGTGCGGCGAGCTCGTAGCCGACCGTGCCGGCGACCGGCCACTCGGGCCGGAAGCGCTCGCCGTGCTCCAGGATCTTCTCGATCACGAGGTAGGTGTCCGGTCCCACCGCGGCGCGTAGGTCCGTGAGGTAGCCGACCGGGTCCGCGAGACCGTCGGGGTGGTCGATCCTGAGCCCGTCGATCGTGCCGTCGGCGACCAGGGGCAGGATCGCCTGGTGCACGTCGGCGAACACCTCCGGGTCCTCCACCCGGACCCCGCCGAGGGTGTCGACGTCGAAGAAGCGCCGGTGGTCGAGCTCCTGGTTGGCGCGGCGCCAGTAGCCGAGCTGGTGGTGCTGACGGTCGAGCAGCGCCCGCAGCAGCTGCCGGTCGCGGCGGCAGCGCGCGGTGCTGCCGGCGATCTCGGTGGGGTCGAGCCCGGTCGCCTCGAGGGTGCCGGGCGCCACCGGCCAGGCGTGCTCGTGGTAGACGATCCGCCACGCCGGGTCGCGACCGTCCTCGACGTAGGCCAGCTGCAGGTCGTCGCCCGCCAGCGCCTCCTCGAGCGGCTCCCCGAGCTCGGGCACGAGCAGGGTCGGCTGCCCGTGCGGGCCGGGCTGCCAGTGGGCGTCGAGGTGCCGGCCGTACCGACCCTCGGGGCCGTGGGCCAGGGTGTCCCACCACCAGGGGTTGCCGGGGCTGACGAGACCGACGTGGTTGGGGACGATGTCGACCACGAGCCCGAGCCCGTGCGCGTGGGCGGTCGCCGCCAGCGCGCGCAGCCCCGCCTCACCGCCGAGGCTCGCGCGCACACGAGCGGGGTCGAGCACGTCGTAGCCGTGCATCGAACCCGGCACGGCCTCCAGGACCGGTGAGAGGTAGAGGTGGCTGATGCCGATCCCGGCCAGGCGCGGCACGACCCGGGCCGCGTCGGCGAAGGTGAAGCCGTCGTGCAGCTGGAGCCGGTAGGTGGCCCGCACCGGCCGCGCAGCGGGACCCGTGCCCGGCGGCCGCGGGGCGGCGGTGACGGTCACCGCCACCCCTCGCGCACCTCGCGCAGGAGCACCATCCCCCGGGCGGGCACGGTGCGCGTCGCCCCGAGCGCGAGGTCCTCTCGGACGTCCTCGGGCTCACGCAGCCGCGGCTCGTCGGTGTCGAGCACGACCACGAAGGGGGCGGTCGGACCCGTGGCCGGGATCGTGAAGGTCAGCTCCTCGTGGTGGGCGTTGATGAGCAGCAGGAAGGAGTCGTCCTCCACCATCAAGCCGCGCTCGTCCTTGGAGGCGAGCCCCGAGCCGTTGAGGTAGATCTGGAGCGACTTCGCGTACCCGGTCTCCCAGTGTTCGTCGGACATCGGCTCCCCGTCGGGGGTCAGCCAGGCGATGTCGCTGAACCGCTCCCCCCGGACGCTCCGGCCCTCGAAGAAGCGCCGCCGCCGGAAGACCGGGTGGTCGTTGCGCAGCCGGATGAGCGCCTGCGACCAGGCCAGCAGGTCGAGGTCGACCGCGTCCCAGTCGAACCAGGAGATCCCGTTGTCCTGGGCGTAGCCGTTGTTGTTGCCGCCCTGGGTGCGGCCGAGCTCGTCACCGCCGAGCACCATCGGCACGCCCTGGCTGAGCAGCAGGGTGGTGAGCAGGTTGCGCTGCTGCCGGGCGCGCAGCCGCAGCACCTCGGGGTCGGTGGTCCCGCCCTCCACACCGCAGTTCCAGGACCGGTTGTCGTCGGTCCCGTCGCGGTTGTCCTCCCCGTTCGCCTCGTTGTGCTTGTCGTTGTAGGACACGAGGTCGCGCAGCGTGAACCCGTCGTGGGCGGTGACGAAGTTGATGGAGGCGCTGGGGCGGCGTCGGTCGGACTGGTACAGGTCGCTGGAGCCGGTGAAGCGGGCCGCGAACTCCGGCACCGTCTCGTCGATGCCACGCCAGAAGTCCCGGACGGTGTCGCGGTAGCGGCCGTTCCACTCCGACCACAGCGGCGGGAAGTTGCCGACCTGGTAGCCACCCTCGCCGATGTCCCACGGCTCGGCGATGAGCTTGGTCTGGGAGATGACCGGGTCCTGCTGGATGACCTCGAAGAAGGTCGACAGCCGGTCGACGTCGTGCAGCTCCCGGGCCAGGGTGGAGGCCAGGTCGAAGCGGAACCCGTCGACGTGCATCTCGGTGACCCAGTACCGCAGGGAGTCCATGATCAGCTGCAGCACGTGGGGGTGGCGCATGTTCATGGAGTTGCCCGTGCCGGTGTAGTCCATGTAGTAGCGCGGGTCGTCGTCGACGAGGCGGTAGTAGGCCTGGTTGTCGAACCCCTTCATGCTCAGCGTCGGCCCGAGGTGGTTGCCCTCGGCGGTGTGGTTGTACACCACGTCGAGGATGACCTCGATGCCGGCCTCGTGCAGGGTGCGCACCATGCGCTTGAACTCGGGCACGACCCGCTCGGCCTCGACCGAGGCGTAGGCGTCGTGGGGGGCGAGGAAGGCGATCGTGTTGTAGCCCCAGTAGTCGGAGAGCCCCTGCTCCACGAGGTGGTGCTCGTGCAGGAAGCGGTGGACCGGCAGGAGCTCGATCGCGGTCACCCCGAGGTCGACGAGGTGCTGGACCACCGCGGGGTGGGCGAGCCCGGAGTAGGTGCCGCGCTGGTGCTCCGGCACCGCCGGGTGGCGCATCGTCAGGCCCTTGACGTGGGCCTCGTAGATCACCGTCTCGTTCCAGGGGGTGCGCGGTGGCCGGTCGTTGCCCCACTCGAAGTAGGGCTGGGTGACCACGCCCTTCGGCACGTGCCGGGCCGAGTTGCGGGTGTTCATCGGCCCGTCGGGATCCCCGAACCGGTACCCGAACACCGCCTCGTCCCAGGTCAGGTCCCCTACGACGGTCTTCGCGTAGGGGTCGAGCAGCAGCTTGTGCGGGTTGCAGCGCAGGCCCTGGGCCGGGTCGTAGGGCCCGTGCACGCGGTAGCCGTAGCGGGTGCCCGGTGCGATGTCGGGGGCGTAGCCGTGCCACACGGCGCCGGTGACCTCGGGCAGGGGGATGCGCTCCTCCCGGCCGCGGGCGTGGTAGACGCACAGCTCGACCTTCTCCGCCACCTCGGAGAAGACGGAGAAGTTCGTGCCGTACCCGTCGAACGTGGCGCCAAGCGGGTAGGCCTTGCCGGGCCACAGCTCGGTCACGTCGCACCCCTGTCGGTCGTGCCGGCGCGCACGAGCACGCGCACGCTGCGGCGGGTGAGCGGCACCGTGAGCACGGGGCCGGCCTGCTGGTGGGGACCGGCCGGGTCGCGGCCGCCGTTGCGGCGCCCGGCGGTGGAGAAGCGCTCGTGCCACGGCCCGGCCGCGTCGGCGAGCACCACCTCGACGTCCTGCTCGGCGGCGTTGATGGCGAGGACCACCTCGCCGTGCGGCCCGGCACGGTGCAGCCCGACGGCCTCGACGCCCGGCACCACGGTCACCGCGACGTCCTCGCCGGCCGGGTCGGTCAGGACCGGCAGGGACCGGCGCAGCGCGATCAGGTCGCGGTAGAGCGCGTACATGGCCTCGTGCTCGCCACCGTCGCGGGCGCGCGTGAGGTCGAGGGTGGAGCGAGCGAAGGTCGCCTCGTCCTGCGGGTCCGGCGCCTCACCCTGCCAGGCGAAGGCGGCGAACTCCTCACGCCGGCCGGTCCGCACCGCCTCGATCAGCGCCGCGCCGGTGTGGGAGGTGAAGTACTGGAAGGGGGCGGGCTCGGCGTACTCCTCCCCCATGAACAGCATCGGGACGAACGGGCAGGTCAGCACGATCGCGGCGGCGACCTCGAGCCCGGCGGTGTCGGTCAGGGCCGTCAGCCGCTCCCCGAGCATCCGGTTGCCGACCTGGTCGTGGTTCTGGACGCACACCACGAACCGGTCGTAGGGCAGGTCCCGACCGGGCCGGCCGACGGTCCGGTCGCGGTGCTCGGAGTACCGCCCGGCGAGGACGAAGCGGTCGCGCAGCATCACGGCGAGGTCGGCGAGCCCGGTGTGGTCGACGTAGTAGCCGTCGCGCTCGCCGGTGAGTGCGACGTGCACGGCGTGGTGGAGGTCGTCGGCCCACTGGGCGTCCAGCCCGTACCCGCCGGCCGCCACCTCCCGCACGAGCTTGGGGTCGCACAGGTCGGACTCGGCGATGACGTGGATCGGCTTGCCGAGCGCCTCGCCGGCACGCTTGACCGCGGTGGTGAAGGCCTCGAGCAGGTGCACCGCCGAGGTGTCCACGATGCCGTGGACGGCGTCGAGCCTGAAGCCGTCGAGGTGGAGCTCACGCACGCAGGCGATGCCGTGCTCGATCACCCACCGGCGGACCCCGTCGGCGCCCTCGCCGTCGGTGTTGAGCCCCGGTCCCCACGGGGTGCCGCGGGCCTCGGTCAGGTACGGGCCGAAGTCCTCGAGGTGGTTGCCCTCGGGGCCGAGGTGGTTGTAGACGACGTCCAGCCACACCGCGAGCCCCCGGGCGTGGGCGGCGTCGACGAGGCGGCGCAGGCCTTCAGGCCCGCCGTAGGTGTCCTGCACCGCGAAGGGCAGCACGCCGTCGTAGCCCCAGTTGCGGCCGCCGGAGAACTGCCAGGTCGGGAGCAGCTCGATGGTGGTGATGCCGAGGTCCACGAGGTGGTCGAGGTGCGCCGCGACCGCGTCGAAGGTGCCCTCAGGGGTGAAGGTGCCCACGTGCAGCTCGTAGACGACCTGCTCGTGCAGCGGCGGCGCTCGGAAGGCGGCATCGGTCCAGGCGAAGCCGGCCGGGTCGTCGATCGCCGAGGGGCCCTCGGGCCCGTCCGGCTGCCACCTCGACGCCGGGTCGGCGCGGTCGACGACCTCGCCCCCGCGGTGCACCCGGAGCCGGTAGCGCATCCCCGGGGCGACCTCGTCCAACCGACCGGTCCACCAGCCACGCGGCGCCGGCGTCAGCGGTACGACGCGGGCCACCCCCTCCGGATCGAGCACCACCTCGAGGTGCTCGGCGCGGGGCGCCCAGACCACCGCGGCGGCGGTGCCGTCCCCGAGCCAGGTGACGCCCGGC
>JBKHEJ010000024.1:0-19120 GCA_046540855.1 Nitriliruptoraceae bacterium
GTCCTGCGCCCCGCCGAGGTCCGCGACCGAGCGTGGGGGCGAGAAGAGGTACCCCTGGCCGACCGCGCAACCCCGCTCGAGCAGCCAGCTGAGCTGCCGATCGGACTCGATCCCCTCGGCGACGACCGACAGCCCGAGCGCCTCCGCGAGCGCGAGGATCGAGCTGGCCACCGCCTCGGCGCGCACATCCTGCCCCAGACACGCCACGAAGGAGCGGTCGATCTTGAGCTCATCCAGCGGGAACCTGCTCAGGTGGTCCAGCGAGGCATGCCCCGTGCCGAAGTCGTCCAGGGCGGTGCGCACCCCCAGACCCCGCAGCTCGCCGAGGACCTCTGCCGCGACGTCGATCTCGCCCATCAGCGCCGACTCGGTCACCTCGACGCAGAGGTTCGCCGGATCGAGCCCGGCACGCTCGAGGATGTCCCGGACCCCAGCGACGAAGCCCGGCGCCGTCAGCTGGCGTGGCGAGACGTTCACCGACACGTAGCCCGCGGGGTCGAGGTAGCCGGTCGCGCGCCAGAGCGTCGCCTGCCGGACGGCTTCGTGCAGGACCCACTCGCCGACGCCGACGATGAGCCCGGACTCCTCGGCCAGCCCGATGAACCCTCCCGGGCCCAGCATCCCGAGCTCGGGGTGGTGCCAGCGCACGAGCGCCTCGAGCGCGACCAGGCGTTGTCGGGAGAGATCGATCTGCGGTTGGTAGTGGAGGACCAGCTCGCCGCGCCCGGCCGCACCACGCAGATCGGTCTCGAGCCGCGCCCGGTGCATCGCCTCCACACGCAACGCCTCGTCGTGCAGGACCACCTGCGCACGCCCCTGCTCCTTCGCGCGGTGCAGGGCGATGTCCGCATCCCGCAGCAGGTGCTCCGCCGAGAGCGAGGGACCGAGGCCGGTCGCCACACCGATGCTCACGGTCAGGTCGAGCTGCCGACCCTGGACCGAGACCGGGGCATCGAAGGCGGCGAGCAGCCGCTGAGCCAAGCGCACCGCCGCCGCGCGCTCCGCCCCGGAGTCCGCCACGACCACGAACTCATCACCCCCGAACCGACAGACCAGGCTGTCCTCCTCGACGAGCCCACGAAGCCGTGACCCGACGGCGCACAGCACCGCGTCCCCCACCGTGTGACCGAACCGGTCGTTGATGACCTTGAACCGATCCACGTCGAGGAAGAGCAGGCCCGCACCGCGAGGATGCGAACCGCTGCGGAGGTCCTCCTCGACGCGGCGGAGCAGCAGGGTGCGGTTCGGCAGCCCCGTCAGGGGATCGTGCTGGGCCTGCCACGCCAGCTCCGCCTCCACCCGCTTGCTCGCCGTGATGTCGTCATGGATCACCAGCGCGCCGGGCACCCCCTGCAGCGGCGAGGCCGTGAACCGGAACCACCGCTCGTCGCCCTGGACGTCCATGCGGTACTCGGTCCGGAAGGGTTCGCGGCGACCGCCCAGCACCTCAGCGATGCCGTCGCGCACGCGCTCCGCCGCGCTGGCGCACCCCTGGCCACCGAGCCGCTCCACCTCCAGGTGGTGCTTGCCCTCGCAGGCCTCACCGCTGCCGGTGTCGGCCGCGAACCGCCGCCAGCTCGCGTTCGTACGTACGACCATCCCCTCGCCGTCCAGCAGGACCCCGTGGGAGTTCATGGAGTCCAGCACGGAGGTGGCCAGACGCACCGTCGCCTCCAGTTGCTCGCGGTGCCTCACCTCATCGGTGGTGTCGATCACGGTGCCCACGAGGCGGACCGCGCCCTCGGGACCCCGCTCCAGCTCCCCGATCTCACGGACGTGACGGATCTGGCCGTCCGGCTGGACGATCCGGTGACCGACGTCGCAGGGTCGCCCCGTCTCCAGCGTCGCCAGGACCTCCCTCCAGACCCACGTTCGATCATCCGGATGGACCGCCGATAGGAACCCCGCGACGCTCGGCGGCACCGCGCCGGGCTCGTACCCGAGGATCCGGAACGCGTCATCGCTCCAGTGCAGCGCACCGGTCGACACCTCGAACGACCACTCACCCAGGGCGACGAGTGCCCGTGCCCGACCGAACTGCCGCTCCTGCTGGTGCAGTTGCCGCCGGATCGTCAGCGTGTCATCGGCCGGTGGGACGCCACGCGACCCCCGCTCCGAGCGGGGAGTTGCCGTGCCGACCCGGGTGAGGTTGAGGACCCACCGCGTACGGTGGGCAGCGATCTCGACCGAGAGACCGACGAGCACCTCGAAGACGACCCCGTCCACGTCCCTGGCGGAGAGGCGCCGGACACCCTGCCGGTCCGGCGGCCGACCCCCACCGGTCAGGGAGCCTGCTGCCTCGACGATCCGCTCGTAGCTCTCCGCGGTGAACAGCGCCTGGAGCGGCCGGCCGACCAGGTCGGTCGGTGACCGGGCCCACAGGCGCCCCGTGGCACGGTTGGCGTAGAGGACCCTCCCGGCCTCGTCGGCCAGCAGCAACGCGACGGGAACGAGGTCGAGGCTGGCCGGGCCGAGGTGGACCCCCGACCCGACCGGAGGTGGGGCCGCCGGGCGCGGCACGGGGCGGTGCTGACGTTCCTCCTGGCCTCTCACCGACGACCGCGGCACCCCGACCTCCATCGCTGCAGCTCCTCCTGCCGACGTACCACCCCGTCACCGGGACGTGGCAGCGGCCTCGAGCAGAAGGTCGGGCTGGACGGCGGCTGATGAAGCGCTGCGGCGATCGCCGAGGACGGATCGGGGCGTCCGCCCTGCGAGCCGGTCAGGCTTGCGTCCTTCGGTGAGCACACGGTGGGCTCGGTGACCAGCGCTCAGCACGGTCGCCTGCGGCACCGGACCCGCGTCCTGGGTCGGCCCAGCGACGCCCCATCCGCGCGTCAGTCCTCCTCAGCGAACAGGTCGATCACGACCCGCGGGGGGTCCTCGAGGCGCTCGACGGCGAAGGGCCGCTCCTGGTCGACCCCGATGAAGAACTGGTGGTAGCCCTCGAAGACCGACCCACCGACGACCTGTTGCACGACCCCGCCCTCGGGGCCTTCGATCGGGCCGCCCTCCCAGGTCCGCACGTCCTCGGGCAGAGCCGGGGGCAGGCTCACCGGGGAGATCAGCACGGTCAGCGACGCGCCGCCCTCGACCTCCACCTCCTCGCCGGACCCCTGAGCGATGGGCTCGTCGTACTCGACGAACCACCCCGGGGTCCCGCCGTCCGACTCGAGCTCGAACACCACCCGGTCGAAGGCGTCGTGCGACCCGATCCGCACATCGACCACCGCCTGCGGGAGCGGCTCGTCATCATCGCCGAGGCCTGGAGACTCGCCCTCGGCCTCGTCCGGGTCGGTGTCGCCCTCGTCCGCGATGGGCTCCGGGTCCTCCGTATCCCCCGCGGCGGGGTCGTCCCCTGCCTCCACGTCGTCCGCGCCGTCCCCCGGTTCCGCGCTGCCGTCGCCGTTCGTGCCGTCGTCCGGTCCCTGCTCGCCGTCGCCGGCACCGTCCTGACCGTCACCGTCCTCGGCCCCGTCCTCACCCTCACCGTCCTCGACCGGGGGCGGCGCCTGAGGATCGTCACCGTTCCCGGTGCCGCAGCCGAACAGGGCCAGCCCTGCAACGACCACGCCTGCGGTCACGCGCCGACGCCACGGCTGGTGTCCTCTGCGGCTCCTCATCGCTGGCTCCATCACCTTCCCAACGGTCGCGGTCTGACCCGAGCGGTCGCTCACCACCGTAGGGTCGTGACGGTGGGCTCCTGCGGTGGATGGCGACCAACGGCCACGGTCGTCCCATCCTCGTCGGTCGGAGCGGACGGGCGACGAGCTAGCGGCGCACGGCCCGCCAGCCCTGGACGGTGGCCAGCGGCAGCAGTCCGAGAGCCAGCGCGATGGCCCAGCCGAGGCCCGGGAGCGTGCCGAGGCCGAGGATGTCGCGCAGCGGCGGGAACCCGAGGGCGACCGCTTCGAGCCCGAAGGTGATCGCCAGCGCCGCCCACAGCCACCGGTTCCGCGCGGCACCTCGGAACCCCGAGCCGGCCTCGGTCCGGGCGTTGAAGACCGAGAGGACCTGCCCGAAGGACATGGCCACGAAGGTCATGGTCTGCGCTCCGCGGGTGTCCAGATCCAACCCGACGACCGCCACCGCGTAGGCCGCGAGCCCGACCCCGCCGACCAGCAGCGCGGAGACGAGGATCCGGCGGAGCACGGGACGGTCGAGGACGGGTTCGCGCGGGTCACGCGGTGGCTCCCGCATCACGTCCTCGCGGCCGGGTTCGAGCGCGAGCGCGAAGGAGGGCAGCACGTCGATCACGAGGTTGTTCCACAGGATCATCAGCCCGGCCAGGGGCGGGGGGAACCCGCCGAGGACCGCGACGGTGATGACCGCGACCTCGGCGACGTGCCAGGAGAACAGGAACTGTCCGAACCGCCGGATGTTGGCGAAGATCCGCCGGCCCTCCGCGACCGCGGTGCCGATGGTCTCGAACCCGTCGTCGAGGAGGACGATGTCGGCGGCGTCCTTGGCCACGTCGGTACCGGAGCCCATCGCGACCCCGACGTCCGCCTGGCTGAGCGCCGGCGCGTCGTTGACCCCGTCACCGGTGACCGCGACCACCTCGCCGGCGTCCTGCAGCGCCTCGATGATCCGCAGCTTCGACTCGGGGTCGACCCGCGCGAACACCTCGGTCGACGAGACCACCTCCGTGAGATCCTCCGCCGACATCGCCACGACCGTCTCGCCGCTCACCGCGTCCCGGTCGGAGAGCTCGAGCTGTTCCGCGATGGCTCTCGCCGTATCGGGCCGATCGCCCGTGATCATGACCACCCGGATCCCGGCCCCCTTCAACGTCGTGATCGCGGCGTGGACCGCGTCGCGCGGCGGGTCCTGCATCCCGATGATCCCGACGATCTCGAGGTCGTCGAACAGCTCCTCGTCGTCGACGTCCGGACCCGGGGCCGACCGGCGGGCGAAGGCCAGCGTCCGCAGCGCCTGCCCGGAGAACCGCTCCGCCGCCGCCACCAGCTCGCCGTGACGCTCCTCGTCGAGCAGGACCTCCGGCGCGCCCTTGACCAGGACGTCCCCGTCGACCTCCACCGCCATCCGCATCGTCTCGGAGCTGAAGGGCACCTCACGCTCACGTTCGGAGTCCTCGCGCAGCTGCCGCCACTCCAAGCCGTGGTCACCGGCTCCCTTGAGCAAGGCGACCTCGGTGGGGTCCCCGACGGGGTCGCCGTCGACGTCGACATCGGCGTCGTTGCACAGAGCGGCGATGCGCCACAGCACCTCCTCGTCGGCGCCCTCGGCCAGGCTCACCTCGACGACGTCCATCTCGTTGCGCGTCAACGTGCCGGTCTTGTCCGAGCACACCACGGTGGTGGAGCCCAGGGTCTCCACCGCCGGCAGGCGTCGCACCAGGGCGTTGCCGGCCGCCATCCGCCGCATCCCGACCGCCAGGGTGAGCGTGGCCACCGCCGGCAGCCCCTCCGGGACCACCGCGATGGCCAGCGCCACCGCGATCTCCAGCATCTCGGCGGTGTCGTTCCCGCGCAGCAGGCCCAGCCCGAACAGCGCAGCCGCACCCACCACCACCCCGATGGCGAGCCGTCGGCTCAGCTGGCTCAGCCCGCGCTGCAGGGGGGCCTGGGTCTGCTCGGCCGAACCGGCGAGGTCGGCGATGCGCCCCATCTCGGTCCGCTGGCCGGTCGCGACCACCACGCCCCGACCCCGGCCGGCGAGCACGGTGGTGCCCATGAACAGCAGGTTCGTGCGATCAGCCAGGGCCGCATCCGGATCGACCGCCTCGGCGGACTTCGTCACCGCCTCGCTCTCACCCGTCAGGCCGGCCTCCTCGACCTGCAGGTCCTCGGCGTCGATCACGCGCAGGTCGGCGGGCACCTGCTCCCCCGCCTCCACGCCGACGATGTCGCCGGGCACCAGCTCGGCCGCGTCGATCTCGATGCGACGATCGTCACGCTCCACCTCGGCGACCGTGCCGAGCATCTCTCGCAGCGCCTCCATCGATCGCGCCGCCTGCAGCTCGGTGATGAACCCGACGATCGTGTTGACCACGAGCACCACCAGGATGGCGACGGCCTCGATCACCTCACCGACGAAGAAGGCCACCACCCCGGCGCCGAGCAGCAGCACGATGACCGCGTCGGCGACCTGCCGCCACAACAGCTTCCACCAGGGCGTGCCCTCGTCACCCCCGAGCTCGTTGCGGCCGTGCTCCCCGCGCCGCCGCTCCACCTCCTGAGAGGACAACCCCACGGCGGGGTCCACGTCGAGGTGACCGAGCACCTCCTCCACGGGCCGGGCGTGCGCGTCATCGAGCGGCTCTGAGGGCGCGGACGGGGTGGCAGATGCGGTTGAGGGATCCATATCCACCGACCGTAGGCGGTCCTTCCACGGCCCGACCCGCTGCAGGGCTGGCCTTCTGGACGCGCCCGTCTCGGTCCTCACCGCTTCGAAGCGTCTGCGCTCAAGACCTGCGTGCGTCAGCCGATGGGGTGCCGAGGCCGTCGTGCGGCGCCGGCCGAGGTCGACACGGAACGGGGGTGCGATGCGGGGACAGGGAGGGCGTCGGGGCGGCAGGGGCCCCGCCGCCGTCGTGCTGGTGCTGCTGCTGGTGCTGTCGGCTACGCCGTCGGCGCTGGCTGACGCCGATCCGGGGCGTGCCGGTCTGACCCTCCTGAACGAGCTGCGGTCGGTGTCGGGGCTCGCGCCGGTGGCTCACGACGCCACGATGGAGCCTGGCGCGCTGGACCACGCCCGTTACATGGTGCGCACCAACACGATCGGGCACAGCCAGGACCGGCACTCCCGCTGGTTCAGCGAGGCGGGCCACCAGGCCGCCCAGGAGTCCAACCTCGCGCTGCTGTACGACGCCGAGGTGGAGGACCACGTCGGGGGCCTGCACGCCGTGCCGTTCCACCAGCTCGGCCAGATGCGCCCCGGGCTGCAACGCTCCGTCGTCGCCTACTGGTCCGAGGGCCCCCTCTCGGGCGGGGTCGTCAACGTCATCGGCGGGCTCGACGGCTCGACGTTCACCACCACCCCGATCGCCTACCCCGGTCCCGGCTCGACCTCACCCCTGCGTCGCGCGGGTGGCGAGTGGCCCGACCCGCTGAGCGCCTGCCCGGGCTACACCGAACCGACGGGCGCCTCGATCATGGTGCTGCTCCCCACCAGCGAGACCGCGACCGCGGTGCAGCTGAGGCGGGGGTCGCACCGGCTCGAGGCGTGCGTGTTCGATGGCTCGACCTACACCAACCCCGACCGTGCGCAACACGACCTCGGTCGGCGCCTGCTGGCGCGCGACAACGCGGTCGCGGTCATCCCGCGCGAGCCGTTGCGTGACGGCACCTACGAGGTCTCGATCGCTCTCGACGGTGCGGGCAGCCTCGCGTGGAGCTTCGAGGTCGGCGCCGAGCCCCGCGCCGCGTCCGGCGGGTTCACCGGCACCTACCAGGGCCTGGCCGCACCGATGCCGGACCACCGCGGCGACGGCGACCTCGTCGCAGCATGCCCACCGGACCTGGTGCCCCGCGCACGCTTCGCCGACACCCGGACCTCGCTGTACGCCGACGACATCGACTGCGCGGTGTCCTGGGGCGTGGTGACCGGCCGCACCGACACCCGGTTCGAGCCGGACCGCACCGTCACCCGAGCCCAGCTGGCCTCCATGATCGACCGCTGGGCCACCGCCGCCGGCAGGCCCCTGCCGGCCGAGGGCACCGCCCGGTTCCACGACGTCAGCCGGGACTCCGTCCACGCCGACACCATCGGCCGCGCCGCCGCCGCAGGGATCATCCAGGGGCGCACCGACGGGACCTTCGCACCGGGCGGGCAGGTCTCGCGTGCCCAGGCGGCGTCCATGCTCGCCCGTGCCTACCGCTGGGTCGTCGGCGAGGACCCCGCCGCCAACGCGGGCTGGACCGTGCGGGACGTCAGCGAGGGCAGCGCACACCACGCCTCCGTCCTGGCGATGCTGAGCATGGGCGTGATGCCACCGGACCCCTCCCTCGGCTGGGACCGGTTCCGCCCCCAGGCGGCCGCCACCCGCGCGCAGCTCGCCTCCCACCTGATGGCCCTCGCGGACCGGGCCGCCTCGCGCACCGGGGACGGCCACCCGGCGAACGCAGGCGCGGACGCGACCGGGAGCACCCGCGGGTGACCAGCGGCGCACCCGCGGGATCGAGCGGGGGCGCCTGACCGCGCGGCCTCAGTCGGCGGGTTCGGACCAGACCGGGTCCCCGGTCACGAAGATGATGCGGTTGCGGTTGCCCCCGCAGGGGCTGCACCCGGGGGTGAAGAACCACCCGTCGTAGAGGGACTCGTCGTGGAACTGGATGCGGTCGGGGACGTAGAGGGACAGCACGGGCAGGTCCTCGGCGAGGATGCGCTGCATCTCGTGCAGCAGCTCCAGGCGCTCGTCCGGGTCGGCGGTGCGGATCTGCTGGGCCGCGAGCTCGTCGAAGCGGTCGTTGGCGTAGCCCTGGGCACGGGTGAAGGCTCGACCCGGCGCCTGCGAGGAGTACTGGACCCGCAGCCGGTCGGCGTCGGTCATGATCCCCCCGTAGCCGTGCAGCGCCATGGTGTAGTCCCCCTCGACGCCGGCCTCGTCGGAGGCTGAGCGGTCGAGCACGTTGATCTCCACCTCGAGTCCGGCCTCGGCGAGGTACTCGCGGATGATCTCGGGCGTGCGGACCGAGAAGCGGTTGCTCGCGTTCAGCTCGATGACGAAGGGCTCGCCGTCCGGCAGCTCCCGCACACCGTCGCCGTCCTCGTCGCGCAGACCGATCTCGTCGAGCAGCTCGGCCGCAGCGTCCAGGTCGCGGCGGTACTCCGGCAGATCCGGGGCCAGGTCGGGGTGTGCCGGCGCCAGGCCACCGGTGCTGCCGACCTCACCGCGGCCGAACAGCAGCCGGTCCAGCAGGTCCTCACGGTCGAGCGCGAGGGCGACCGCCTGCCGGAACCGCACGTCGTCGTAGGGGAAGCCAGCGGCGAGGTTGAAGTGCAGGGCCATGTTCCAGTCGCCGCGGGCATCGAGCCTCGCGAGGTTCGGTTCCGCCTCGAGTGCCTCGAGCACCTCGTCCGGGGTGCCCTCCTCGGACCCGACCCGACCGGCCGCGATCTCGCCGCGCTGGAGCCCGAGCACCTCGTCGGGCATCGGGATGAACTCCAGCCGCTCGACCCGTGGCGGGCCGTACCAGAAGTCGTCGTTCGCCTCGTACAGGTAGCTGCCGCTGTCCTGGTCGATGTCGATGAGCCGGTAGGGACCGGACCCGACCAACGCCTCCTCGCCACGGAACCGCGCCGGATCGTCCACCTCGGACCAGATGTGCTCGGGCACGATCATCAGCGACCGCAGGACGTTCTCCTCGAAGGCGGCGGAGACCGTCTCGAGTTCGAAGCGGACCGTGGTCTCGTCCACCGCCTCGACCGAGGTGATGCTCTCGAGGTTGGAGGGGCTCACCGGCAGCGTCTGGAAGTCGGCACCGCTGCCCCCGGTCATGTACTCCACGGTGAAGACCACGTCGTCGGCGGTCAGGGGCGTGCCGTCATGCCACTGGACGTCCTCACGGAGCTCCACGGTCCAGGTGAGCCCGTCCTCGGAGACCTCCCAGTCGCGTGCGAGCCACGGCGTGACCTCCCCCGTCGAGTCCCACCAGGCGAGGGTGTCGAAGATGTAGCCGGCCTGGATCGAGCCGGGCCCGCGCACGTAGGCGAAGGGCGTGGGGTAGCCGAAGTCCCCTCCTGCCAGGCGCAGCACGTCCACACGGTCGCCGGTCCGGTCCTCACCCTCCGCGCCCTCCGCCGCGCCGTCCGTCTCGTCCGCGCCACCATCGGCGTCCGGTGCCTGCTCGGAGGTGGTCGCATCCTGGTCCGTGGCACAGGCCACGGCCAGCAGGGCGATCACGACACCGACGAGACCGTGGGACAGGCGACGGGTGATCCTCATGGTCGCTGGCTCCGTGCGAAGGTCGGGGGCAGGAGATGACGGTGGCGGTCGACGCCGTCCCGGCAGCGGACCGGCCGGCGGGCACGCTAGTCAGCCCGGAACCCAATTGCGAACCGCTCGCAACGGAAGGTAGCGTCGCGCCGACGTGCGGTACCCGACGGGACACCGAAGGTGGGCGGTAGCGATGGACGGCACGGCGTGAGCGGTACCTCACTGGACGCTCAGGGGGCGGTGGCCGAGGGGCCGTCCGACCGCACCCCGTCCGCCGCGGCGCCCCGTCACGCCAACGGTGCGTGGACCCTCTTAAGGACGGTGCTGCTCTACGCGCTGACGCTGCTGGTCGCGGCGACCGTGATCTTCCTGCTGCCGCGGCTCATGCCCGGCGACCCCTTGTCCGCCCTGGATGATCCGGACTCCGGCATCTTCATCCGGGACGAGCAGGTGCGCGAGCAGGTGCTGGCCGCCTACAACCTCGACGGCTCGCTCGCACAGCAGTACCTCGGCTACCTCTCGGGGCTCGCGCGCGGGGACCTCGGCTGGTCGATCGCCGCCAACCGACCGGTCGGCGAGATGATCGGCGGGGCGCTGCCGTGGACCCTGCTCCTGGTCGGGCCGGCCCTGCTGCTGTCGGCGCTGGTCAGCTTCGTCGCCGGCCTCGCGGCCGCCTGGCATCGGGGGTCGCGGACCGACCGCTCGATCGTCGCCGGTCTGACCGTGCTGCGCAGCGTCCCCGAGTACGCCATCGCGCTGCTCGTCCTGATCGTGTTCGCGATCATCCTGCCGCTCTTCCCGCTCGCCGGTGGGCGCACCCCCTTCGCGGACCACCCCTCATGGTGGGCCGAGGCAGGCGACGTGCTCCACCACCTGGTGCTGCCGCTGGCAGCGCTGACGCTGTCCTCGCTCGGTGCGAAGTTCCTGCTCGTGCGCAACACGGCCATCTCCGCGCTGGGCGAGGACTACATGCTCCTGGCGCGCGCCAAGGGTCTCCCCCTGAGGGTCCAGCGTTCCCGGCACGTGGGGCGCAACGCCGTCCTGCCCTTCCTGACGATGCTCGGCGTCCAGGTCGGCTTCGCCGTCGGCGGCGCGCTGTTCGTCGAGGCCGTCTTCGCCTACCCCGGCATGGGCACGCTGATCCTCTCCGCCGTGGAGGCCCGCGACTTCCCGGTGCTCGAGGCGGCCTTCCTGACGCTGGCCACGACGGTGCTGACCGCCAACCTCCTCATCGAGCTGCTCTACACCAGGCTCGACCCCCGGGTGCGGACCAGATGAGGCCCTTCTCCCCCGCCACGCGCCGGCGACCTGCGGCGCCGGACGCCGCATCCGGCCCGGCACGGAGCACCACCCCACCGGGCACCATCGGGTGGATCGGTGGCTCGCTGGTCGCCGCGTTCGTGCTGCTGGGGCTCGCCGGGCCCTTCCTGACCCCGTACCACCCGACCGAGCTCGCGGGGGTCCCCCTGGCCGCCCCGGGCCGTGAGCATCTGCTCGGCACGAACTCCGTGGGGCAGGACGTCCTCGCGCAGTTGATCGCCGGCACGGGCGTGTCGCTGACGGTCGCCCTCCTCGCCGGGGTCGGGACGATCGCCATCGGGGCGCTGGTCGGCCTCACCGCCGGGTGGCACGGCGGCCGGGTCGACGCGGTGCTGATGCGCGTCGTGGACCTGTTCCTGATGACCCCGCGCCTGCCGCTGTTGATCGTCATCGGGGCCTACGTCGGCCCGTCGCTGCCGGTGATCTCCTTGATCATCGCCATCACCTTCTGGCCGATGAGCGCACGCGTCGTGCGCTCCCAGGTCCTCTCCTTACGCCAGCGCGCGCACGTGCGCGCAGCCGTCGGGTTCGGCGCGCGCTCCACCCACGTGCTCGGACGTCACATCCTCCCGGAGGTGTCCCTGATCCTGGCGGCCGCGCTGGTCTCCGCCGCCGGCCGTGCGGTGACCCTCGAGGCTGGCCTCGCCTTCCTCGGGCTCGGCGACCCCAGCCGGGTCAGCTGGGGACGGATGCTGCGGGACGCCATGGACTTCGCAGCCCTGCTCCAGACCGACGCGTGGCAGTGGTGGCTGCTCCCGCCCATCGTGGCGATCGCGCTGCTGCTGACCGGGATCACCTTCGTCGGCGTGGCCGTCGAGCAACGGATCAACCCGCGCCTGGTGCGTCACCGAGGTGGTCGCCGATGACCCAGAGGCTCGAGGTCCGCGACCTCACCGTGACCTACCCAGGGCCGCCGTCGGTCCGCGCGGTCCACGACCTGACCCTGGCGGTCTCAGCCGGCGAGTGCCTCGGGGTGCTCGGGGAGTCGGGGTCGGGCAAGTCCACCCTCGCGCGCACCCTGCTGGGGCTCAGCGACGACGCGAGCGTCACCGGCAGCATCCGTCTCGGGGACCTCGAGCTGGTGGGAGCCGACGAGCAGCGCTGGCAGCAGGTGCGCTGGGACCGTCTGGCGCTGGTGTTCCAGTCCACGTCCTCGCTCAACCCGGTGCTGCGCATCGGGCAGCAGATCGCCGAGGCCATCGAGGCCCACGCCACCGACGGCCGCCGCGCGGTGGGGGCGAAGGTCGAGCGGCTGCTGGCACGGGTGGGCCTGCCCCCCGAGATGGCCGACCGCTACCCGAGCGAGCTGTCGGGGGGGCAGCGACGGCTGTGCCTGCTGGCCACCGCTCTGGCGTGCGAGGCGGAGGTGCTCGTCCTCGACGAGCCCACCGCCGGCCTCGACCCCTTCCGTCGCGACCAGGTGCTCACCTTGCTGCGGTCGTTGTGCGACGACGGGGTCGCGATGCTGCTGTTCACCCACGACGTGGAAGCGCTCGGTGTCGTGGCCGACCGGGTCGGCGTCATGTACCGCGGGTGGCTCGCGGAGCTCGGCCCGTCCGACGCGGTGCTGCACGGCCCGCGCAACCCCTACACCTGGGGCCTGCTCAACGCCCACCCGACCCTCGGGACGATCAAGGATCTCCGGGGCATCCGGGGGACGCCACCCGACCCCACGGTGCTCGCGGTCGGCTGCCCCTTCGTGGAACGCTGCACCCAGGCGATCGCCGAGTGCCACGACGGCACCCCGCCGCTGGTCCCGCCCGTGCCCGAGGCTCCCGACCACCTCGTCGCCTGCGTGCGTGGCGGGCTCGTGCCGGTGCTCGAGGCCACGGGGCTGCACAAGCGGTACCGGGTGCGTCGCGGGCCGCTGCGTCACGAGGAGGTCGCCGCGGTCGATGGGGTCGACCTGACCGTCCACGAGGGCGAGGTCGTGGGCGTGGTCGGCCCCACCGGGGCGGGCAAGTCCACCCTCGGCCAGCTCCTCGTGCGCCTCATCGAGCCCGACGGCGGCGCGGTCCGTATCGAGGGCAACGAGGTCTTCAGCGCCGACCGGGACCAGCTGCGCGCGGTGCGCCGCCGCGCGCAGATGCTGTTCCAGGATCCCTTCGAGGCGCTCTCGCCCCGGCAGACCGTCCGGCAGGTGGTGCGTGAACCCCTCGACGTCCAGGGCATCGGCAGCGACGAGGAACGTGACCGGCACGTCGAGCGGATGCTCGCCGAGGTGCGCCTGCCGGCGACGTCCGCGTTCTGGCAGCGGCACACCCACGAGCTGTCCGGCGGGCAGCTGCAGCGGGTCGCCCTCGCCCGCGCGCTGATCCTCGACCCGAAGCTGCTGATCGCCGACGAAGCCGTGGCGATGCTCGACCCCTCCGAGCAGACCAAGCTCGTCCAGCTCCTCAAGCACCTGCAGGTCGAGCGCGGCATGGCGATGGTGTTCGTCTCACACGAGCTCGCCCTCGTGCTGCGCGTCGCCGACCGGGTGGTCGTGATGGACCAGGGGCGCGTGGTCGAGGTGGCGACCAGCACCGAGCTGCTGCAGCGTCCGACGCACCCGACCACCCGACGGCTGCTGGCAGCCGGTGGCGCAGCTGTGGCCGCACCGGGGGAGCCGACCGCCATCCCACGGGGCCTCGCCGCACCTGCCGGATCCCTGGCTGCCGACCACACCGGGGATGGGGCCGGACCGCTCCGCCACGAACCCTCCGCACCGATCCGAGGTCCACGATGAACGTCGCAGGCACCCCCGACCTGACCTTCCTCGCGCCGAGCGGCGCGGTCGCCGACTGGCGCCTGGTGGTGCTCGTCGATGCCGCCGCCGGCACCGGCCTGCTCGACGCGCTTCCCGGGACGCCGGAGGATCTCGCCGCACGGACCGGACTCCAGCCAGACGCGGTGCGCCGCGTCCTCGAGGCCCTGGTCACCGTCGAGGTCTGCACGCAGCGCGACGGCGTCTACCACGCGGAGCCGATCCCCGCCGAGGACCTCGCGGTGCTCCGGCACCACGCGCACATGATCGGTCGCTGGTCCCACGGACTCGGACCGGCGCTGCGCGGGGAGGGCACCCCAGGTGGTCGGCTCCCCCACGACCTCGACGTGTTCCTCCCAGCGCTCGCGGGACGCGCACGGCAGCGGGCGGCCACCGTCGTCGAGCACGCCCGCGAGCTCCTGCCCGCGGCCACGCGGGTCCTGGACCTCGGTGGCGGGCACGGTGAGGACGCGCTCGCCTTCGCCCGAGCCGGGTTCGACGTCACCCTCCAGGACCTCCCGCCGGTGATCGAGTGGGTCCGGCGACGCGGCGAGCTCGAGGAGGCCGGGGTCCGCCTCGTCGCAGGTGACCTGACCGAGGTGCTCGCCGACGGACCCTTCGACCTGGTCCTGCTCGCCGGCCTCACCCACATCTTCCCCCCGGCCGAGGTCGCGGAGCTCCTCCGCCGGCTGCATGACCGGGTGAGCGTGGACGGCGGCCTGGCGATCTCCACGCGCCTGCGCGGGCAGTCAGCGACCTCGGCGCTGTTCTCCGTCCAGATGCTCCTGGTCGGACGTGGCGGCGACACCCACAGCCGGCAGGAGTACGACGGGTGGCTGGCACGTGCCGGGTTCCCCCGGACCGTCGAGGTGCCCGTGGCTACCGACGGCCTCGGCGACACGAAGGTGCTGTTCGCGCTCCAGCGCTGAACCGGCCGGCACCTGCCGCCGGCGCG
The DNA here is from genome assembly GCA_046540855.1 of Nitriliruptoraceae bacterium. GTDB lineage: Bacteria > Actinomycetota > Nitriliruptoria > Nitriliruptorales > Nitriliruptoraceae > T1Sed10-7. The sequence goes on from JBKHEJ010000024.1 coordinate 14,923, forward strand.
TGGCAGGCAGCGACGGACGCCGCAGCCCGTGAGGCTCCGGGCACCTCACCCGGACGTTCGGCCGCGGCCGGTGGGCTGCAGGTGCGGGTCTCGTCTGGCAGGGTGCTTCGATGCAGACGCCACCCACCGGTGACCGCACCACCCACCCGGGGACACGCGGAGCCCTGTCCACGACCGCCTCCACGACCGCGCAACCTCGACGCCGCAGCGGCAAGCGGATCGTGCTGCCGTTGCTCGCGCTGCTCGCGCTGCTCGCGGCCTGTGACGCGGCCGGTGAGGACGGGACCGGTGAGGACGGTGACGGTGGCGGATCGGCCGAGGACGCCCCGACCGACGGCGCGGCGGACGACATCGAGCCGGCGTTCATCGAGGACCCCGACTGCTTCGACGTCGACGCGGAGGGAGCCGGCGACCTCACCTGCGGCACCGTCGAGGTACCCCTCGACCACGACGCGCCCGACGCGGGGACCATCGAGCTGGCGGTCGTCGTCGACGCGGCGGCCGACACGGCGGGAGCCGGCGCGCCGCTGCTCGTGCTCGGCGGCGGCCCCGGCGAGGTGCTCGTCGAGCCGTACCTGACCACCCCTGAGCTGCGCGAGGTCTTCGCCGCCGAGCGGACCACGATCGTGATCGACCAGCGTGGTGTGGGGTCCAGCGATCCGGCGCTGGAGTGCCCGGAGCTCGCGTCGCTGGAGGTCCAGGAGACCGCGGCCGAGGACCTCGACGCCGCCCTGGAGTCGCTGGGTGAGTGTCGTGACCGCCTCGCCGACGACGGGGTCGATCTGGACGCCTACCACCATCTGGCCAACGCCCGCGACATCGATCTCGTGCGTCGCGCGCTGGGCCACGACCAGCTCAACCTGCGTGGCACCTCCTACGGGACCCAGGTCGCGCTGCTCGCCGCCGAGAGGTTCCCCGACACGGTCCGCTCGGTGGTGTTGAGCTCCCCGGTCGACCCGCGCGCCAACTGGGTGGAAGGCGTCCCCGCCGGGTTCGCCCGGTCGCTCGACCGCCTGGCCGCGGCCTGCGCCGAGGTCGACGCCTGCACCGACCAGGTCGGGGACCTGCGCGACGCGATCGAGGAGACCGTCCAGCGCCTGGAGGAGCAGCCCGAGGAGGTCACGGTCGAGCCGCCCGGGGGCGGGACGAGCGCGGTCGAGTACACGCCGTCACGCTTCGTCGCGGGCCTGTTCAACCTGTTCTACCAGGCCGAGCTGACCGCGCTGCTCCCCGCCATCGTCGACCGGGCGCAGGACGGTGACCTAGCGCCGCTGGCCACCATCATCGCCACCCTCGAGCAGCAGCTCGAGGATGGCGTGAGCGTCGGGATGCAGCAGTCCATGCTGTGCACGGGCGAGGCAGCGCTCGCCGACCCGGAGCGGGCGCTGGCCGGGGTCGACGACGAGCTCGTCACCGAGCACTGGTACCCGACCACGACGCTGGGCGAGTCCGTCGACGAGGTGTGCGACCGCTGGGACGTCGAACAGGTCTACGACCCGGCCGAGATCACCCTCGAGACCGAGGTGCCGACCCTGATCGTCACCGGCGGGCTCGACCACGTCACCCCACCGGAACTCGGTGAACGGTTGCACGAGACCCTCCCGGTCAGCCACCTCGTCGAGGTGGAGTGGGCGGTCCACGCACCGCTCGAAGCCCTCTCCCTCACCGGTCCCTGCGGCCAGCGCATCGTCACCGACTTCCTCGACGACCCCGACGACGGACCCGACGCCGGGTGCGCCGACGACTTCACGCTGCGACTGGGGACACCGCTGCCCGCTGGTCTCGGCTGACCGTCGCGTCGCGAACCCGGCGGTCGCTGGCCCGGCCTACCGCCCTCGGGCGGCGGCGAACTACCTTCCGGGCGTCGAGGTGGCAGGAGGTCACGCGTGGGCGGGTACCGGATCGAACCGGGTGTGGACGTCACCGCAGAGATCCGGCGCATCGCACGCGAGCAGGTGCGCCGGGCCCGCACCGACCTGGACGGGCCCGATCCGCACGTCGCGGTCCACGAGGCCCGCAGGCGGTGCAAGAAGCTGCGGGCGCTGTTGCGGCTGGTCCGGGACGCCGCCCCGGAGCCGTACCGCACGGAGAACGCGGCCGTCCGGGAGGCGGCCCGGCGCCTGGCCGGGCTGCGCGATGCCGCGGTCGTCGTCGAGGCCTACGACGCGCTGGTGGAGCGCCACCACGACCACCTCGAGCCCGGCGTGGCCGCCGCGATCCGGGCGGGCCTGACCGCCGCCCGCCAGGATGCGGCCGACACCGATCTCGCTGCGGCGCTGGCGGCGTTCCGTGCGGACCTGGATGCGCTGGACGGCCGCATCGACGGCTGGGAGCTGGACGCGGACGGGTTCGACGCCCTCGCGGGAGGTCTGCACCGCACCTACGGGAGCTGCCGCCGGCGCTTGGCCGACGCGCACGAGACGGGCACGACCGAGGCGCTGCACGAGTGGCGCAAGCAGGTGAAGTACCACCGCCACCACCTCGACCTGCTACGCCGCGTCTGGCCCAAGGTGCTGGATCCGCACCGCCGCGCGCTCGACGAGCTCGGCAACCTGCTCGGGGACGACCACGACCTCGCGGTGCTGCACGCGCAGATGGCCGCCGACCCCGACCGCCACGGTGGCGACGGGGCGGTCGAGGCGGTCGTGGCGCTGCTCGCGGCCCGGCGTGCCGAGCTGCAGCACGCCGCGTGGCTGCTCGGGCGCCGCTGCACGACGGAGACGCCCGAGGCCCTGGTCGGGCGGCTGCGTGGCTACTGGGACGTCGCGGTCGATGCGCGCCGCGTCACCGCCCCGGGGACCCGCGAACCCGCTCCCGTCTGAGCGGCGAGGCGGCGGATCGAGGAGGCCGCGGCCGGGGGCAGGTCCGCCGGCGAGCCCACAGGGAACCCGCCGTCGTCGAGTTCGCGGCGGGCCAGCTCGGCGACCTGGGCGGCGCACCAGACCGAGACGGCCCGCTCGCCGGCGAGCACCTCGTCACGGAGCACCGTCCAGCGCACCCACGCCGTGGCCGCCACCTCGGTCGGGTCCGGCGTCACCTCCGAGGTGCTGATGGCCGTGAACACCGGGCAGATCTCGTTCTCGCGCACACCGTTGGCCCCCACCGCCGCGTAGCGGAACCTCGGCAGGGCGAGGGTGAGCGCCTCCAGCCGCAGCCCGAGCTCCTGCTCGGCCCGGCGCTCCACGGCCTCGGCCAGATCCTCACCCGGCTCGGGGTGGCCACAGAAGCTGTTGGTCCACACCCCGGGGAAGGTCGCCTTGTCGAGGGCCCGCTGGGTCAGCAACAGCTGACCGGCGCGGTCGAAGACGTAGCAGGAGAAGGCGAGGTGGAGCGGTGTCCGCGCGTGGTGCGTCGCAGCCTTCGGAGCCGAGCCGATGGCGTTGCCTGCCTCGTCGAGGAGGATGACGAGCTCCGGGGTCATGCTGGCCTCGCCAGGGCGTTGACGGCCGCGGCGAACACACCCGGTAGCCGCGCGGCGGTCGGGACCAGTGCGCGCCGGACCGTCGGCACCCGGGTGGCGCCCACCAGCGAGGCCGTCAGCACGCGGTACCGCCGCGTGATCGCGTGCCAGTCGCGCTCGTAGCGCTCCGGGTCGTGGTCCAGGACGGCGGCCACGGCCGCGCGCGCCTGCGCCACGGCCATCGCCACACCTTCGCCGGTGAGGGCGTCGATGTACCCGCCGGCATCCCCGACGAGCAGGACCCGCCCGGCCACCCGCGACCGGGCACGCTGCCAGAGCGGCCCGGCACCGAGCACCCGGCCGAGCGGTTCCGCATCGTGTAACCGGGCCGCGAGGGCCGGGAGGTGGGCCAGATGGTCGTCGAAGGAGCCCCGCTGCGAGGTCAGCAGGGCGACGCCGAGGAGGTCGTCGGTCACGGGGGTGAGGTACGCCTCGAGCGACCCGGCCCAGTGCACCTCGACGTAGGGTGTCCACGGGGCGAGGCGGTAGTGCCGCCGCAGGCCGTAGCGGCGCCGGGAGGTCGGCCGGCCCTCGAGGCCGAGCCCACGGCGCACCGGGGAGTGCAGCCCGTCGGCGGCGATGACGTAGCGGAACCGCTGACCGTCCACCCGCACGCCATCGGCCTCGGGCCGGACCTCCCGCGCTGCCCGCTGCTCGAGCGTGACGCCGCAGCCCTCGGCGGCGGCCCGCATCGCGGCGTGCAGGGTCGTGCGGCGGACGCCACGGCCCGGCCCGCGG
>JBKHEJ010000025.1:0-18942 GCA_046540855.1 Nitriliruptoraceae bacterium
CGAGGCCGCCGACGCCCCCGCCTCGGAGGCGCCCGCCCCCGATGCGCCCGCTCAGGACGCGCAGGCGAAGAAGGACGGCGCCGAGGACGACGACAACGACGAGGGCGGCCGCTCCCGCCGCCGCTCCCGCCGGCGCGGCCGCTCGCGCCGCTCCCGCCGCGGCAAGGACAAGCCCGCCGAGGCGCGGTCGGACGAGGACCCGAAGGAGGTCCCCGCCGACGCCCCCGCTGCGCTGCGGCTGCCGGTGCTCGGGAGCTGAGCCGGTCGGTTCAGCCGCCGCGAGCGCGTCGCACCCACACGTCGAGGTGGGGTGCGAGGACCTCGGCCAGATCCGGGCTGCCCCGCTCGGCGAGCACGTAGGTGGCACGCCGGTGCGGGTGGCCGACGTCGACGAGCCGGGACAGGTCGATCGGGGTCCCGATCACGACGACGTCAACCTCCGCCGCCCTGAGCGTCGCACCGAGCTCGGCGATCTGCTCCTCGCCGTAGCCCATCGCCGGGAGCACCGGCCCGATGTCCGGGTAGGCCGCGTAGGTCGTGGCGATGCTGCCGACGGCGTAGGGCCGCGGGTCGACCAGCTCGAGAGCACCCGCGGCCTTCGCGGCGACCGTCCCCGCGCCGTAGAGCATGCCGCCGTGGGTGATGGTGGGGCCGTCCTCGACGACCATGACCCGCTTGCCGGCGAGCGAGGGCCCGTCATCGAGCGTCACCGGGGACGCCGCCCGCACCACGGCCGCGCCGGGGTTCACCGCGGCGACGTTGGCCGCCACCACCTCGAGGTCGGCCACCTCGGCGCTGTCGATCTTGTTGATCACGACCACGTCCGCCAGGCGCAGGTTGGTCTCCCCCGGGTGGTAGCGCAGCTCGTGGCCGGGACGGAGCGGATCGACGACGGTGACGTGGAGGTCCGGGCGGAGGAAGGGCAGGTCGTTGTTGCCGCCGTCCCAGATGATGACGTCGGCCTCCTGCTCGGCGCGCGCGAGGATGGCCGCGTAGTCCACGCCGGCGTAGACGGTGATCCCCATCGCGACCGGCGCCTCGTACTCCTCCCGCTCCTCGATGGTCGGATCGGAGGCGTCGATGTCCGCGAGGCTCGTGAAGCGCTGCACCCGCATGCGCTCGAGGTCGCCGTAGGGCATCGGGTGGCGGATCAGCGCCACCTCGAGCCCCGCCTCGAGCAACAGCTGCCCGACCCGGCGGGAGGTCTGGCTCTTGCCGCACCCGGTCCGCACCGCGCACACCGCGACCACCGGCACGCGGCTGCGCAGCATCGAGGCGTCCGGGCCGACCAGCCGCAGGTCGGGTCCGGCCGCCAGGACCCGCGAGGCGGTGTGCATGACCTCCTCGTGGGAGAGGTCCGAGTAGGCGTGCACCACCTCGGTGACGTCGTGGCGGGCGATGAGGTCCTCGAGCTCGGCCTCGGGGCGGATCGGGATGCCGTCGGGGTAGCGGCGCCCCGCCAGCGCCGGCGGGTAGACGCGCTCGTCGATGCCGGGGATCTGGGTGGCGGTGAAGGCCACCACCTCGACCGCCGGGTCGTCACGGAACACGGTGTTGTGGAGGTGGAAGTCGCGGCCCGCCGCGCCCATGATGACCACACGCCGAGGTGTCACGTCCTCACTCCCTGTCGCCGCCTGCCCGCACCCTGCCACCACGAGCGCGCGGCGGGCAGGGCCGTCAGGCTCCAGGTGCCCCCGTCACCCTGGCGGGGTCGCGGTCACGAGGTAGAGGTAGAAGGCCGTCGCACCGTCGGGGCCGGCCACCAGGTCGTGCCGCTGACCCGGTGCCACGTAGGCGTAGGAGCCCGGGGGGAGGGCGCGGTCCAGGATCGTCACCTCGCCCTTCAGCGTCCACACGTGGTGGCAGTGCCGGGTGTGGGTGTGCTCCGCGATCACCGCACCCGGCTCCAGGTGGAACACGCCGGCGAAGGACCGGCCCTCGGACCACAGCTGCGCGTAGGTCACCCCCGGTGCCAGCGCGCGGCGTGGCAGGGCGGCCACGGTCGCCGCGTCGATCAGCTGCAGGGGTGGGGGGACGGCGGGGGTCGTGGACGTGTCGGTGGTGCGCTCGTCGGTCCGGGTGCTCATGGTCGCCCACCAGCTCGGGCTTCCAGTCTGGCCCCACCGCAGCCACGACGGCAGGGGCGATGGCCCTACGACCCGGTCACCACCGCTCCCACCAGGTCTGGCATCGAGGTGGTGTAATCTCGGTGCTCTGATGGTATGGACGGTGGTGCCATCCTGGAGGTCGAGGTGGCGGTCAGCGTGAAGGTCGACCGGCAGGGCCGGGTCGTGCTGCCACGACGTGAGCGTGAGCGGCTCGGTGTCGGTGAGGGCGGCAGCCTGGAACTCGTCCCCACCCCGGAGGGCCTGCTCCTCGAGCGTCGGCGGACGGCCCAGGTCGCCGACGACGACACCGGGGTGCCCGTGATCACCATCTCGGGTGGCGGGACGATCTCGAACGACGGAACGCTGGGGGCCATCCGCGAGCACCGGGACCGTCGGTGATCGACACCTCGGTCCTGGTCGCCGGCCTGGTCGCGAACCACGAGTTCCACGCTGTGGCACGCCCGTACGTCATGGAGGCGACCGGCGCCCAGGTCCCCGGCATCGTGCTGGCGGAGAGTTGGTCGGTACTGCGCCGGGCGCCGTTCCACCTCGACGCCGGCATCGTCGCGGACGCCTTGGCGCCCTGGGCGGCGCCCGAACGGGTGGCTCAGACCTCGGCCGCCGCCTACGTCGAGGTGCTCCGGATCGGTCGCAGCCTGCACCTCGGAGGCAACGTGCACGATCTGCTCATCGCCCTCACCTGTGCTGCCACCGGGGGCAGGATGGCGACCCTCGACCGGCAGCAGGCCGCCCTGGCCCGCGAGGTGCCCGGGCTCGAGGTCGAGCTCCTGCTCCCCGAGCCGAGCTGACGCCCCGGTCCGGCGCAGCAGCTCGAGGCGGGCCTCGCGGCGGTCCGGGTGGGCCGATCAGCTCCCTGACGTGCTCCGCCGACGCCGGAGCTCGATCGCGGGACAGCGGTCCATGACGACGTCCAGACCGGCGTCACGCGCCCGGGTCGCCGCCGCCTCGTCGATGACCCCGAGCTGGAGCCAGACCGCGCTCACCCCACGGGCGATGGCCTCGTCGACGTGCCGGCCAGCACGGTCGGGCCGGCGGAAGATGTCGACCACGTCGATGGCGATCTCCGCGGGCACGGAGGCGAGGTCGGCGTACGCGCGCCGGCCGAGCACCTCCTCCACGCCGGGCCGGATCGGGACGACCTCGTAGCCGTGGTCGAGCAGGGTGCGCATCACCCCGTGGCTCGGGCGCCACGCCGACGGTGAGGCCCCCACCACCGCGAACACCCTGGCCCGGTCCAGGACGCGGTCGGCGGTGGCGGTCATCTCGTGCGCGGCGGACATGATCAGGCCTCCGTGGTCGAGGTGAGCGCGGGATCGTCCCGGCGATCGGCGTCAGTGTGGCGACCCTGGGAGGTCCGTCCCGCCTGCAGGCGCGATGCGCGACGCCGGCCCGGCCGCCGCGGCTACGGTCGTCGACGTCGCCGCCCGTGGGAGCTCGCCGTGACCCGAACCGCCGTGAGGACCTGCCCGCTGTGCGAGGCGACCTGCGGGTTGCGCATCGAGCTCGACGACGCCGACCGGGTCATCAGCGTGCGCGGGGACACCGACGACGTGTTCAGCGCCGGCTACCTGTGCCCCAAGGGTGCGACGCTCGGGGAGCTGGAGGCCGACCCGGATCGCCTGACCGGTCCCCGGATCCGCCGGGATGGCCGGCTCGTGCCGGCGAGCTGGGCGGAGGCGTTCGCCGAGGTCGCGGCCCGGCTGCACCAGGTCCAGGAGCAGCACGGCCCCGACGCGGTCGCGATCTACCTCGGCAACCCGAACGCGCACACCCTGGCGGGCCAGCTCTCCATCCGGCCGCTGGTCAAGGCGCTGCGGACCACCAACGTCTACTCGGCCTCGAGCGTCGACCAGCTACCCAAGCACGTCAGCTGTGGCTACCTCTTCGGCGATCCGCTCGCGATCCCCATCCCCGACCTCGACCGCACCGACCTGCTGGTGATCATCGGGGGCAACCCGCGGGTGTCCAACGGCTCGCTGCTGACCGCGCCGGACCTCCCCGGACGGCTGACGGCGCTGCACCGCCGCGGGGGCCGGTTGGTGGTCATCGATCCGGTCCGCACCCGCACGGCCGAGCGTGCGGACCTCCACCTCGCCGTCCGTCCCGCCAGCGACGCGCTCCTGCTGTTCGCGCTCGTGCACACCCTCGCCGAGGAGGGGCTGGTCGACGTCGGCGACCACCTCGCCGACCACGTGGCCGGGGTCGAGGAGGTGCTGGCGCTCGCCGCGCCCTTCGCACCCGAACGCGTGGCGGCGGCCTGCGGGATCGACGCGGTCGCGATCCGCGAGCTCGCCCGTGAGCTCGCCGGCGCCGAGCGGGCCGCGGTGTACGGGCGGCTCGGGACGAGCACCGTGGCCTTCGGGACCACCGCCTCCTGGCTCATCGACGTCGTCAACGTGCTGACCGGCAACCTCGACCGGCCCGGTGGGGCGATGTTCCCGCTTCCCGCCCACCACCGCACGCCGCGCCGACCGTTCCGACACGCCCGGCGCCGGAGCCGGGTGCGGGGCCTACCGGAGGCGATCGGCGAGCTCCCGGTCGCGACCCTCTACGACGAGATCGTCACCCCCGGGGAGGGGCAGGTCCGGGCGCTTCTCACCGTCGCGGGCAACCCCGTGCTCTCGACCCCCGACGGCGCCCGGCTGGATGAGGCCATCGCCTCGCTCGACCTGGTGGTCGCGGTCGATCCGTACGTGACCGCGACCTCCCGGCACGCCGCCGTGGTGCTGCCGCCGCCGCGGATCCTGCAGCGCAGCCACTACGACCTGACCTTCAGCGGCCTGGCGGTGCGCAACGTCGCGAACCACTCCCCGGCTGCGGTTGCGCTCGAGGACGGGCAGCCCGACGAGTGGGAGATCCTGCTGACCCTCGCGGGCATCGCGCTGGGCGGTACGCCCCCGATCGACCTCGATGCCGTCGACGGCTTCGTGCTGCAAGAGGCGCTGGAGGCCGTGGTCGCCGACCCGAACGCGACGCTGGTGACCCGGGACACCGACGAGCTCGCCGCGCACCTGGCGGGACGGCGTGGCCCGGAGCGGCTCCTCGACCTGCTGCTGCGTGCCGGCCCGTACGGCGACGGGTTCGACCCTGAGGGCGACGGGCTGTCGCTCGCACGGCTGGAGGCCGCCCCGCACGGGATCGACCTGGGCCCCCTGCAGCCGCGCGTCCCGGCGGTGCTGCGGACGGCATCGGGCCGGATCGAGCTCGCGCCGGCAGCGCTCGTGGCCGACGTCCCACGGCTCGCGAAGGAACTCGAGATGGCCGACACCGCCACGGCGGGATCGGCCGACGACCGGCTCGTGCTCGTCGGCCGCCGCCACCTCCGGACGAACAACTCGTGGTCCCACAACGTCGCGGGGCTGGCGAAGGGCCAGCAGCTGTGCACCCTGCGGATCCACCCCGACGACGCGGCCGCGCGGGACCTCGTCGACGGGGCGACGGCGGTCGTGCGCTCCACGGCCGGCGAGGTCCGTGTCCCGGTCGAGGTGACCGACGCCGTGCGCCGCGGGGTGGTGAGCCTGCCCCACGGTTTCGGCCACGACCTCGACGGGGTCGAGCAGACGATCGCCCGCGCCGCCGGCGGGGCCAACAGCAACGTCCTCGCCGACCGTCACCTGGTCGATCCGATCTCCGGCAACGCGGTCCTCAACGGCCTCGACGTCACCGTGGCGACGGCGTGACCACCTCCGCGACGCGACAGCGCATCGACGAGCGGCTGACCGAGCTGCACGCGCGTATCGCCGCGCTCCCCATCGGCGACGAGGACCGCGTCTACCGCTCCGGTGCCGGCTACCTCCCGGCGGTCGCGGCCGGCCCGGATGCCGAGCGGCTCGCCATCGCCGTGGTGACCGTCGACGGGGACCGCCACGTCGTCGGCGACCACGACCGCCCCGTCCCGCTGCACTCGGTGTCGAAGGTGTTCACCTACGGCCGGGTCCTCGCGGACCTCGGCCCGCAGACGGTGCTCGCCCGCGTCGGCGTGGAACCCTCCGGCGAGGCGTTCAACGCGCTCCGGGTCGACGAGCGCTCCCTGCGCCCCTTCAACCCGATGGTGAACGCCGGGGCGCTCGTCACCACGAGCCTGGTCCCCGGCGCCGACCCGGCGGAGCGCTTCGCCCGGGTGCTCGCGACGCTGCGGGCCTTCGCCGCCGATGACACCCTCGCCGTGGACGAGGCGACCCTGCAGGCCGAGCTCGCCACCGCGGACCGCAACCGTGGCACGGCCTACCTGCTGCGCAGCGCCGGGATGCTCGATGGCGAGGCCGAGGCCGTGCTGACCCGCTACCTGCAGCAGTGCTGCGTGCACGTCACCACCTCGCAGCTGGCGACCATGGCGGCCACCTTCGCCACCGGCGGGACGAACCCGGTCAGCGGGGTGCGGGTGCTGCCCCGCCGGCGCGTGCGGGACGTGCTCAGCGTCATGCACACCTGCGGCATGTACGACTACGCCGGCGAGTGGGTCTTCGAGGTCGGGTTCCCCGCCAAGAGCGGCGTCGGTGGGCTGATCCTCGCGGTCATCCCCGGCAAGATGGGTATCGCCGTCTCCTCGCCGCCGCTGGACCGGTACGGCAACAGCGTGCGCGGCGTCGAGGCGTGCCGCGAGCTGTCCGCCCGGCTGGGGCTGCACGTGTTCGCCGCCGAGGAGGAGGACGCCCTGCTCACGACGGCCCCACCGGCCGCCGAGCCCGCGATCGACGTCGCGGCGGTGGAGCCGGGCGGCCACCCGCACGGGGCGCCGGGCCGGCCGTGACGATATCGCCACCCGGCCGGCTGGTCCGACCGGCAGCCCGCCCGGGTCAGCCGGCGGCGCGCATCGGGGCGGTGCGGTCCTCGGCGTAGCTGACCATCGGCTGCCGGGTCGCGAGCTCCTGGTCTGCCGCGAGCTCGGTGGCTGCCTGGTAGCTGTGCAGCCCGCCCGCGAGCGTCGCCACGTCGGTGAACCCGCGCTGCACGAGGCTGCGGTAGGCGAGGTAGCTGCGGAACCCGACCGCGCAGTACAGCCGGATGGGGACGTCACGGTCCCACTCGGCCTGCGCCTCACGCAGGGTCGGCAGGGGCACGTTGACCGCCCCGGGCAGGCGCGCTGCGGCGAACTCCTGGGGGCCCCGGACGTCGACCAGCCGCACCCCGGGCGTGACCTCCTCAGCGAAGCGGTCGGCGTACCAGAACCGCACGTCGCCGCGCAGCAGGTTCGCCCCGAGGAACCCGGCCATGTTCACCGGGTCCTTCGCGGAGCCGAACGGCGGCGCGTAGGCGAGCTCGAGCTCCTCGAGGTCGAACACCGTCAGCCCCGCCTTGATCGCCGTGGCGAGCACGTCGAGCCGCGTGTCGACCCCATCGACCCCGACGATGCCGGCCCCGAGGATGCGCCCGTCCTCGGGCGAGAACAGCAGCTTCAGGTGCATCGCCTGGGTCCCCGGGTAGTACCCGGCGTGCCCGGAGGGGTGCAGCTGGACCCGCTCGAAGGGGATGCCGGCGGCCTCGAGCTGACGCTGGTTCGCGCCCGTGCCGCCGGCGACGAGGTCGAACACCTTCACGATCCCGGTGCCCTGGACGGTCCCGAAGGTGGTGTCCCGACCGCACATGTTGTCGGCGACGACCCGGCCCTGCCGGTTCGCCGGCCCGGCCAGGGGGATCAGCCACGGGCCCGGCAGGATGGCGTGCGCCACCTCGACGGCGTCCCCGGCGGCGTAGACGTCCGGCAGGTTCGTGCGCAGGTGCTCGTCGACCTTGATACCGCCCCGGGGCCCGAGCTCCACCCCGGCGGCCTCGGCCAGGGCGGTGTTCGGGCGCACCCCGGCCGCGAGCACCACGAGGTCGGTGACCAGCGTGGACCCGTCGGCGAGGGTCACCTCGAGCCGGTCGTCGTCGGTGCGAGCGAAGGAGGTGGCACCGACGCCGAGGTGGAGCGCCACCCCGTTGGCGCGCAGGTGCGCCTCCATGGCCGCGGTGAGCTCACGGTCCAGCGGGGGCATGAGCTGGTCGGCGAGCTCGACGATCGCGACGTCCCGCCCGCGGTGACGGAGGTTCTCCGCCATCTCCAGGCCGATGTAGCCGCCTCCGATCACGACGGCGTGTCTGAGCCGCGCGTTGCCGTCGGCGTCGACCGCGTCCACCGCGGCCTTGATGCCGTCCATGTCGGCCATGCGCCGCAGCACGTGGACCCCCGGCAGGTCCACGCCGGGCAGCGGTGGGACGACGGGCACCGCCCCCGGGCACAACGCCAGCCGGTCGTAGGCGACCTCCTCCTCACGACCGGTGGCGAGCTCCCGCACGCGTACGACGCGCCGCTCGGCGTCGAGCGCCACCACCTCGGTGCCCGTGCGGACGTCGAGGTCGAGGGAGGCCCGCAGGCTCTCGGGGGTCTGCAGCAGCAGCTGGTCGCGGTCCTCGATGACCTCACCGATGTGGTACGGCAGCCCGCAGTTGGCGAAGGAGACGAAGGCGTCCTTCTCGAACACGATGATCTCGGCGTGCTCGTCCAGGCGGCGGGCACGGGCAGCGGTGGACATGCCGGCGGCGACGCCACCGACGACGACGATCCTCACGGGAGCTCCTCACACGACGGGGTGCGACCACGCTACGACATCCTCCGGGCGTGCTCCGGCCGATCACCGGGCCGACCGGCAGGGGCCCCCGGCGCCGGCGGTCAGCCGGGCTCGGCACCGGGGGCGTCGGACCCCTTGTCCAGATCGACCTCGATGCGCTCGTCGAGGTGGTCGTCCGCGGCCGGTGGCTCGGAGGCGGACGGGCGCGCCTCCTCGGCGTCGGCGAGGTCCCGCTTCGCGCGCTCGACCCCCTGGGAGATCGTGCGCCACAGGTGCTCATCCCCGAGCTCGTCCCGGAGCCCGGAGCGCTTCAGCACGATCCGGGCCCGGTACATGACCCGCACGAGGTACAGGTCGACCCCACGCCGGCGCAGCCGGGCGAGCAGGTGGTGGAGCATGTCGGTGCTGGTGGTGTCGAGCTGGCCGGTGGCCTCGAGGTCGAGGATGAGCGCCCGGACGTCGTCGTGGTCGTCGACGGCGGCGATGACCTGCTCCTCGATGACGCTCGCGTTGGCCCAGAACAGCGGGGCGGACAGCCTGAGCAGGAGCAGACCCGGGACGCGTTCGCGCTCCGGGTGCCGCTCGATGGAGCCCCAGGCGGCCTTCTCACCCTCGATCCGGCCCATCTCCTCCACCTCGACGCGGCTGGCGCGGTAGACGAGGCCGAGCACCGACATCGCGATCGCCACCAGCAGCCCGCTGAGGGTCCCGAGCACGATGACCCCGAGCAGCGCACCGAGCGCCGCCACGAGATCGTTCTGGCGGATCCGCGCGTAGCGGCGCAGCGCAGCCACGTCCATCAGCCCCCACACCGCGTGGATCACCACGGCGGACAGCACGGCCCGGGGCAGCACGCCGAGGGAGGGGGCGAGCAGCACGAGCACGCCGAGGCTGAGCGTGGCCGCGACCAGGCTCGTGGCCTGGCTGCTCCCACCGGCCCGGACGACCGCGGCGGTCCGTGACAGGCTGCCGGCGACGCCGAGCCCGCCGGCCAGGCCGGACGCGAGGTTGGCGACCCCGGTCGCGACGAACTCCTGGTCGGCGTCGATGCGCTCGCCGACCTCGGTCGCGAACAACCGGGCCGCGCCGAGGCTCTCCGCGAGCCCGACCAGGGCGAGCCCGGCCGCTGGCACGAGCAGCCCCGTCACGTCCGCCCAGCTCAGCGCCGGCAGCGCCGGGACCGGGAGCCCCTGGGGGACCGTCCCGACCACCGCGACCCCCCGGTCGGCGAGCCCGAGCAGGTGCGAGGCGGCCAGGGTCCCGGCCACCACGAGCACCTCCCAGGGCAGCGCCGGAGCCTGACGCGAGCCCACCGCGAGCACGGCCAGGCTGCCGAGGCCGATCACCGCGGTCAGAGGATCGAGCGCCCCGAGGTCGCGGACGACGGCCTGTAGCTCGACGAGCACGGTGCCCCCGTCGGTCGGCAGGCCCAGCAGGCCCGGTAGCTCGCCCACGATGATCACGATCGAGAGCCCGAAGACGAAGCCGGTCACGATCGGCTTGGACAGGAACTCCGCCACCCATCCGGTCCGGAGCAGCCCGGCGAGCAGCAGCATGCCGCCCGACAGCAGCGCGAGCGCGGCGGTGAGCGCGACCGCCCGGTCCGGGTCACCGCCGGCCTGGCTCGCGACGATCGAGCCGGAGACGATCGAGACGGTGGAGACCGGCCCGACGCTGACGTGCGAGGAGGACCCGAGCAGCGCGTAGGCCACGAGCGCCGCCGGGATCGCGTACAGCCCGACCTCGACCGGCACGCCCGCGATGGCGGCGTAGCCCAGCGCCTGCGGGACGACCAGGGCCGTGACGATCGCCCCGGCCACCGCGTCCCGACCGAGCTGCTCACGGCGGTAGGCCGGGAGCCACCGGCGCGCCGGCAGCGTCGGTGTGCGCCACCACGAGGACCCGTCCACCAGCCGCCTCCCGCCCGTGTGTCACGCTACCGCGACCGTCCGGTCGGCGGCCGGGGCGCTCGGCGGATGCAGTAGCGTGCGGGGATGGTGGCGGCGCCGCGCTGACGGGTGCGGTGGTGGATCGCGGAGGGTGTGGGATGCAGGCAGCCGTCCAGCTCGTGCTCGAGCGGCGGCGGACGGGGTGGGACGCGCTGCTGGGTGGGCTGACCGTCGTCGCCGGCGTGGTCATCCTGGGGCACACGAGCCTCGCCAGCCGGGTCTCGGTGCTGTTCGTCGGGTGGATGCTGCTCGTGGCCGGGGTCGTGCTGGCGGGTGCGGCCGCGCTCGGCTGGAGCGACGCGGCTCGGCGCTGGAACCTGCTGTTCGGTGTGCTGGCCGGGGTGGTCGGGGCGGGCTTCGTCGCCAACCCCGGGGCCGCGCTCGCGACCCTGACCTGGGTCGCTGGCTCGCTCCTGCTGCTCGCGGGCGTGCTCCGGCTCGTGCTCGCGTTCCAGCCGGGGACCCCCACCGGCATCCTGCTCTACGGCGGCACCGTCGAGCTGGTGCTCGGCGCCCTGCTGCTGCTGGCGTGGCCCGGTTCGGCCCGGTGGTTCCTGGGGGCCGCGCTCGGGGTCCAGCTGGTGGTCGACGGGACCTCGACCCTGCTGCTGGGGCGGTGGCGGCTCCAGCAGGTCCAGGCGGCGGCGCCGAGCCAGCCCGCGGAGGACGCCGACTGAACGGACCCGCCGAGGGTGGGCGCCACGCCGGCCCGGTCCCGTACCCCTGGTCGGTCAGGCCACCGCGGCTTCGAGGGCGCGGCGCAGCTGGGCACCGACCTCCTCAGCGAGCGCGTCCAGCGCGGCGACGCCCGTGAGGCTCATCATCGCCGCCGGGTCGATCGCGATCAGCTCGCTCCCGCCCTCCGGGTGCGCCCGCACGACCACGTTGCACGGCAGCAGCCCGCCGATGGCCGGGTCGACCGCGATGGCCTCCTTGGCGTAGGAGGGCTTGCAGGCACCGAGGATGCGGTACGGCGGCACCTGGGTGTCGAGCTTGGCCTTCAGCACGCCGGTCACGTCGATCTCGGTGAGCACCCCGAAGCCCTCGGCGGCGAGCGCCTCGCGGACGCGAGCGTCAGCGGTCTCAGGGTCGTCGGCGGTGCGCTGGCGCAGGACGTAGCGGTCCTGTTGCATGGAAGGTCTCCTCGTCTCGCGTCGCGGGGTCCTGGCGGTGGGTCGTGGCGGGGACCGAGAGCCCGGGCCTCGGCGGCTCGTCTCCTCCCGGCAACGCCACCGGCGCACCGGACCTTCCCTGTCCGTCCAGCCGCCGGGCCCCGTGGGCACAGCCCGGGCTGCGCGCGGTCGGGCCCCGCGTCCGTCGCCCGCGAGGAACCGGTCGGGTACGGTGAAGGAGGTCTCATCCCGCGCCAGCTCGACCTCTCCAGCGCGCCTGCATCACCTCACCAGGAGTCCACCCATGGCTGCTGACCAGCCCACCACACGTCCGCCCGTCGTCCTGACCCGGGACGGTCGCGCCTGGATCGAGCAGCGCCTCGAGCGCATCCGGCACCGCCTGATCGACATCGACGAGGACCTCGCCAACGAGCGCACCGAGGAGCTGATCACCACCCGTGAGCGGCTGCGTGAGCAGGCCGACGAGCTCGAGGTGCTGCTGCGCGATGCGGTCGCTCCGGCGGACGTCATCGATGATCCCACGATCGTCGAGCTCGGGGACGAGGTGGAGGTCGAGTTCGAGGACGGCGAACGCGAGGCGTTCCTCGTCGTCCACCCCGTCGAGGCCGGCATGGACGAGCACCGGACCTCCTCAGACGCACCGCTGGCGCAGGCCGTGCTCGGCGCCCGGCCGGGCGACACCGTCACGGTCCGCTCCCCGGCGGGTGAGTACACCTGCACGATCGTGCGCCGCGACCGGATCGGGTGACCGCCGCGCCGATGACGAACCCGTGGTCGGCACCTTCGCCGTCGGTGACGAGCGCGCCACCTTCGGGGCCGACGGTGAGGAAGCCTGGGGGGTGCTGGACATCGGCCGCGGCCGGTGGCCGTACCGGACCCGATGGTGCGGGGGCTCGGGTGCCGGCGCGACCGAGAACGGCAGCATCGTCGACGGCGAGGTGACCAAGATCGGCCCCGAGCTCGTCTGGGCGGAGCGCTGGGAGGACCCGATGGCCCCCTGGCACGTCGCCGCGCCCGACGGGACGCCGGCGTTGACCCTCACGCCCCGCTTCGACCGCCACGCCCGCACCGAGCTGGTCGTGCTCGGCACCGAGGTCCACCAGGTCTTCGGGCGGTGGTCCGGCCACCTGACCGGGCCGGACGGCACGCGCGTCGAGGTGGACGGGTTGCTCGGGTTCGCGGAGGAGTCCCGGTCACGCTGGTGAGCGGTGCTGGTCCTCCTGCCGGGAACGCCGGGCCCGGACCACCCGCCGCACGAGCACGCCCGCGGCGACGAGCGCGAGCAGCCCGAGCACCAGCACGTCGGGGGCGAGCCGGTCCAGGCGCAGCAGCCAGTTCTGGGCGGCGAGGTCCAGCTCGGTCGTGTCCGGCAGGCCGGGCAGGGACAGGTACCCGTCCGAGACCACGAGCCAGGCGCCGATGGCGACGAAGAGCGTCCCGGTCACCAGCGACGTGGTGTGCAGCTCGAGCGCACCCAGCTTGAGGGCCCGGCCCCGCAGCCACCCTCTGCGGGACAGCTCGAACCGCTCCCACAGCCCGGCGAGCAGGAACAGCGGCGCGGTCATCCCGAGCGCGTAGACCGCCAGCAGCGCGGCGCCGTACACCGGTCGGCCATCCAGCGCCGCGATGGTGAGCACGGCACCGAGGATCGGACCGGCGCAGGAGCCGGCGATGCCGTAGACCGCGCCGAGCCCGAACACCGCGAGCGGCGAGGTGCGTCCCTCGACCCGCGCCTGCGCTCGGCCGGCGAGGTTGGGCAGGAACCGGCCGAGCCCGAAGGCGGCGGCCAGCCCGAGCACGATCAGCAGCCAGCCGGCGGCCACGACGAGCCGCTCCTGGTTCGGCAGCAACCACCGGCTCGCCACGGCGGCGCCGGTGCCGAGCGGGACCATCACCGCCGCCAGCCCGGCGTAGAACACCCCCGTGCGCGCCAGCAGCACCCCGGGACGATCGAAGGCGTAGGCGAAGAAGGAGGGCAGCAGCAGCGCACCGCAGGGGCTGAGCAGGGTCAGCACCCCACCCAGGAAGGCCGCGAGGTAGCCGAGCTCGATCACGGCAGCTCAGCGCCTGCCTCGACGATGGCGTTCTCGACGAGGTTGACGAACACCTCCAGCGGCTGCGCCCCGACCACCGGCCGGCCCTCGACCAGGAACGCCGGGGTCCCGGTGATGCCGAGGGTCTCGGCGACGAGCGCGTCGCTCTGCACGGCCGCCCGGAGCTCGTCGTCGTCCAGAGCGGCGTCGAAGGCCTCGACGTCGAGGTCGAGGTCCGCCGCGACCTCGAGGAGGTAGTCCCGTCCGAAGCGGTCGTCCCCACGCCGCAGGTCCGCGGCGAACATGGCCTCGTGGTAGGCCCAGAACGCGTCCTGCTGAGCGGCGGCCTGGCCTCCCACCGCCGCGAGCAGCGCCTCCTCGCCCTGGAAGGGCAGGTCCCGCCACTCGATGCGCAGCAGCCCGGTGTCGACGTAGCGCTCGATCAGCTCGGGCTCGGTGTCGCGGGCGAACACCCCGCAGAAGGGACAGAAGAAGTCCGCCCACTGGACCATCACCACGGGCGCGTCGGCGTCACCGAGCGCCCGGGGGTCCTCCGGATCGCGCCCGGCGAGGGAGGCGAGCTGCTCGCGGACCTCCTCCTCGGCGAGCTCCTCGTCCTCCCGGGCCTCCTCGGCGCCGGGGTCGGGCTCGACGTCGAGGTCGTCGGCGATGTCCTCGCCCGAGTCGCCGGCGCCGGAGGGGGGCGGCGCGTCGGGTGCCGCGGTCCCGTCGCCCTCCTGACCACCGCCAAGCGCAGCGAGCGCGAGCGCGCCGACGACGAGCAGCGCGACCAGGGGGGCGAGCAACCCACGCAGCCCGGTCCTCGCAGGCGGTGTGGAGCCGCCGCTCGCAGGGGCGGTGGTGCCCGGTGCGGGGGCCTCGACGGTGTCGGGATCGGTGCTCATGGGCGTGCTCCTCGCCGGCCGGCGCCGACGGTCGTGGACCGGGTGCAACGTATCCGGTCCGACGGACCTTCCCGTGGGGTGCGGGGAGCGGTCGTCCGCGGTCGGGAGCACCGGTTGTTAGCATCGCACCCGCGCCGCTGAAGACCTCGGGACCGCTGTCCGGGCGCGTGAGGGACGGTCCCGACGACAACCGAAGACGTGGCCGCCACGGCCCGGTCGGGAGAGCGCTGGGACACGACGTCCAGCCGCCGAAGGAGCAACCACCTCCCCGGAATCTCTCAGGCGAACGTACCGACCGGGACAGGTCTCTCTGGAGAGCGGGTGCCGAGCACCCCACCGACGGTGCAAGCCGGGTGCGACCGCCCGGTGAACCTCTCAGGTCCAACGACAGAGCGGGGAGGACCGACCGTCCTCCGCGTGCGCGGGGGCAGGAGGGACCGCCGCCATGCCGACCGACGTCGATGGAGCGCTCGGCGGGTTCGTCGCACGCCACCTCGGCCCCGACGAGCCAGCGATCGAGCACATGCTCGCCACGCTCGGGCTGAGCACGCTGGACGAGCTCGTCGCCGCCGCGCTCCCCGCGGGGGTGCGTGAGACGGTCGGTCTGGCGCTGCCGGAACGGCTCGGCGAGGAGCAGGTGACCGCGGAGCTCAGCGCACGCTCGGCCAGGAACACCCCGGCCATCCCGATGATCGGGCTCGGGTACCACGCGACCATCACCCCGCCGGTGATCCGCCGCAACGTCCTCGAGTCGCCCTCGTGGTACACGGCCTACACGCCCTACCAGCCGGAGATCAGCCAGGGACGCCTCGAGGCGCTGCTGAACTTCCAGACCCTCGTCAGCGAGCTCGCCGGGCTGCCCACCGCCAACGCCTCGCTGCTCGACGAGGCGACCGCCGCGGCGGAGGCCATCACCCTGCTGCGGCGCACCTCCCGGGCGAGCTCGGACCGGGTCCTCGTCGACGCGGACGTCCTGCCGCAGACCCTCGCGGTGCTCCGCACCCGGTGCGCACCGCTGGGCATCGAGGTGGTGGTCGACGACCTCAGCGACGGGCTCGGTGACGGCGACGCCTTCGCGGTGCTGCTGCAGTCGCCGGGCGCCTCCGGTGCGCTACGCGACCTGCGGGGCCTCACCGCCGAGGCCCACGAGCGTGGGATGATGGTCACGGTCGCGCTCGATCCGCTCGCCGCGGTCCTGCTGGAACCCCCCGGCGCCTGGGGAGCGGACGTGGTGGTCAGCTCCCTGCAGCGCTTCGGGGTCCCGCTCGGCTACGGCGGCCCGCACGCCGCCGCGATCGCGGTGCGCGACGGTCTGGAGCGCTCGCTGCCAGGCCGGCTCGTCGGGGTGTCGGTCGATGCGGACGGGCAGCCGGCCTACCGGCTGGCGCTGCAGACGCGCGAGCAGCACATCCGCCGTGAGCGGGCCACCTCGAACATCTGCACCGCCCAGGTCCTGCTCGCGGTCGTCTCCGGCATGTACGCGGTCTGGCACGGCCCCGAGGGCCTGCGCGCGATCGCCGAGCGCGTCCACGGCCACGCCACCCGCCTGGCGGCCGGCCTCTCGGCGGCCGGCGTCGAGGTCGTGCACGACCGCTTCTTCGACACCGTCCTGGCCCGCCTGCCGGGCCGGGCCGAGGAGGTCGTCGCCGCGGCCGCTGCGGCCGGCATCGACCTCGGGCAGCCCGACGCGGACCACGTGAGGATCGCGTGCGACGAGCGGACGGACACGGCGTGCATCGACGCGGTGCTGCGCGCGTTCGGGGCACCCGCTGACGCGTCCGAGGGACCGGGTGTCGCGGCGATCCCGACGGACCTGCGGCGCCGGGCGCCCCTGCTCGAGCACCCTGTCTTCCACGAGCACCGGTCCGAGACCGCGATGCTGCGCTACCTGCGCCGCCTCGCCGACCGGGACTACGCGCTCGACCGCGGGATGATCCCGCTCGGGTCCTGCACCATGAAGCTGAACGCGACCACCCAGATGGAGCCCATCAGCTGGCCGGGGTTCGCGGACCTGCACCCCTTCGCGCCGGCGGCGCGCGCGGCCGGCTACCTCGAGCTCATCGCCGAACTGGAGCGCTGGCTCGCGACCATCACCGGCTACGCAGCCGTGTCGGTCCAGCCGAACGCGGGCTCCCAGGGGGAGCTGTCCGGCCTGCTCGCGATCGCCGCCTACCACCGCGAGCGCGGCGAGGAGGAGCGGGACGTCTGCCTGATCCCCTCCAGCGCCCACGGGACGAACGCCGCCAGCGCCGTGATGGCCGGGCTGCGGGTCGTGGTGGTCGCCGCCACCGAGGTCGGCACCATCGACCTCGACGACCTGCGCGCCAAGCTCGCCGAGCACGCGGGCCGGGTCGCCGCGATCATGGTGACCTACCCCTCCACCCACGGGGTGTACGAGGCGGGCATCACCGAGGCCTGCGCCCTCGTGCACGACGCCGGCGGCCAGGTCTACATCGACGGCGCCAACCTCAACGCGCTGGTCGGGCTCGCCGCACCCGGACGGTTCGGCGGGGACGTCTCGCACCTGAACCTGCACAAGACGTTCTGCATCCCGCACGGGGGCGGTGGACCCGGCGTCGGCCCCATCGCGGTGGCCGAGCACCTCGTGCCCTACCTCCCGTCGCACCCGATGCACCCCGACCCCGCGCGGCGCTCCGGCCCGGTGGGGCCGGTGTCGGCGGCACCCTTCGGCTCGGCCGGGGTGCTGCCGATCCCGTGGGCCTACATCCGCGCGATGGGCGGCCCCGGGCTGACCCGGGCGACCGAGGTCGCGGTGCTCGCGGCCAACTACCTCACCCACCGGCTCGCCCCGCACTACCCGATCCTCTACACCGGGCCGGATGGGTGGGTGGCTCACGAGGCGATCCTGGACCTGCGTGGGCTGGCACGGACGACCGGGATCGACGCGGAGGACGTCGCCAAACGGCTCATCGACTACGGGTTCCACGCCCCCACCCTGAGCTTCCCCGTCGCCGGGACGCTCATGATCGAGCCGACCGAGAGCGAGGATCTCGCCGAGCTCGAGCGCTTCTGCACCGCCATGATCCGGATCCGGGAGGAGATCGACCGGATCGCGGACGGCACCTGGCCGCGGGACGACAACCCCCTCGTCAACGCCCCGCACACGGCCGAGACCCTGGTCGGCCCGTGGGACCACCCCTACGACCGGGCGACGGCGGTGTTCCCGGTCCCCGAGCTGCGCCGCTCGAAGTACTGGCCGCCGGTGCGGCGGATCGACAGCGCCCACGGCGACCGCAACCTCGTCTGCGCCTGCCCGCCGATCGAGGCCTTCGCCGCCGCAGGAGCGTCCTGATGAGCCTGCGGTCCCCCCTCCACGAGGAGCACGTGGCGCTCGACGCGACCTTCACCACCTTCGCCGGCTGGTCGATGCCGGTGAGGTACGCGAGCGACCTCCAGGAGCACCACGCGGTCCGCCAGCGGGTCGGCCTGTTCGACCTCAGCCACATGGCCGAGCTCGAGGTCCACGGGCCGCAGGCCGCCGAAGCCCTCGACCGCGCGCTGGTGGGTCACCTCTCGGCCGTGGCGCCCGGCCGAGCCCGCTACACGATGCTGTGCGCCGCGGACGGCGGGGTGCTCGACGACCTCGTGGTCTACCGGCGCGCGGAGGAGGAGTACCTCGTCGTCGCCAACGCCGCCAACCGGCTGAGCGTGGCCCGCGCCCTCCAGGAGCGGGCGGTGGGTCTTCACGTGCGCATCGAGGACCGGACCGAGGAGGTCGCGCTGCTCGCGGTGCAGGGGCCGCGCGCCGTCGAGCTGCTCGGCGGGCTCACCGCCACGCCGCTGGACGCGCTGCGCCCCTACGCCGGCACCGACGCCGAGGTCGCCGGCATCGAGGTGTTCGCGGCCCGGACCGGCTACACCGGGGAGGACGGGTTCGAGCTGTACTGCGACGCGGCCGCCGCGGCAGCGCTGTGGGCTCGCCTGCGCGAGGCCGGCGCGGCGTACGACCTGGCACCGTGCGGGCTGGCGGCCCGCGACACGCTGCGGCTGGAGGCCGGCATGCCGCTGTACGGCCACGAGCTCGGACCCGAACGCCCGCCAGCCGCCGCCGGCCTCGGACGGGTGGTGGCCTTCGACAAGCCCGCGGACTTCGTCGGGCGGGCGGCGCTCGAGGCCGCAGCTGACGCCCCGTCGCGCGAGCACCTCGTCGGGCTCGTGGCCGAGGGCCGCCGGTCGCCACGGGCCGGCTACCCGGTGGTCGGCGAGGACGGCGAGGAGCTCGGC
>JBKHEJ010000026.1:0-18894 GCA_046540855.1 Nitriliruptoraceae bacterium
CGGTGGCGCCGGTCAACGCCGCGGCGACCGCCACCGGACACGACCGTCACCGGACGCGCCGTGCGGCCGGGGGTGGCGCTGCTGGCCAGCCGCGACCGTAGCGGACCGCCTCCAGGGTCAACCCGTGCGGTGGCGCGACCCGAGCGGCGGCCTGCCGGTCCCGGGCCGCCAGCACCTCCCCCAGCCAGCCGACCGGCCGGCGGCCACGACCGACCTCGACGAGGCAGCCGATGATGGAGCGGACCTGCTGGTGGCAGAACGCCGGCCCCTCGAGCACGACGTCGATCCGTCCGGGCTCGGGGCGGGCGAGGGTGAGCCGGTCCAGGCGCCGCACCGTCGTGCGACCCGGCGCCCGCCGGCAGAACGAGGCGAGGTCGTGCTCGCCGAGCAGGGCCTGGCCCGCTGCCCGCATCGCCGACACCGACAGCGGGCCGGGGACGTGCCACCGGTCCCCGCGCCGGATCGGGTCGGCCGCGGGCGCGTCGACCAGCCGGTAGCGGTAGCGCCGGGCGGTGGCGGAGAAGCGCGCGTCGAAGCCCGCGCCGACGCGCCGGACGGCCCAGATCGTGATCGCCGGCCCGACCTGGTGGTCGAGCCGGTCGCGCAGGACCTCGAGGTCGGCGAGCGCGCGGCGCGCCCGCGCCACCTCGGGATCGACGTCGAGGTGGACGACCTGCGCCAGCGCGTGAACCCCCCGGTCGGTCCGGCCGGCCGCGGTGAGGTCCACCGCCTGGTCGAGCGTTCGCGCCAGCACCCGCTCGAGCTCGCCCTGGACGGTGGTCTGGTCCCTCTGGCGGGCGTACCCGGCGAAGGGGCCGCCGTCGTAGGCGAGGTCGATCCTCAGCCGTACGGTGGCGCCGGAGGGAGGTGGCACCGCGTCCTTGCGCGGACGGCTCGGCCGGGGCGCGGGACCGACGGGCCCCGCGGCCGGTTCGGCCGGGGCGCGGGAGAAGGGGGTCCCACGCCCGGCGGCCTCAGGCCTTGGCGTCCTCGTCGTCGCCATCGGCGTCCTCGTCCTCGACGGAGGACACGGAGGAGACGGACGACCCCGACGACACCGACGAGACGGAGGACACCGACCCCGCGGAGCCGACGTCACCGCCCGTGGCCTCGGCGATCGCCGCGGCGACCTGGGCGTCGTCCTCGACGTCGAAGACGTCCTCCTCCTCGGCCTCCTCGTCCTGGTCGAGCAGCGCGGTCCCGGCGGCGGCCGCAGCGGCAGGCACCGCGGCCTCCTCACCGACGTTCTTGCGCCGACGACCGAACAGCCCGCGGGAGCGGCCGGCCTTGGACTCCTCGATGGCCTCGCCACCGGCCCGGTCACCCTGGTCGACGAGCTCGATCAGGGCCATGGGCGCGTTGTCGCCCTTGCGCGGCTCCAGCTTCAGGATGCGGGTGTAGCCGCCGTCCCGGTCCGCGAAGCGCGGCGCGATGTCCTCGAACAGGTAGGCCACGACGTCGCGGTCACGCAGGTCGGCCAGCACGAGCCGGCGGCTGTGCAGGTCGCCGCGCTTGGCCTTGGTGATGAGCTTCTCCGCGTAGGGCCGGAGCGCCTTCGCCTTCGACTCGGTGGTGCGGATCCGGCCGTGCCGGAACAGATCCCGAGCCTGGTTGGCCAGCAGCTGCTTCTGGTGGGCAGGGCCGCCGCCGAGGCGGGGGCCTCGCTTGGGGGTCGGCATGTCGATCTCTCCTTCGCACCCGAGGGGCGCGGTGGGTGTGCGATGCGGGAGCGGGCCCGCGGATCACCGCGGCGGGGACGAGCACCCCCGCCGCGCGGGCGGCCTCACTCCTTGAGGGCGACCCCCAGCTCGGCCAGCTTCTCCTTGACCTCGTCCACCGACTTCGAGCCGAAGTTGCGGATCTCGAGCAGCTCCTGCTCGGTGCGGTCCATGAGCTCGCCGACGGTGGCCACGCCCTCGCGCTTGAGGCAGTTGTAGGAGCGCACCGACAGGTCGAGGTCCTCGATCGTGGTGGTCTTGACCGGGTCGACACCGGTCGCGGTGACGGCCTCCTCCGGGGAGACCACGATGCCACCGGGGCCGGAGGTCTCGTACTCGGCGAACTGCTCGAACAGGCCCTTGAGGGTCTCCCCCGCCGAGGACAGCGCCTGGCCGGGGGTGAGCGAGCCGTCGGTCTCGACGTCGAGGATGAGCTCGTCGTAGTTGGTCATCTGCTCGACACGGGTCGGCTCGACGCGGTAGGCGACCCGGCGGATCGGGCTGAACACCGAGTCGATCGCGATGACGCCGATCGGGTCGGAGGCGCGCTTGTTCGCGTCGGCGGTCACGTACCCGCGTCCACGCTCGACCGTCAGGTACATCTCGAGGTGGCCGTTGGCGTTCAGCGTCGCGATGTGCAGGTCCTCGTTGACGACCTCGACCTGGGAGGGCGCGAAGATGTTCTCCGCGGTCAGGACACCGGGGCCGTCACCACCGAGGAAGATCTCGACCGGCTCATCGGAGTCGGAGCGGACCACGAGGTCCTTGATGTTGAGGATGATGTCGGTCACGTCCTCCTTGACACCCTCGATCGCGGAGAACTCGTGCAGGACCGAGCCGCCCTCGGGACCAGCAGCCTGGGCGGAGGTGAAGCGCAGCCGCGTGACCGCAGCGCCCGGCACGGAGCTGAGCAGGGTGCGCCGCAGGGAGTTGCCGATCGTGTAGCCGAAGCCGGGCTCGAGCGGCTCGATGCGGAACCGCGAGCGCAGGCCGGGCTCGACCTCCTCCTCGACCAGCCGGGGGCGGTAGGCGATGAACGGGGATCCGGACTGGGTCTCGCCCAGCTCCATCACGCCGTCCTCGTCGTAGAAACCGAAGTCGGACATCTGGTGCTCCATCTGTGGGTTCGGCGGGGACGTCCCCCCACCACCCGCCGCCCTCGTTCCCGGGGCCATCGGCGACGGATCCATCGACCACCCCCGGCGACCCGGGGCCGAGGGTGGGCCGTGACCAGGTGGTCACGGCGCGGGGCTCACTTCGAGTACAGCTCGACGATCGCCTGCTCGGTGACCGGCGCGTCGATCTGGGAGCGCACGGGCAGGTCGTTGACGGTGACCTTGAAGGCGTTCGGGTCGCTCGACAGCCACCCCGGCACCTCGCGGCTGCCGAAGACCTCGAGCGAGCCGATGACCGCCTGCGACTCACGCGCCCGGTTGCGGATCTCGATCACGTCGCCCGGCTTGACCCGGTAGGAGGGCACGTTGGTGGCGCGGTTGTTGACGAGCACGTGCTTGTGGCTGACCAGCTGCCGCGACTCGGCCCGGCTGCGGCCCCACCCGGCGCGGTACAGCACGTTGTCGAGCCGACGCTCGAGCAGGATCAGCAGGTTCTCACCGGTCCGACCCTCCTGCCGGTTCGCCTCCTCGTAGTACCGCCGGAACTGCTTCTCGAGCACGCCGTAGTAGTAGCGGGCCTTCTGCTTCTCGCGCAGCTGGAGCAGGTACTCCGACTCCTTGATGCGGCCGCGGCCGTGCTCCCCCGGCGGGTAGGGGCGCTTCTCGAAGTTCTTGTCGTTGCCCTTCAGGTCCACGCCGAGCCGGCGGGACTTCTTGGTCATGGGACCGGTGTAGCGAGCCATGCGAGCTTCCTCTCTCGGTCACCCCCTGGCAGGGGTGCCACGGGAGCGCGGGCGATAGCGCCGCGCTCCCGACCGCCCACGAGCGGGACGGCCGGAACGGACAGGGACGTGGCACCGAGGTGGTGCCACGACGCCACCTCAGGTACGGCGGCGCTTGGGCGGACGGCAGCCGTTGTGGGGCACCGGCGTGATGTCCTTGATGGACAGCACCTCGATGCCCGCGGCAGCCAGCGTCCGGATGGCGGTCTCGCGACCGGCACCCGGGCCCTTGCAGTAGACGTCCACCTTGCGGACGCCGTTCTCCACCGCGGCCTTCGTGGCCTGCTCGGCCGCGATCTGGGCGGCGAAGGGGGTGGACTTGCGCGAGCCCTTGAAGCCCGCGTTGCCACCCGTCGACCACGCGAGCACGTTGCCCTGCTGGTCGGTGAAGGTGATGATGGTGTTGTTGAAGGTGGCCTTGATGTGGGCCTGCGCGTGCATGACGTTCTTGCGCTCGCGCTTGCGGCCCCGAGGCTTGTTCTGCGCCATGGATCAGCTCCTGAGGATCAGTGCTTGCGCGTCGGCTTGCGGATGCCGCCGACGGCGCGCTTCGGGCCCTTGCGGCTGCGGGCGTTGGTGTGGGTGCGCTGGCCGCGGACCGGCAGGCCCAGACGGTGCCGGACCCCCTGGTAGGAGCCGATCTCGATCTTGCGCTTGATGTTGTTGGCGACCTCGCGGCGGAGGTCACCTTCGACGCGGTACTCGTTCTCGATGTGGACGCGGAGCCGCTGGACCTGCTCGTCGGTCAGGTCACGGACGCGGGTGTCCGGATCGACCTCGGTGGCGGCGAGCGTCTGCTCCGCACGGGTGCGGCCGACGCCGTAGATGTAGGTCAGGGCGATGACGACGCGCTTGTCGCGCGGGATGTCGACGCCTGCGATGCGAGCCATGGTCGACCTCCTCAGCCCTGCCGCTGCTTGTGGCGCGGGTTCTCACAGATCACGCGGACCGCGCCGTTGCGGCGGATGATCTTGCACTTGTCACACACCTTCTTGACGGACGGATGCACCTTCACGTCCGAACCTCCTCGGCTGATCGCGACGACCCGGGTGGTCGTCGCTGGGGTGAGGGGGCTGCGTCCCGTACCCCAGGGCCGCTCCCCGGACCGCGCCCGGTGGGCCGGCTCGGGAGGCTTCGTCCACGTGCCCGTCACGTCGTCACCGTCACGGTGGCGGACGTGCCGGGAGCGGCCGGCCGTTCCCGGCGTCACGCGGGTGCGTGCGCCGCATGTGGTGCCTTCGGGCGCGTGGTACGCGCCGCCCGGCACGTTGTCGGCTGCGGGCCGTGGACGCGGAGCACCGGCGCCGAGGCAGCGCGCCGGTCCGTCCGGACCCGTCAGGTCACTTGTAGCGGTAGGTGATCCGTCCGCGGGACAGGTCGTAGGGCGAGAGCTCCACGACCACCTTGTCACCGGGCAGGATCCGGATGTAGTGCATCCGCATCTTCCCGCTGATGTGGGCGAGGACGCTGTGTCCGTTCTCCAGCTCCACACGGAACTGCGTGTTCGGGAGGGCCTCGGTCACGGTGCCCTCCACCTGGATGGACTCTTCCTTCTCGGCCACGCCGCCTCCGGGTCGGTCCTGCTCGCGGGTCGCACCACGGCTCTCGGCACCACCGTCGGGCGCCAGGCACCCGGACGCTCGGCCGAGGTCGCGGCCCGCGCGCTGCCGACACCGAGGTGGCGGGGCACCGCGTCCGCGACGTGATGACGCCCTGCCGCACGGCAGGGCGTGCGAACAGGGTACCCCGCGCCACCCGGGGTCGGCAACCGCTCGCCGACGCCGGGTCAGTAGCTCGGGACCTCCACCCCGTCGCCGAGGTGGCTCGGCTCGTCCGACCGGGCGGTCAGCACCCACGGGCCGTCCTCGGTGACCGCGACCGTGTGCTCCCAGTGCGCCGAGAGCGCACCGTCGGCGGTCACGACCGTCCACTCGTCGTCGAGGGTGCGGGTCTCCTCGCTGCCGAGGTTGAACATCGGCTCGATGGCGATGACCCACCCCTTGGTCATCTTCAGGCCCTTGCCGGAGCGTCCGTAGTTCGGCACGGACGGATCCTCGTGCAGGGCGCGGCCGATGCCGTGCCCGACGTACTCGCGCACCACGCCGTAGCCGTCCACCTCGGCCACGGCCTCGACCGCGGCGCCGATGTCCCCGAGCCGGTTGCCGTGCCGGGCCTGCGCCAGCCCTTGCCACAGGGCGTTGCGGGTCTGGCGCACGAGCCGCAGCGCCTCGGGCGCGGCCGCCTCGTCACCGCCGACCACGAGGGTCACCGCGGAGTCGCCGTGGAAGCCGTCGACGATCGCGCCGCAGTCGATCGAGATGAGGTCGCCCTCGGCCAGCACGACGTCGGCGGAGGGGATGCCGTGCACGATCTGGTCGTTCGGGGAGGTGCACAGGGTGGCGGGGAACCCGCGGTAGCCCTTGAAGGACGGGACCCCACCGGAGCGGACGATGACCTCCTCGGCGATGCGATCGAGGTCGAGGGTGGTCATGCCGGGCTTGAGGCGCTCCATGACCTCCTCGTGGGCCCGGGCGACCACCGCCCCGGCCTTGGCCATGCGCTCGACCTCGGCCCGGCTCTTCTTGATGATCATCGACCGCATCCTCGTCGCTGCGTCTGAAGCCGCGCCGACCTGTGGCCACGACCGACCCCGAGGGTAGGGCCCGTGCCCCCACGACGCGACGCGACGTTCGGACCGCCCGGCCGCTGCCCGGAAGTTGGACTCAGCCGAGCGCGTCGAGGATCCGGCGCGCGGAGGCGAACACCTCGTCGGGTGTGCCGGTCGCCTCGACGTCGCGCAGCAACCCCCGCTCCCAGTAGAAGTGCTCGAGCGGCTCGGTCTGCGCGGCGTACACGTCGAGGCGGTTGCGTGCCACCTCCTCGGTGTCGTCATCACGCTGGACGAGCTCGCCACCGCACACGTCGCACCGACCCTCGACCTCAGGCGGGTCGAAACGGACGTGGAAGATGCGGCCGCAGGAGCTGCAGGTCCGCCGACCGGTCAGGCGCGAGATCACCTCGTCGCGGGGCACCGACAGCCGCAGCACGGCGTCCAGCGGGGCGGCGTGCTCCACCAGCAGGTGCTCGAGCGCCTCGGCCTGCGGCACGGTGCGGGGGAACCCGTCGAACAGGAACCCGGTGGCCGCGTCCGGCTCGCGCAGGCGGTCACCCACCATCCGCATCACCAGCTCGTCGGGCACGAGGTCGCCAGCGTCCATGTAGCGCTTGGCCTCGGTCCCGAGCTCGGTGCCGGCCCGGACGTTGGCGCGGAGGATGTCGCCGGTGGAGATGTGGGGGATGGCGTACGCCTCGGCGATGCGCGCCGCCTGGGTGCCCTTGCCTGCCCCCGGTGGTCCCAGCAGGATGAGTCGCACGTCGGTCCCTCCGTCGCCGGCCTCGGCGGGGAGGCCGAGGGAGCGGCAGCAGCTGTGAGCGTCCTGAGACGACCCTAGCCAACCACCCGGGTGCGGTCGGCATCGGGCCCGTCCAGTGGGACGCCCCCGGTCCGCGGCCGCACCGCGGTGCCGCCGCGGACCGGCGACGTCAGCGCAGGAAGCCCTCGTAGTTGCGCTGCATGAGCTGCGACTCGATCTGCTGGTTGGTCTGCAGGGCGACCCCGACCATGATGAGCAGGCTCACCCCACCCAGGGGGAAGGCCCCGATGTCGCCGACCGCGAGCAGGATGAAGGGAAGCACCGCGATCCCAGCGAGGTAGAGCGAGCCCGGCAACGTGATGCGGGTGAGCACCTTGTCGAGGTACTCCGCGGTCTGGCGGCCGGGGCGGATACCCGGGATGAAGCCGCCGTAGCGCTGCATGTTGTCCGCGACCTCGACCGGGTTGAAGGTGATCGCGCTGTAGAAGTAGGCGAAGAAGATCGTCAGCGTCGCGAACACGAGGATGAACACCCACGAGGTCGCGTCGGAGAGGTAGCGCTCGGTCCAGGTGATCAACGACTGGTTGCCCGACAGCGAGGCTGCGAGCCCCGGCAGGTACATCAGCGAGGAGGCGAAGATGACCGGGATGACGCCGGACTGGTTGACCTTCAGCGGGATGTAGGTCGACTGCCCGCCGTAGCTCTTGCGACCCACCTGGCGGCGGGCGTACTGCACGGGGATACGACGCTGGCCCATCTCCATGAAGACCACGGCGACGGTGAGCACGACCCCCATGAGCAGCACCCCGGCGACCCAGCCCCAGCCGTTCTGGGTCCGCACGATGGCGAGCTGGGAGGGGAACTGGCTCACGATCGAGATGTAGATCAGGATCGACATGCCGTTGCCGACGCCGCGGGCGGTGATGAGCTCGCCGAGCCACATCACCAGCGTCGTGCCGGCGGTCAGGGTCAGCACCGCGATGATCACGGTCGCCGTCCCCGCCCCCTCCATCACCTGGGTCCCGAACAGCGAGCCGTTGCGGGCCAGGGTGACGAGCCCGGTGGACTGCAGCAACGCGAGCCCCACCGTGCCGTAGCGGGTGTACTGGGTGATCTTGCGCCGGCCCTGCTCGCCCTCCCGCTTCAGCTCCTCGAGCCGCGGGATGACCACCGCCAGCAGCTGCATGATGATGCTGGCGGTGATGTAGGGCATGATCCCGAGCGCGAAGACCGCCATCTGCTGCAGCGCCCCGCCGGCGAAGACGTTGATGATGCCGACGATCGCACCGGCGGACTGGTCGCCGACCGCGTCACGCAGCACCTCGACGTTCACGCCCGGTACCGGGATCCAGCCGCCGAGGCGGTAGATCGCGATGATGAGCAGGGTGAACAGCAGCTTGCGCCGCAGGTCGGGGATCTTGAAGGCGTTGACGAACGCGCGGAGCATGGGGACCTCTCAGCGCCGAGGACGGCGATGCTAGCGGACCGGGCCCGCGACCGGCCTGCCACCTGGCAGGGGCCCGGGCCCGGCGGACGGTCAGGGCGTGTTCAGAGGACGGTGCCACCGGCCGCGACGACCTTCTCCCGCGCGGTGGCGGTGATGGCGTCCACGTCGATGGTCAGCGCCTTGGTCAGCTCCCCGTTCCCGAGGACCTTCACCGGCCGCTTCTTCTTGACCAACCCCTTGGCGGTGAGCGTCGCGACCGTGACCTCGTCACCGGCCTCGAAGGCCTCCTCGAGGCGGGCGACGTTGATGACCGCGAACACGACCTTGTTGGGGTTGTTGAAGCCGGGGCGCTTGGGCTGGCGCCGCACGAGCGGCATCTGCCCGCCCTCGAAGCTCTCGGGCACGCTGCCGCGCGCGCCGGTGCCCTTGGTGCCCCGGCCGGCGGTCTTGCCGCCCTTGCCGCGGTCACCGCGGGCCACGCGCTTCCTGTCGGTCTTGGCGCCCTCAGCGGGCTTGAGGTGGTGGAGCTTGATCGTCATGACGACGCCTCCTCGGCGTGGTCGCCGTCGACCTCCTCGAAGGTCACCAGGTGCGGGACCTTGCGGAGCATGCCGCGGATCTCGGGCCGGTCCGGCTGCACCACGGTGTGCCGGATGCGCTTGAGCCCGAGCGAGGCGACGGTCGCGCGCTGGTCAGCGGTGCGGCCGATCAGCGAGCGGGTCTGGGTGATCCTCAGGTGGGTCGCCATCACGCACCTCCACCGCGCATCGTCTCGACCATCGCCTTGGGCGCCACGTCCTCGACGGCCTTGTCCCTCAGCGCCGCGATCTGGTGCGCGGAGCGCTGGGACCTCAGCCCCTCGACGGTGGCGTGGACGACGTTGATCGGGTTCGCGGTCCCGAGCGACTTGGCCAGCAGGTCCTGGATGCCGGCGGCCTCGACGACCGCACGCACCGGGCCGCCGGCGATGACCCCGGTACCGGGCGCCGCGGGCTTGAGCATGACCTGGCCGGCACCGGCGCGCCCCACGACGGGGTGGACGATGGTGTTGCCCACCATCGGGACCTTGAAGAAGTTCTTCTTGGCCTCCTCCACGCCCTTCTGGATGGCCGACTGGACCTCCTTGGCCTTGCCGTGCCCGACGCCGACCATCCCCTTGCCGTCGCCGACGACGACGAGCGCGGTGAACTGGAAGCGCCGACCACCCTTGACGACCTTGGCGACACGGTTGATCGAGACGACGCGCTCGTCGAACTGCTCGCGCGGCTCCGGGCGCGACCCGCCGCGCCGGTCGTCCCGACCACCACGTCCGCCGCGCCCCTGCCCGCCGGAGCGGTTGTTGGCTGCCATGTTGCTACTCCTCGTTGTCCGCCCTCGGGCGGCTGGGTCAGAACTCGAGCCCGGCCTCGCGGGCCCCGTCCGCCAGGGCCGCGACGCGGCCGGCGTACCGGTTCCCACCGCGGTCGAACACGCACGTGGTGATGCCCGCCGCGGTGGCGCGCTCACCGATCGTGGTGCCGACCTGCCGGGCGACGCCGACCTTGCCGTCCTCGCCCTTGGTGACGCTGTCCTCCAGGGAGGAGGCAGCGACCAGGGTGTGGCCCGCGACGTCGTCGATCAGCTGGGCGTAGATGTGGTCGTTGCTGCGGTACACCGACAGGCGCGGCTTGGTGGCCGTGCCCGTGATGCGCTTGCGCGCGCGCAGCTGCCGGTTGCGGCGGGCGACGCGCTTCTTGGTCGGGTCCATCGGGGTGCTCCTCGTAGGGTGCCACCCCTACCGGCCTCGCGCTGTGCGGGACCGCTGGGTGGCCACGAGCCCGCGGGGCGGGCGGCGGCGCCGGGTCGGCACCGCTGGATCGGACGGGTGGGACGGGTGGGACGGGTGGGTCAGCGGCCCGCGGCCTTGCCGGCCTTGCGGCGGATGACCTCACCGCTGTACTTGATGCCCTTGCCCTTGTAGGGCTCCGGCGGGCGGACCTTGCGGATGTTGGCGGCGACCTGGCCGACCAGCACCTTGTCGATGCCGGAGACCTCGACCCGGGTCGGCTGGGGGACCGCGAAGGTGATGCCCTCGGGGGCCTTGATCACCACCGGGTGCGAGTAGCCGACCTGCAGCTCGAGGTCGCTGCCCTTGGGCGCGGCGCGGTAGCCGACGCCGACCAGCTCCAGGGACTTCGCGTAGCCCTCGGTCACGCCGGTGACCATGTTGGCGATGAGCGAGCGGACCAGCCCCCAGCGCGAGCGGGCGTCGCGGGAGTCGTCCGCGGGGGCGACCACGACCGCGCCGTCGTCGTCACGCGTGAGCGTGACGCCCTCCGGCATGGTGCGAACCAGCTCGCCCTTGGGGCCCGCGACGCGCACGGTCAGACCGTCGAGGTCGACCTCCACGCCAGCGGGCACGGGGACGGGCAGCTTTCCGATGCGGGACATGTGCCTCTCCTACCAGACGTAGGCGATGACCTCACCGCCGACGCCGTCCTTGCGGGCAGCGCGGTCGGTCATGAGGCCGGCGTTGGTGGACAGGATCGCGACGCCGAGGCCGCCGAGGACCCGGGGCACCTCGTCACGCTTGACGTAGACGCGCAGGCCGGGCTTGGAGATGCGGCGCAGGCCCGCGATGACGCGCTCACGGTTCGGGCCGTACTTCATCCGGATCGTCAGGGTCGCCTGGGGCTCGGTCTCCTCCACGCTGTAGCCCTCGATGTACCCCTCCTGCTCGAGGATCCTGGCGATGTTCACCTTGATCTTCGAGGCGGGCATCGAGGTGGCGTCGTGGTAGGCGATCGACGCGTTGCGCACACGCGTCAGCATGTCCGCGACGGGATCGGTCATGGTCATCGGTGTTCACTCCTCGGGGTTACGCGGACGGATCCGCGCACTTCCCATCCGTTGGGTCCGCAGGGTGCGGTGGCCGCCGGCGGGCGTGTGGGCCCGGCTCCGCGGCCGCAGATCACCAGCTGGCCTTCCTGATGCCGGGCAGCTCGCCGGCGTGGGCCATCTCTCGGAAGCACACCCGGCACAGCTCGAAGCGCTGGTAGACCGCACGCGGCCGGCCGCAGCGGGCGCAGCGCGTGTAGTCGCGGACCTCGAACTTCGCGCCCCGCTTGTTCGAGGCGATCTTGGACTTCTTGGCCATCGTGTCAGCCCTCCTGGCCGCGGGCGAAGGGGAAGCCGTAGGCGTCCAGCAGGGCACGGCCGCCCTCGTCGTCGGTGGCGGTGGTCACGATGGTGATGTCCATCCCGCGCACCGCGTCGATGTCGTCGTAGTCGATCTCGGGGAACACCAGCTGCTCGACCAGGCCGAAGGTGTAGTTGCCGCGGCCGTCGAAGGCGGTCGCCTTCAGCCCGCGGAAGTCGCGGATGCGTGGCAGGGCGACCGAGAGCAGCCGGTCGAGGAACTCCCACATCCGGTCGCCGCGCAGGGTGACCTTCACCCCGATCGGCATGCCCTCGCGCAGCTTGAAGCCGGCGATGGACTTGCGCGCGCGGTTGACCCGCGGCTTCTGGCCGGTGATGGTCGCGACGTCCTTCATGGCGCCCTCGAGCGCCTTGGCGTCGGCGATGGCCTCACCGAGACCGACGTTGACGACGATCTTCTCGAAGCCGGGGACCTGCATCCGGTTGGTGATGCCCAGCTGCTCGGTGAGCGCCGGCACGACCTCGTCGTGGTAGCGCTGCTTGAGCCGTGGCGTCATGGGCGCGGCCGCCGTGGTCTCGCTCATCTCGTGGGGTCCTCCTCGCCGGGGTGCTCGACCCGACCCTCACCCGTAACGGGGTGTGGCGCCGATCCCGCGTCCAGCGGCGGGCCGTCCGGCTCATCGTGTGGTGGCGTCCCGCCACCTCGGTTGGGGCTCAGAAGGTGCTGTCGCACCGCTTGCAGCGACGGACCTTGGAGCGACGGTCGCCCTCGACCTCGTAGACGAAGCCGATCCGGGTCGCCTCGTTGCACGAGGGGCAGATGGGCTG
This sequence comes from Nitriliruptoraceae bacterium, assembly GCA_046540855.1. Taxonomy (GTDB): domain Bacteria; phylum Actinomycetota; class Nitriliruptoria; order Nitriliruptorales; family Nitriliruptoraceae; genus T1Sed10-7. The sequence goes on from JBKHEJ010000026.1 coordinate 12,403, forward strand.
CACGTTGGAGAGGTGGATGGGGGCCTCGGTCTCGATGATGCCACCGCCCTGGCCGCCGCCGCGCTCCTGCTGGATGCGCTCGTGCTTCCTGACGTAGTTGACGCCCTCGACGAGCACGCGGTCGCGGTCGGAGAAGATCCTCACCACCCGGCCGGTCCGCCCGGCGTCCTTGCCGGTGATCACCTTGACCTGGTCGTCCTTGCGGATGCGATGCATCACAGCACCTCCGGAGCGAGCGAGATGATCCGCATGAAGCGCTTGTCACGCAGTTCACGGGCGACGGGGCCGAAGATGCGGGTGCCACGCGGCGTGCCGTCGGGTCGGATGATCACGCAGGCGTTGTCGTCGAAGCGCACGTAGGACCCGTCCGGGCGACGGCGCTCCTTGGCGGTGCGCACCACGACGCAGCGGACGACCTCGCCCTTCTTGACGTTGGAGTTCGGGATGGCGTTCTTGACCGTGCCGACGAACACGTCACCGACGGACGCGTAGCGACGACCGGACCCGCCGAGCACGCGGATGGCGAGCACCTCGCGAGCTCCCGAGTTGTCCGCGACCTTCAGCCGCGATTCGGTCTGGATCATCGTTCTCTCTCTGTGTCGTCACCGGCCAGGGCACAGCCGTCGAGCAGGGTCGGGCCGCCGCAGCGACCCGTGGGGATCACTTGGCCCGCTCGACGATGCCGGCCAGCCGCCACCGCTTCAGCTTCGAGTAGGGGCGGGTCTCCTGGATGCGCACCGTGTCGCCGACGCGGGCGGTGTTGTCCTCGTCGTGCGCGTGGTACTTCTTCGACCGCGACAGCGTCTTGCCGTACAGCGGGTGCGTCGTGCGGCGCTCGACGCGGACCACGATGGTCTTGTCCTGCACGTCGGAGACCACGACACCCTGACGCTCCTTGCGGGTGTTGCGCTCGGTGTTGTCTGCCATGATCAGGCCTCGTTCTCGCGGGCGGCCGCGATGTCGCGCTCACGCATCACGGTCAGCACGCGAGCGATCTCGCGCTTGACCTCCTTGATGCGTCGCGGGTTGTCGAGCTGGCCGGTGACGACCTGGAAGCGGAGGTTGAACAGCTCCTCCTTGCTCTCGTCGAGCTTGACGCGCAGCTCGTCGTCAGCCAGCTCGCGCAGTTCGGTCGCGGTCATCATTCGCCGGTCTCCTCACGGGTCACGAACTTCGTGGTGACGGGCAGCTTGTGCGAGGCCTTGCGCATCGCCTCGCGGGCGAGCTCCTCGTCCACACCCGACAGCTCGAACATGATCCGCCCGGGCTTGACCGGCGCGACCCAGTGCTCGGGCGCGCCCTTGCCGGAGCCCATGCGGGTCTCGAGCGGCTTCTTGGTGATCGAGCGGTCCGGGAAGATCGTGATGCGGACCTTGCCGCCACGCTTGATGGCACGCGTGATGGCGATACGGGCCGACTCGATCTGCCGCGCGGTGATCCAGCCGGGGCTGGTGGCCATGAGGCCGTAGTCACCGACGTAGACCTGGGTGTGACCCTTCGACATCCCCTTCAGGGGGCGGGGGCGGTGCTGCTTGCGGTGCATCACGCGCTTGGGGGCGAGCATCAGGCCTCACCGTCCTTGTCGGTCTCGGGCGCCACCTCGGCGACGTCCGCCTCCGCGGGCCGCTCGGTCGGCGCCTCGGGGGCGTCCTCACCGGCGAGGGCCTCGGCCGGCATCGGGCCGGACTGCGGCGGTGCGGCCTCGGTCGTCGCCGGGGTGTCGGCGCTGGCCGGGGTCTCGCCCGCCTCGGTCACCGAGGTGGGTGCCGGCGCCGGGGCGTTGGAGGCGTCCGATGCGACCGGCTCCGCCGGGGTGCTCGGCTCGGGCGCCGGGGCGCTCTGCTCGGGCGCTGGGGCGCTCTGCTCGGGCGCGGGCGCCTCGGGCTTGGCCTCGGGCTTGGGCCGGGAGCCGACGCCGGTCACCTTCTTGGCGACGCTGGCCGCCTTGCGGGCGGACTTGCGGCGCGGACGGTCCTCGACGTTGCGGCCCTCCGAGAGCGCCTTGGCACGCTCCATCGCGCGCAGCGCCTCGGCCTCCTCACCGGAGCCGATCTGGTCACCGGTGTAGACCCAGACCTTCACACCGATGCGGCCGTAGGTGGTGCGGGCCTCGTCGAAGCCGTAGTCCACCTTGGCGCGCAGGGTGTGGAGCGGGACGCGGCCCTCGCGGTACCACTCGGTCCGGCTCATCTCCGCGCCGCCGAGGCGGCCGGAGACCTGGATCCGGATGCCCTTGGCGCCGGCCTTCATCGCCGACTGGACGGCCCGGCGCATCGCGCGACGGAAGGAGACCCGGCCTCGCAGCTGCTCGGCCACGTTGAAGGCGACGACCTGGGCGTCGAGCTCCGGGTTCTTGATCTCGATGATGTTGAGCTTCACCTTCTTGCCCGTGAGCTTCTCGAGATCGGCCCGGATCGCGTCCGCCTCGGCGCCACGCCGCCCGATGACGATGCCGGGACGCGCCGCCTGGACGGACACCTCGACGTTGTCCCGCGTGCGGGTGATGTCGATGCGGCTCACGCCGGCGTGCCGGACGCGCTCACGGATGTAGGCGCGCACCCGGTCGTCCTCGTGGAGGTAGGCGGCGTAGGACCTCTTGTCCGCGATCCACCGGGACTTCCAGTCCGTGGTGACACCGAGGCGGAAGCCGTAGGGGTTGACCTTCTGACCCATGTCAGTTCTCCTCCGCTGGCGTGACCACGACGGTGATGTGGCTGGTCCGCTTGCGGATCCGGTAGGCGCGACCCAGCGCCCGTGGCTGGTACCGCTTGAGCGTCGGCCCCTCGTCGGCGTACGCCTGGTCGACGTACAGCTCATCGGGGTCGAGGTCGTCGTTGTTCTCTGCGTTGGCGATGGCCGACTCGAGCACCTTGCGCAGGGGCTCGGCCGCGGCCTTGTCGGCGAACTGCAGGATGCGTCGGGCCTCGTCCACGTGCTGCCCCGCGATCAGCCGCGTGAGCTGGCGCACCTTGGACGGGCTCACCCGCACGTACTTGGCGGTCGCCTTGACCTTGGTTGTCATCGTGAGCTCCTAGCGGCGCTTGACGCCCTGCTTCTCACCCGCGCCACCCCACTTGATGGCACGGGTCGGGGCGAACTCGCCGAGCTTGTGGCCGACCATCGACTCGGTGATGTAGACCGGGACGTGCTTGCGCCCGTCGTGCACGGCCAGGGTGTGGCCGACCATCTCCGGGAAGATGGTGGACCGCCGCGACCAGGTCTTGATGACCTTCTTGGTCCCGGCCTCGTTCTGCGCCTCGACCTTCCTCATCAGATGGTCGTCGACGAAGAAGCCCTTCTTCAAGCTGCGTGGCATCTGTCAGCCCTCCATGGGTCCGACCCGTGCTGCGGTCGGGTGCCACCGGGGTCGGCGGCGGGTGCGGGTCGCCCCGCGGACGTCGGTCAGCGGCGCTTCTTGCCGCGACGGCGGATGATGTAGGGGTCGGAACGGTGGTTGCGCTTGCGGGTGCGGCGCTCGGGGTTGCCCCACGGGTCGGTCGGGTGCCGACCACCGGAGGAGCGGCCCTCGCCACCACCGAGCGGGTGGTCGACGGGGTTCATGGCCACACCACGGGTCTGTGGACGCACGCCCTTCCAGCGCATCCGCCCCGCCTTGCCGAGGCTGGTGAGCTCGTGCTCCTCGTTGCCGACCGAGCCGATCGAGGCCCGGCAGCGGGCATCGACGAGCCGGATCTCGCCGGACGGGAGCCGCAGCGCCGCGGAGGCGCCCTCCTTGGCGAGCAGCTGGATCGCGGTCCCCGCGGAGCGACCGAACTTCGCGCCGCCGCCGGGCTTGAGCTCCACGGCGTGGATCGTGGTCCCCACGGGGATGTTGCGCAGCGGCAGGGCGTTGCCGATCTTGATGTCGGCCTCGGGGCCTGACTCGACGAGCTGCCCGACCTTGAGGTTGCGGGGAGCGAGGATGTAGCGCTTCTCGCCGTCGTGGTAGTGGAGCAGGGCGATCCGGGCCGACCGGTTCGGGTCGTACTCGATCGCGGCGACGGTCGCCGGGACCCCGTCCTTGTTCCGACGGAAGTCGATGACGCGGTAGCGACGCTTGTGCGCTCCTCCGCGGTGGCGGCTGGTGATCCGCCCGTGGGCGTTGCGGCCCGCCTTCTGCGGCAGCGGGGCGAGCAGGGACTTCTCCGGGCGGGAGCGCGTCACGGTCGCGAAGTCGCTCACCGATCCACCACGCCGGGACGGCGTGGTCGGCTTGTACTTGCGGATGGCCATGGTGATGCCTCGGGGGTGTCGTGGGAGGGGTCAGCGAGGACGATCGCTCGCCTGGGTCACAGCCCGGCGTCGAACAGCTCGATCTCGTCGCCCTCCGCCACCGTGACGATGGCGCGCTTGGTGTCCGGTCGCTTCCCGACGACCAGCCCGCGACGCTTGCGCTTGCCGGGGCGGTTCATCGTGTTCACGCTGAGCACCTTCACGTCGAAGATGCCCTCGATCGCCTGCTTGATCTGGGTCTTGTTCGCCCGCTTGTCCACCACGAAGGTGTACTTGTTCTCGTCGAGGAGGCCGTAGGTCTTCTCCGAGATGACGGGGCGCAGGATGATGTCGCGGGGGTCCTTCATGCGGACGCCACCTCCTCGGTGGTCGTGGTCGCGCCGGTGCCACGCCGCTGACCGCTGCCGATCAGCTCGAGCGCGTCCTCGTCGAACACCACGTGGTCGCTGAGCAGGACGTCGTGGGTGTTGAGCTGGTCCACGATCAGGGTGTGCACCGTCGGCAGGTTGCGCAGCGACAGCTCCGTGGCCTGATCGCGGTCAGCCAGCACGACCAGCACCTTGCCCTCCAGCCCGAGCGCGTCGAGGGCGGCGACGGCGTCCTTGGTCCGCGGCTGGTCGAAGCTGAAGCCCCGGACGACGCTGACGAGGTCGTTGGCCGCGCGGTCGGTGAGCGCCGAGCGCAGGGCCGCGCGCTTGACCTTCTTGTTCACCCGCACCGACCAGTCCTTAGGGGTGCGCCCGTGGGCGACGCCGCCGCCGACCCACTGCGGCGCGCGGGTCGAGCCCTGCCGGGCCCGGCCGGTGCCCTTCTGGCGCCAGGGCTTGCGGCCACCGCCGCGCACCTCGCCCCGGGTCTTGGTCTTGTGGGTGCCCTGCCGGGCCGCAGCCAGCTGGGCGGTCACGACCTGGTGCATGACCGGGATGTTGACCTCCCCGTCGAACCAGGCGGCCGGCAGCTCGACCGTCCCGACCGTGGCACCGGTCAGGTCCTTGACGTCGATCGTGGGTGCCATCAGGCCTCACCACCCTTGTTCTTGGACTTGACCGCCGCGCGCACCAGGACGACCTGGCCGTCGGAGCCGGGTACGGCGCCCTTGACGAGCAGGAGCTGGTGCTCGGTGTCGACGTCGACGATCTCGAGGTTCTGGACGGTGACGCGCTGTCCGCCGGTCCGCCCGGCCATGCGGGTGCCCTTGAAGGTGCGGCCAGGCGTCGCGCACGCGCCGACGGCGCCGGGGTGCCGGTTCTTCTTCTTCACCCCGTGGCCATCGCCCATCCCGGCGAAGTTGTGGCGCTTCATGACCCCGGCGTACCCCTTGCCCTTCGAGGTCCCGGTGATGTCGATGAGCTCACCCCTGGCGAAGCTGTCGACGGTGACGGTCGAGCCCACCTCGGGCAGCTCGGCCGGGTCGTCGACGCGGAGCTCGACGAGCGCACGCGCGCTGTCGATGCCGGCCTTGGCGAGGTGACCCGCCAGCGGCTTGTTGACCTTGCGGCGGGAGCCGTAGGCGAGCTGGACGGCGGTGTAGCCGTCGGTCTCGGTGGTCTTGACCTGCGCGATGGTGTTGGGCTCGGCCTGGATGACGGTCACGGGGACGACGCGGTTGTCCTCGTCGAAGATCTGGGTCATGCCAAGCTTGGTCCCGAGGATGCCCTTGGGGGCCATGCGGGTTCCTTCCTGGTCGACCCGTCGTGCCACGTCGGGCAGAGGACGAGTCCGGGGCGAGAGGTGCGGCGAGCCGGAAGCTCTAGAGCTTGATCTCGATGTCGACACCCGCCGGCAGCGACAGCCCCATGAGCTTGTCGATGGTCTTCTGCGTCGGCTGGTGGATGTCGATGAGACGCTTGTGCGTACGCATCTCGAAGTGCTCGCGCGAGTCCTTGTACTTGTGGGGGCTCTTGATCACGCACCACACGTTGCGCTCCGTCGGCAGCGGCACGGGGCCGGTGACGTGCGCGCCGGTGGCCTCCACGGTGTCCACGATCTCCCGCGCGGAGCGGTCGAGGACCTCGTGGTCGTAGGCCTTGAGGCGGATCCGGATCTTCTGGTCAGCAGCCATCGTCTCTCTTCTTCATCCCTCGCGTGCCGGGGGTCGTGAGCTCCCTCGGCGCGAGCGCTGCTCGTCGTCTGGTCCTGCGGCGGTACGGACGCCACAGGTGCCGCTGCATCGGATGTCGCGCTGCGGCGGTGCGGATGCTTCAGCCACCGCAGATGCTGCGGGTGCAGTCACGCGTGCGGCTGGCAGCAGGCCAGCGG
>JBKHEJ010000027.1:0-18599 GCA_046540855.1 Nitriliruptoraceae bacterium
GACCAGACGGTGGGTGTCGACGACATCGGCACCCTGACCAACGTCGCGGAGGCCACCGGCACCGGTGGCGGCGACACCGCGACGGCGACCGACGACGCCACCGTGGAGATCGTCCAGGTCGCTGGCGAGGTGCTCGAGCCCGGTATCGAGGTGGTCAAGGAGGCGCTGGTCCCCGTCGATGACGACAGTCTGCAGACGGTCACCGTCGAGGAGGACGGCACCGCGGAGGTCCGCTACCGGTACACGATCACCAACACCGGAAACACCACGCTCGAGGACCTCACCTTGGTCGACGACGTGATCGGTGACCTGTCCGGCGAGCTCGAAGGCGTGAGCCTGGAGCCCGACGGGTCCACGGAGGTCGAGGTGGACTACACCACGACCAGAGCCCAGCTCGACGAGGGCTCCGTCACCAACATCGCCACCGTCACGGGCACCTCACCCGAGGGCGCCACCGTCGACGATGACGACGAGGTGACCGTCGACCTCGTCGAGGTGCTCGACACGTCGATCACCTCCCCGCAGGAGGACGATGACGCGACCATGCCGGACACCGGTGCCGCGACCACGCTGCTCGCCGTGCTGGCGCTAGCGATGGCCGCCCTCGGGTCCCTGCTCCTGATGGCCGGCCGCCGTCGTCGGACCTCGATGGAGTGACCTGACCGGGACCGCTGAGGTCCACACCGATGACCGGGGCCCCGCGCATCAGCGCGGGGCCCCGGCTAGGGTCGCTCTCCAGTTCCTCGGCCGGCGTGCCGAGGACACTGGCACGCCGGGAGGAGGACCGGGTGGCAGCGCAGCGCGGGCGGGCGGACGTCGGGTCGCTCCCGGCGTTGCTCTTCCTCTCCCTCGGCACCGCCGCAGCGGCCGTGCTTCCCTTCCTCGACCCCCTCAACGGTCTGCGCGGACGGTTCGCGCTGGTCGTCATCGGGCTCGTGGCGATCGTGGGCGGCGTCCTCATCAACCGCCCCCGGCACCTGTGGCCGTGGCGGCTCGCCTTCACCGGCATGAGCCTGAGCGCGACCGGGGACGTCGCGGTCCTGCTCGCATCCCGCGACGGCGAGGTGGCCGGCAACGTGCCGGTCGACGCGTGGCTGACCGCTGCCGGCGGAGCCCTCCTCGTCGCTGCGATGGGCCTGGTCGTGCGCCGCGTGAGGGGCCGCGATCCCGGCACCGCGTTGGACGGACTGCTCCTCGCCGTCGCGGTGTGGACGCTCGCCTGGCAGGTCCTGGTGGTCCCCGCCGGCGCGCCGGGCTGGGCAGGCAGCGGGACCGAGGCCGCCAGCGGCCTGCAGGTCCTGCTGTTCGCCGGCGTGCTCGGCCTGCTGCTCGGGACGGCGCACGCGCTGCCTCGGGGGAGCCGTACCTCGGCGCTGCTGCTCGCCGTGGGCTTGTGCGCCGCGCTGACCGCGTTCCTGCTCGGGGCGATGAGCGCGGCCTCCGACACCGCGACCCACTACGGCGGGATCCGCGCCAGCCTGGGGGCGCTGGCGAACATCGCCGTCGGAGCGGCCACGCTGCACCCGTCGATCAGGGCGCTGGACCAGCGCGTGATCGTGACGCAGGACACCTTCACCCTCGGCCGCTCCGTGGCGGTGGGGCTCGCGCTGCTCACGCCCCCCGTGGTGCTGGCGATCGCCGAGGTGCGCGGCACGGCGGTCGGGGTGGTCAGCCTGGTCGCGGCCTGGATGCTGTCGGTCCCCGCGCTGCTCGTCCGGCTGCGGCTGTTCGGACGTGGTCGCGACGAGGCGCGCCAGCACGCGCTCGCCTCCGACCAGCGGCTCCAGTCGCTCGTCGCCCACACCGCCGACCTGCTGCTCGTGGTCGATCCCGGCCTCGACCTGACCATCCGGTACGCGAGCCCGGCGGCGCAACGCATCGTCGGGTTCGAGCCCCGCCAGCTGGTCGGCCGGTCGGTGCTGGACCTGCCGAGCGACGACACGACGACGCTGCCGGAACTGCTGCTCGGTGACGCGCCGTTCCCACGACGGCACGACGTCCCCCTGTGGCACGCCGACGGGACACGCCGCTGGCTCGAGGCGACCGTGGACGTCAGCAGCGACCTCGAGGACCCCGCGCTCATCGTGACCCTGAGCGACGTCACCGAACGCAAGCAGGACGAGCTGCGCTGGGTCGAGGCCGCCCACCGGGACGCGCTCACCGGCCTGCTGAACCGCCGGGCGTTGGAGCAGGAGCTCGAGGCCTCGCTCGCGGTCCTGGAGACGCACGGCCGGCGCTTCGGGGTGCTGCTGTGCGACCTCGACGGGTTCAAGGCGGTCAACGACCAGGCGGGGCACGAGGCCGGTGACCACGTCCTCCAGCACGTCGGAGCCCGCTTCGCCGGGGTGCTGCGCGAGGGCGACGTGATCGGCCGGCTCGGTGGGGACGAGTTCGTCGTGGTGTGCCGGGAGGCCACCACCGAACGCGACCTCAACCAGGTCGCCCACCGCCTGCTGACCGTGCTCGAGGAACCGATCGAGGTCCAGGGGCTGGCCCACCGCGTTGGGGTGAGCATCGGGATCGCGGTGGCCGACGGGACCGAGCGGTCGGTGGGTGACCTGCTGAGGCGGGCGGACGTGGGGCTGTACGGGGCGAAGTCGGCCGGCAAGGGGCGGGTCGCCAGCGGGCGGTAGCGTGCTCCCGGAGGCCGGCCGGAAGGGAGCACGATGGGCGAGCAGCTCGAGGGAGCGGCGACGTCTGCCGCGCCCTTCGTGAGCCTGCTGGCCCCGCCCGCGACCGCCGACCCCGCCCCGTCCGCGTCCGCGACCTCGGCACCCGCCACCCCGGCACCCGCCACCTCGACACCCGCCAGACCCACCGGCCCGACCCTGTCGGCGGGCGCGGCGCGCGACCTGCAGCTCGACCGGCTCTTCGCGGCCATGGCCGACGGCGCGCCCTGGCTCTCGGAGCGGTACGCGACCCCCTGCACCGACGCCGAGGTGGTGCGCTACCGGCAGGCCATCAGCCGCGACCTCGAGCGCCCCGAGGTGGCGGCGGTGCTCGACCGCTTCGTCCACCGGATCGCCGCGATCGAGCGCCGCCTGGACGCGCTCGCCAAGGTGCCCTCGGCCCTGGTCTCGCAGGCAAGACTGCTCGCCGCCGCCCACCGCTACGTCACCGCCGTCACGGACCTGGCCGAGGGGCTGCGCCGGGTCGACCTGCACGCCGAGGGGCTGCAGGCGTGCCGGGACGCGGTCGCGGCGCTGGTCGCCGGTGGGCGGTTCGCCCGGCTCGCGGCGGATGCGGCCCGGGTGCAGGCCGCGCTCGACGAGGTGGTGTTCACCGTCCGCATCCAGGGCGGCCGCGTCACGGTGGATACCGACCGGGGTGAGCCGGACCTCACCGCCGCGGTCGCCGCCACCTTCGAGCGCTACCGCACCGAGCCGCTCGCCGATCCGGGGCCGCCCCCGCCGGACGCCGGGGTGGACCAGGTCGCCGCCCGGGTGCTCACGTTGGTGGCCGAGCGGCACCCGACGCCCTTCGCGGCGCTCGCAGCCTTCGCCGCCGACCACGAGCCGTTGCTCGACCCGCTCGTCGCCGACCTCGCCCGCGACGCGCCCTTCTACCTCGCCTACCACGCGCACCTCGCGCGGTTGCGCCGGGCGGGGCTGCCGCTCAGCTACCCAGAGCTGGTCGGCGCGGCCGAGGCGTGCGGCGCCGAGGGTGCCTACGACCTCGCGGTGGCGCGCAAGCTCGTCGCCGACGGGCAGCCGGTCGTCCCCAACGACTGGTCGCTCACCCCGCCCGAGCGCCTGCTCGTGGTGACGGGGGCGAACCAGGGCGGCAAGACCACCTTCGCGCGCGCCTTCGGGCAGATCCACCACCTCGCGAGCCTGGGGCTGCCGGTCCCGGCCCGCGCGGCCCGGATCGGGCTGCACGACCGCGTGCTCACCCACTTCGACCGCCAGGAGCAGGTCACGAGCCTCCACGGCAAGCTCGAGGACGAGCTGCTGCGGGTGCGTGACGTGCTCGAGGTCGCCACCGGCGACAGCGTGCTGGTGCTGAACGAGACCTTCAGCTCCACGACCCTGCACGACGCCCGGGAGCTCGGCGCCGCGGTGCTGCAGGAGCTCGAGCGGCGGGGGCTTCGGGCGGTGTTCGTGACCTTCGTGGACGAGCTCACCGAGGTGGGTGCAGCCACCGTGTCGATGGTCGCCGGGGTGCGCCCGGAGGACCCGACCCAGCGCACCTTCCGGATCGAGCGCCGAGAGCCCGACGGGCTCGCCCACGCCGTCGCGATCGCCGACCGCTACGGCCTGACCTACCAGGCCCTGGTCGAGCGGATCGGGTCGTGAAGGTCCGCCTGCTGCACCCCGACCGCCACCTCGGCTCCAACGTCGAGGTGGTGCCCCACGCCGCGGCGCTGACCGCCGACCTCGGCCTCGAGGTCGTGCTCGACGCCGCGGGGGGCGGGGATGACCGGGTCCGTGCCGCGGTGCGCCGCGTCCTGCTCGCCCCACCCGACGACGCCGAGGTGGTCCGGCGCCGGCAGGGGGCGGTGGCCGATGCGCTCGCGGTCCCCACCACCGTGCGCGAGCTGTACGAGGTGATCACCCAGGGCCTGGAGGCCGCCCAACGCTCCTCGGTCGGGCTGTTCCGGGACGCCCCCGACCCGCTGGTGCGGCGCGGGGTGGAGCGGCTCGGGATCCACGTGGGCGTGCTGCGGCGGGTCAGGACGCTGCTGGAGGCCAGCCGACCCCGCACCACCGGGACGGCGTGGCGGGCCCTGGTCGACGACGCGGTCGCCACCTTCGACGAGCCGCACCTGGCGGAGATCGAGGACCACCTCGAGGTGCTGAGCTTCACCCGCGGGGTGCAGTTCAAGGCCCGGATCGGAAGGGGCGGGCTGCCGACCGGTCACGTCCTGCAACGCCCGCGGGACCTCGGGTGGCTGGCTCGCGCCCGCGACCGCACCGGTGCGAGCGGCGCCTCCTTCGACCTGGCGGACCGGGACGACGCAGGCCTGGACGCGCTCGCCCGCTGGCGTGACCAGGCGCTGGCGCCGGTCGCCGCGGTGCTGGTCCGTGCCGGTGACGATCTCGACCGGCTGCTGACCGAGCTGAGGGAGGAGCTCGCCGTGCTGGTCGGCGCGGTCAACCTCGACGCCCGGCTGCGGGCGGCCGCACGGCCGGTGTGCCGGCCCGAGGTGGTGGACGCGGATGCCGGCGTGTGGCCGGTGCTCGCCGCCGACGGCCTGGTCGATCCGGCGCTCGCGCTCAGCACAGGCGGCGAGGTGGTCGGCAACGACCTCGCGCTGGACGGTGCGGCGCTGACGCTCGTGACCGGTGCGAACCAGGGCGGCAAGTCCACGCTGCTGCGCAGCCTCGGGACGGCCCAGCTGCTGCTGCAGGCCGGTCTGCCGGTCCCGGCGGTGCGCTACCGCGGGCAGGTGGTGGGCGCGGTCCACACCCACTTCGGTCGCGAGGAGGACCGGGAGCTGGCCCGGGGCAAGCTCGAGGAGGAGCTCGAGCGCATGCGGCGCACCGCCGAGGTGCTGCGGCCCGGTGACCTGCTGCTGCTCAACGAGTCCTTCGCCGCGACCAACGAGCGGGAGGGCTCCGAGCTCGCCCACGGCGTGATCCGCGGCTGCCTCGACGCAGGCGTGCGGGTGGTGGCGGTCACCCACCTGTACGAGCTGGCCGACCGGCTCCACCGCAGCGAGCAGCACCGCGCCGCGTTCCTGCGCGCCGAACGCGTCGAGGACGGGGGCCGGACCTTCCGGGTCACGCCCGGCGCGCCGCTGGCGACGAGCTTCGGCCAGGACCTGTACCGGCGCATCCTGGGCCGGGACCCGGGTCAGCCGCAGGGCGGCTCGTAGGGCTCGTCGCGCAGGTGCACCTGCCACTCCTCCGCGGTGATGCCGTCCACCACCGGGGCGCAGACCCGCTCGATCGCCGCCTCCTCGTCCAGGGTCCACAGCCAGACCCGGCCGGCGGCGCCGCCTGCCGCCAGCCGGCGTCCGTCGGGGTGGAAGCCGACCGTGTAGACCGGGCTCGGATCCGAGCCGAGCACCGCGATCTGTTGCGGCGCCGCCGGGTCGGACAGGTCCCACACCCAGGTCCGACCGTCCACCACCGCGCCCGCCAGGCGCTGGCCCGCCGGATCCCAGGACAGGTCGTAGATCCGGCCGGACGGACCGACGATCGCCTCGCCCACCGGCGCCGGCGCGGCCGGGTCGCGCACGTCGTAGAGCACCACCTCGGCGTCGGTCCCGGAGGTCGCGAGCAGGGTGCCGTCCGGCGAGAAGGCGACCCCGTAGGCCTCGCTCGTGAAGCGCTCGAGCCGGGCGAGGTCGGACGGTGCCTCGGGGTCGCTGAGGTCGACGAGGTAGACGTCGTTGTCGGCGCTGGCCACCGCGAGCACCTCGCCGTCGGGGCTGACGTCGAGGTTCAGCACGATCTCGCTCGGGGTGTCGATGACCGACAGCAACCTCGGTGCGGCCGGGTCGTCGACGTCCCAGACGCGCACGTCGGTGTCGGATCCACCCGCGAGCAGGACCCGGCCGTCGGGGGTGAAGGTCACCGTCTCCACGAGCTGGTCGCTGCCGCCGAGGGGCGGGGCGAGCGGCCGCGGGTCGGTCGGATCGGAGGCGTCGAGCAGCACGACCTCGCCGGTGAGGGTGCCCTGGGCGAGCACCTGCCCGTCGGGTGAGAGGGCACCGCCGCCGCTGAACACCGGCCCGTCGGCGGGCGAGGGCACCGGCGGGGCCAGCGCCGCCGGCGGTGCGTCCTGGGTGACGTCGAACACGCCCGTGGCCCCGCCCGCGAAGGCCGCCATCCGGGTGCCGTCGGCGCTGAACTCCACCCCCCAGACCCGGCCGGGCAGCTGGGTCGGCAGGGTGCGGTCGAGGTCCCACCGCCGGGCGTGCCCGTCCACCCCGGCGGTGAGCAGGGTCGGCGGGGCGTCGGTGAAGGTCACGCTCGTCAGGCCGCCGGGGTGGGGGATGTCGCTGACCGGGGTCCAGTCCCGCCGCTGCCACAGCCGCAGCTGACCGTCGGAGCTGCCGGCCGCCAGGTGGCGACCGTCGGGGGAGAAGGCCAGCGCGTTGACCCAGCTGCCGAAGGTCGCCTCCGGCAGGTCGATCGGCTCGGGTGGGGTCACGCTCAGGTCGTAGGCGTGCACCGTGCCGGCCCGCGAGCCGGCGACCAGCACCGTGCCGTCCGGCGCGAAGGCGACGCTCAGGACGGACCGCTCGGTGGGGGTCAGCGTCGTGACGAGCTCGGGAGCCTCTGGGTCGGTGACCTCCCACAGCAGCACCTCGCCGAGCTCGGTGCCGACGGCGACGAGGTCGCCGTCGGGTGCGTGCGCGACCGACCAGGTGATGTCGTCAGCGGGGAGCAGCGGCAGCGGCTGCGGGGTGCCCGGTGAGCTGAGGTCGTAGCGGAAGGCCCCGTCGCCGAGCCCGACGGCGAGCAGCTCCCGCCCATCGGGGCTGACCGACAGGCCCTGGATCGGTCCCTCCGGGCCGGTGAGCTCCACGCCGGTGGGCTGCGGCCGTGCCGGGTCGCGCACGTCCCACAGGCTGATGCGGGCGGCCGTGTCGCCGACCGCGAGCAGCTGCGCATCGGGGGTGAGCGCCAGGGCGTAGATCTCCAGGTCGGGATCGTCGAGCTCGATCAGCCCGGCTCGTTCGAGCGGGGCGCTGCCGTCCTCGGCGGTCAGCAGCTGGACGTGGGCGTCCGCGGAGCTGCCGAGCGCCAGCAGCCGCCCGTCGGCGCTGGCCACCAGCGCGGTCGACCCGGGCCCGCCGAGCACCCGGCCGCCGAGCGGGGAGATCGCGGCGTCCAGCAGCGCCGAGCGGGCTTCGGTGGTGGGCGCGGTCCGGAACCCGGCGGCGGCGAGCTCCGCGGCCAGGGACGGGTCGGTCTCGGCGAGCCGGTCGGCGCTCACCGACAGCTGCCGGGACAGGGCATCGTCGCGGGCCTGCAGCGCCTCGGAGCGGGCCGAGGCGGCGACCACGGCGAGCGTGCTGGCAAGCACCGCGAACACGGTCGTGACCGCCACCAGCAGGCGCAGCCGGTGGGTCCGGAGCTGCTCGGCCGCGGCGGTCGCCTCGGCCTGCGCGACGCTGGCGGCGAGGAAGCTCTCCTCGGTGCGGGTCAGCTGGAGACGGACGGGAGCGGGCATGCCCTCGGCGGTCCGAGGCGGAGGGTCCCCGGTGGCCGCGCGCATCGCGTCCAGCAGCACGCCGCGGGCCAGCGCCGAGGGATCACGACCGCTGTCGAGCCACAGCTGGGTCGCCTCGGCGATGCGGCGGTGCAGCCTGATCGCGTCGCGGGCCTCCTCGATCCACGCCTGCAGGCGTGGCCAGGCCACCAGTAGCGCCTCGTGGGTGATCTCGACCGTGCTCTCCTGCGCGGTCAGCAGCCGAGCGGCGATGAGCGGTTCGAGCAGGTCGGAGATGTCGCGGCCGTCCCCGGGCGGTAGCAGGCCCTGGAGCTCGTCGTAGGTGGCGACCCGGCGGGTGGCCAGGGTGCCGTTCTCGACGTGCACGAGCCGCAGCAGCACCTCGCGGATCAGGCGCTGGTCCTCGGGCGAGGCGGCCTCGTACACCGTCTCGGCGGACCGCTCGATCGCACCCCGGACCCCGCCGGCGGCCTCGTAGTCCAGGACGGTCAGCTGCCGGCCCCGGGCGTGGCGGTAGGTCTGCAGCAGGGCGTGGGAGAGCAGCGGCAGCGACCCGACGTCGTGCTGGCCGGCCATCGAGGACGCCGGGACGAAGTCGCGCAGCAGCAGCGAGACCAGGTCGGGGTCGAGGCTGACGCCGACCTGGTGGGCGGGCTCGAGGATGGCGCGGCGGAGCTCCTCGCGGTCCATCGGCCCGATGAGGACCTGCGCGTCCTCGAGGAGGTCGCCCAGGACGCCGGTGGCCACCAGGTCGCCGTAGAAGTCGATGCGCAGCGTCAGCACCGCTGCGCCCGGTCCGTCGGCGGTGGGTGCGCACCACGCGCTGAGCTCGCGCAGGAACCGGCGGCGCTCGGCGTCGTCGGAGCAGGCGGTGAACAGCTCCTCGGCCTGGTCGACCAGGACCACCGGCATCCGGCCGTCGACCGCGGCTGCCGCCACCGTGCCCCGGGCGGCCTCGAGGCGGGCGGTCGGTGTGCTGCCGGGGGTGCACGCGGTCACGGCGTGGCCGAGGTCCTCGAGCGCGGGCCGCAGCCCCGCGTGCAGCAGCGAGGACTTGCCCGATCCGGACGGGCCGACCAGGACCAGCAGGTTCGCCTGCGTGGGATCGGCGAACCGGGCCAGCAGCCGCGTCAGCGCACGGTCCCGCACCGCCTCCCGCCCGAAGAACCGGTCCGCGTCGTCGCGGCCGAAGGGCTCCAGGCCGAGGTAGGGCTCGCGTGTCTCGGCGGGTCGGGTGCCGTTCGTCCGGAACCGCGCGAGCACCTCCAGCCACGCTGTTGCATCGTCGATGCCGAGCTCGCCGAGCAGCGCCGCGAAGGTCGGGTACTGGGCCGGGAAGGGCAGGTTGTCCGCCCGGCACCAGCCGCTCAACGTCGACGGGCTCGAGCCGATCGCCTTCGCGAGGTCGCGGAGGCTCCGGCCGCTGCGGTGCCGCAGCGCGGTGAGGGCCTCCCCGAGCTCCTGGCGCGTTCGGAGCTCCTCCGGCCGCAGCAGGATCGACGTGTGGGGGTGCAGATCGGGCGCCGAGGACATCGCCGCAAGCCTAGTTGCTGCTCGCGCTCGAGCACCCGGCGGGAGCCGTGCGCACGGTCGGACGAGGGCGTCCGAGGTTGTGCGAGGTCTGCCGGTGCGCTGGCGCGGTGCGGGCCGGTCGGTTTCGCTCGCCGAGGACGAGCCACAGGGGCGGCGTGGGTCGGTGGCGAACGGGGGGCGCCACCGGCCAGCCCGCCCCTCCACGCCGGGGCACCCCGCCGATCGACGGTGCTGGAGGGGAGCATGGGACCGAGCCTCGGGAGACGAGCGGACTACACGGTGCGAGCCGTGTTCGACCTGGCTCGGCGCCACGGGTCCGGGCGGCGAGGTGCGTGAGTCGGAGTGCGTGCTGCGCGGTGGGCCGTGCCGCGGCGACGACCCCTGCCCGATCCACGAGCCGTGGGCGCGGGCCCGGCTGGCCTTCCGCGACTCGCTCGCGGTGACCACTTTCGCGCAGGTGGCCGTCGTCGACGGGGAGGTGGACGACGTCGCCCACGCCTGAGGAGCCTGCTGGGGTGTAGCGTCGGGTTCCGTCGACCGCGGGCTCCGCGCCCGCAGCAGGGGAGGACGTGAGCGGACCGACGGCACCGGGTGATCGACCCGCTCCAGGCTGGTACCCCGACCCCGAAGCGCCCGGCTCCGGTCGGCAGCGGTGGTGGGACGGTCAGGGCTGGTCGAACAGCCTCCACCCGCCGCTCGGTCCGGCGGGGGGCACCGGCGACGCCCTCGAGCCGTCGGCCGCCTCCGGGTGGGCGGCGCAGGGCGTCGGCGGGTCCGCGCAGGCGGTCAAGGTCGACCCGTGGCTGTGGCAGTCGATCGTCGCGACCCTGTTGGGCTTCCGGCCGGCCGGCATCGTCGGCCTCGTCTTCGCGACCAGATCCCAGGCTGCGGCCGCGGCCGGGGACCTCGCTGGCGCCCAGCGCTACGCCCACACCGCGCGGACCTGGACGTTGGTCGCGGTCGGGCTCACCGTGTTCGGGCTGGTGGGTCTCCTCGGGCTGATCGCGGTGATGAGCGTCATGGTCCTCTGGCTCTGAGGCCCAGCCCTGACCCTCCCCCTCCCAAGGCAGCCGTGCCCGTGCGACCCGTCGCCGCCATCGTCCGTGCCCCGTCCCCACGGCTCGCTCAAGGGGAGCTCACCCACCTCGATCGCTCCCCGATCGACGTCGACCGGGCCGCTGCGCAGCACGCCGGCTACGTCGCGCTGCTCGAGCGCCTCGGCCTGGAGGTCCTGCACGCACCGGCCCTGCCGGATCACCCCGACGGGGTGTTCGTGGAGGACACCGCCGTCGTGGTCGATGACCTGGCCGTCCTCGCGCGCCCGGGAGCGGCCTCACGTCGGGGCGAGGTGGCGAGCATCGCCGCGCTGCTCGCCGCCCGCGGCTACCGCCTGGCGGAGATCACGGCGCCCGGCACGCTCGATGGCGGTGACGTGCTGCAGGTCGGCCGGACCGTCTACGTGGGGCGGACCACCCGCACCGACGACGCCGCGATCGCGCAGCTGCGTGCCGTGCTTGCACCGCTCGGGCGTGAGGTGGTGCCGGTCGCGGTGCGAGGCATGCTGCACCTGAAGTCCGCCGCGACCGCGCTGCCGGACGGCACGATCGTGGCGGTCCCCGGCACGGTCGACGAGGCGGCGTTCGGTGGCCGGGAGGTGCTGCACGTGCCCGAGCGCAGCGGCGCGGACGTCCTGCTCGTCGGGGAGACGGTCGTGATCGCGGCCAGCGCTCCGCGCACCGCGGCGCTGCTGGCCGCACGGGGCGTCGAGGTGGTGTCGATCGACATCGCTGAGCTCGAGAAGGCCGAGGCGGGTGTCACCTGCCCCTCGATCCTGCTGACCTGAGCGCCCGCACCCCGGACCCGCCGAGGCCGGGCTCAGCCGACGGTGAAGGTGACCTCGTCGTACTCGATGCGGTCACCCGACTCGGCGTCGTCGACGAACACCACCACGGTCCAGTCGCCAGGTGTCCAGTAGGTCTCCTCGAAGGAGAACTCCGCCCAGTCACCGAGGGTCCCGCCCTCGGTGAACCCGCTCAGCGTCGGGGTGCTGTTCTGGCCGTGGAAGGCGTCGTACTGGATGTTCGCCTCGAAGGTGTCCGAGCAGCCGACGACCTCCACGGTCACCGGGCCGGGTCCGACGTCCAGGCTGGCCGGATCGCCGCTGTCGGGGAACACGATCACCGCACCCGGCGAGGTCGTGGCGACCGCGTCGCAGTCGATCGTCTCGCGCGCGCTGGCGGCCATGCGGTGCTCACCCGACCCACCCTCGCCCTCGTCGGCGTCCGGCTCGGGCTCGGACTCGGGCTCGGTGGCGCCGTCCGCGGTCGCCTCCTCCTCGGCGCCCGCGTCGGTGCCGTCCTCCTCGCCGTCGCTGACCGTCGTTCCGTCGGCCGCATCCGCGTCGGTCCCCTCGATCTCGACCGACCCCTCCTCCCCGCAGGCCGCGAGGGCGAGGGACAGGCAGGCCAGCAGCACCAGCGAGCGCGAGCGGTGGGGGACGCGTCGAGCGGCGGCGGGGGAGCGAGGGTGCACGGCGGCCTCCGGGACCGGTGGGGGGGCTGCGGGTCACCGTAGTCGCTCGGCGTGACGCGGCGGCGGCGGTGCACCCGCACGGCGTCAGTTGCCGTCGCGCCGGTGCACGCGACGCTCCACGGCTCCACGGGGCCGGAAGGTCGCGCGCGGCTGCGGTGCGGGCAGCGCCCGACGCGCATCCCGCGGCTCGAGCCGGCAGGCACGGGTGAGGGAGAGCAGGATGATGCGGGCCTCGAGCCACGCGAAGTGCTCCCCCAGGCAGCGGCGGTTGCCGCCGCCGAAGGGCACGTAGGCGCCGCGCGGCAGCGCCTGCTCGGGGGTGCGCTCCCACCGCCACGGGTCGAACCGCTCCGGGTCGGGGTACCAGCGGGGGTCGCGGTGGGTGACGTACTGGCTGACCAGGACGTGCGCCCCGCGCGGGACCCGGATCCCGTCGAGGTCGAGGTCCTCGAGCGCGATGCGGGGCGCGACCCACACCGGCGGCGCGAGCCGCATCGTCTCGCGCAGGACGTGACCGGCCACCTCGGCAGCCAGCACCTCGTCAACGCGTGGCGCGCGGCCCTCGGTCAGCCAGGCGCAGGCGTCCGCCTCGGCCTCCAGCGCCGCGCGGACCTCGGGGGCGGTGGCGAGGTAGCAGGGCGCCCACGTCAGCACGTTCGCGGTGGTCTCGTGCCCGCTGAGGATGAGGGTCAGGACCTCGTCGCGGACCTCGTCGTCGGTCAGGGCCGTGCCATCGTCGTCCCGGAGCGCGAGCAGCAGTCCGAGCAGATCGTCGGTGCGCTCGCCCTCGGGGTCGGTGGCCCGGCGCTGGGCGATGAGCGTCTCGGCGACCTCGGCGAGCTCGTCAGCCGCCCGGCGGAAGGCTCGGAACCAGGGCAGCGGGAGGTGGTCGAGCCGGTCGAGCCCGGGCAGCATCGTGCGCTCGATCCGGTCGATCGCGACCCCCATGTGGTGCGCGATCCGATCGGTGGAGGCGCGTGCGTCGGTGCCGAACAGCGTCCGGGCCACGATGTCGAGGGTCAGCGCCATCATCCTCGGACCCAGCGCGACGGTGTGGCCATCGCGCCAGGTCGCGAGCTCCTCGGCGGTGCTCGCGGCCATCGTCGCCGCGTACCCCTCCAGCCGCGAGCGGTGGAAGGGCGCCTGCAGCAGCCGGCGGTGGCGCAGGTGGATCGGTTCCTCGTTGGTCAGCAGACCCTCGCCCAGGACCTTGCGCATCCGGGCGAACCCGACCCCCTTCACGAACGAGCGCGTCCGGCGGACCAGCACCTCGTCGACGTGCTGCGGGGCGAACAGGCCGAGGAACAGCTGGCCCCGCAGCTCGAAGGCGACCGCGTCCCCGTAACGGCGCTGCAGCCCGAGCAGGTAGCCCGGGGTGTCGGCCAGGAACCGGGCGAGGTCGACGACCGGGACCGAGCGCCGCGGGCCGGGAGGCAGCGGGAAGGGGACGTCCGAGGCACGCACCGGCGGCGGGATCGGTGCGTAGCTCGCCGGCCGTGGGGCGGTGAAGGCGCGCGGCATCCTCGACTCCTCACGCGGGCGCCTCAGGACGCTCCCACGCTCCGCGACGCCGTACTGCAGGGACTCCCTGCAGGGCATGCTAACCCTGCCGCCGCGCCAGGTCAGCCCCCGTGCGCGCGCTCCGCGAGGACCCGGTGGAGCCGCAGGGCCAGCAGGACCCCGCCGAGCGCGACGGCGATGGCCGGCAGCATCGCTATCCGGGGTCCGAAGGCGTCCGAGGCCGCCCCATCGATCGCGGCGGCCAGCGGCCGGTTGCCGAGGAAGGCGACGCTCCACAGCGCGAGGACCCGGCCGCGGAGCTCCTCGGGGACCCGGCGCTGCAGCACGGTCGTGTACCCGTTCAGCCCCAGCACGAACCCGACCCCACCGAGGCCGAACCCGACCGCCGCGACCCAGGCGAGCGGTGCGAACGCGACCGTGGTCAGCCCGACGACCGTGAGCAGACCGCCGGTGGCCGAGACGCGCAGGCCACCGAAGGTGCGGGTCAGCCGGCCGGCGAGCAGCGCCGTCGGCGCGGCCGCGATGCCGAAGGCGCTGACGAAGACCGCGGTCAGGGTGTCGGTGCCCCCGAACTGCGCGGCCATCGGAGGGCTGAGCGTGATGGCCGGATCGGCGGCCGCGCCGACCGTCGCCGTCCCGATGAGCAGCGGGAGGATCACCCGGTCCGAGCGCACGTACCGCAGGCCGGCCCGCACCGACCGATCGCGCGTGTCCTCCGGTGGCCTCGCTCGGGTGCGGATCGACAGCAGCGCGCCGATCAGGACGAGGAAGCTCACGGCGTTGACGACGAACGCCACCTCGGCACCCACGGTGGCGAGCAGCGCCCCGGACACCGCCGGCCCGAGCGCCCGCCCCACGTTGAAGGTCAGCGAGGTCAGCGCGACGCCGGTCTCGAGGTCGGCGTCGTCCACGAGGGCCGGGACCAGGGCGTTCAGCGCCGGTGCGGCCACCGCCTGCCCGATCCCGATGCCGAGCGCGGCCAGGATGACCGGCCAGGCGCCCGGGAAGCCGTCGACCCCCAGGAGGACCGCGGCCACGGCGAGCACGCTGGCGGCGCTCGCCGACACCACCTGGGAGGCGAGCAGGACGCGCTTGCGGTCGAAGCGATCGAGCCAGGACCCCGCCAGGGGGCCGAGCAGCACGAGCGGCACGAACTGCGCCACGGAGACCAGCCCGACCTGCAACGCCGAGTCCGAGAGCCGGAACACCACCACCGCTGCGGTGACGTTGAACAGCCAGTTGCCGGCGTTGGAGGCGAGCATGCCGGCGAACCAGGGGCCGAAGGTGCGGTCGGTCAGCAGCTGCGCGGTCGTGCGCGGCTGCTGACGATCGGGTGCGGCATCGTCGGACACCCCTCGGACGCTACCGCCCGCCCACCGGGATCGATCCGCTCGCCAGCGACCCGGTCGCTGCCCTGGCCGGCCGCGGCGGGGAGGCGCGGATCCCACGTTGGCAGCCGCGCCGCCCGTTCCACGTGGCTCGCTGCGGTCTCGTAGGCTTGGCGTTCCCCGAGCGGTCGTCAGGAGGCTGCGGTGTTGTTCAAGGGCAACCGGCCGCCGAAGCGGCACCAGGTCCAGGTCCGGTCGACCACCGGGCAGCGGACCATCCGTGGGCGCTACGTGCGTCTCGATGGCGTGCGTGTCACCGCGGTCGACCGCGACGCCGGGACCATCACCGTCCGGCCGGCCGGGGCGACCCACCTGCAGATCGACGCGGACACCTTCGACGCCGAGGTCGCGAGCCACCTCGAGCTGCTCGTCTCCCTCGACGGCTTAGGCGAGCGGACCCGGCGGCGCCTGCTGCATGCCGCCGAGACGGGCGTGGACGCAGGCCCGGTCGCGCTCCTGCTCGACGATCGTCGCGGCCGGCTCGGCTGACGCGCTGGGGCGGCTGGCGCGGCTGAAGCGCCCGCGCGGCTGCGGTGCCGAGGGCCGGGCAGCCTCGGGCCCCTCAGGGTCTTCCGGCCACCTCGATGCGTGCCATCGCCCTGGCAGCACCGGGTAGCGGTGTGCCATCGTGGCCGGACTCGCCCCCGGGGAGTGCCCGGCCCGGCGTGAGGAGGAACGGTGAGCGTCGACGCACGCTGGGAGGCGACCAAGCGCCGCCTCTACCTGAGCTGCCTGCTCGTCTCTGCCCCGACCATCCCGGTCGTGATGTGGTTGCGCTGGGAACAGGAGCCGTTGCTCCCGGTGACCTACACCCTGCTGCTCGCGGTGCTGGCCGCGACGGCGGGGGGTCTCCTGCTGGATCGGATCACCACCCGGCAGGCGGAGCAGGCCATCCTCACCACCATCCCGGTGCTGTGGCTGGTACGCCTCGCCGGTGTCCTCTACCTCCAGGACGACCTCGAGGTAGCGGCGGCAGCGGTGACCCAGTCCATCGGACCCGGGTTCGCCATCCTCGCGGTGATCGGCTACCTCGCGCTCGACTCCCGCCGGGCGTTGCTGCTCGGGGTCGGGTTCGTGCTCGGCGGCATGGTGCTGGTCGTGCCGCGGGCGGCGCTGGAGGTCCGTGAGGTGGGGCTCACCAGCGACGTGCTCGGGCTGCTTCGACCCGGGCTCACCTCGGCGGTGATGGTGGTGCTGCTGTACGCGTTGGCGGTGCTCAAGGAGCGCGTCGTCGTCGAGCGCGCGGCAGCTGAGGCGAACGCCGCCTTGGCCCGTACCGACCAGCTCACCGGCCTGCGCAACCGTCGCGCCATCCTGGAGCGGCTCATGGAGCTGTCGGCGCTGGCCGACCGCCACGACCGCCCGCTGGCCGTGGCCCTGGTCGACCTCGACCACTTCAAGCGCATCAACGACGTCGCGGGGCACCTCGTCGGGGACCAGGTGCTGCGTGAGGTGACCGCCTGCATCGACCGGCAGCTGCGGACCGCGGACGCCGTCGGTCGATGGGGTGGTGACGAGCTGCTGGTCGTGCTCCCGGAGACCACGGCTGAGGCGGCTGGCCGGTCGCTGAAACGTCTGGCTGAGCAGGTCCGGACCGAGGTGACCGCCGAGCGTCTGACGACGGTCGACGGTCAGGCGCCCTCCGGGCTCCCCGCGGTGACGCTGTCGATCGGGGTGGCAGCGTGGCGGCACGGTGACGGGGTGGACGACCTGCTCGCCCGCGCGGACCGGGCCCTGTACCGGGCCAAGGAGGCCGGCCGGGACCGGGTCGTCGGCGGCGGCGAGGAGGTCATGGCGCCGGCGTCGCCGTGACCGCGAGCTACGGCAGCAGCGCGCGGGCGAAGAACAGCAGGTTGGCGGGCCGCTCGGCGAGCCGGCGGACGAAGTAGGGGTACCAGGCCTGCCCGAAGGGCACGTAGACGCACAGGCGCTCGCCGATGTCGATCAGCCGCTGCTGCACGTCGGTCCGGATGCCGTAGAGCATCTGGAACTCGTAGCTCTCCCTGCCCCGCCCGAGCTCCCGAGCGTCGCGCCGTATCGTCCCGATGAGCCGGTGGTCGTGGGTGGCGAAGCGCGGGTAGGTCCCGTGCGCGAGCAGCTCGCGGGCGGCGACCGCGTAGGCCTCGT
The DNA here is from genome assembly GCA_046540855.1 of Nitriliruptoraceae bacterium. Classification (GTDB taxonomy): domain Bacteria; phylum Actinomycetota; class Nitriliruptoria; order Nitriliruptorales; family Nitriliruptoraceae; genus T1Sed10-7. Next base: position 17,229 of record JBKHEJ010000027.1, read on the forward strand.
CGATGGCGGCGCGGTCCTGGTGGGCGACCGAGACCGGTTCCGCGTAGGCGCCCTTGCACAACCGCAGGCTCGCGCCCAGCTCGTTCAGCCGCGCGATGTCCTCCGGGGTCCGGTGCAGCGCGGTCTGGACGGCGCAGCCCACGTGGGTGTGGCCCTCGGCGTGCAGCGCCTCGACCAGCTCGATGGTGCGTTCGACCGTGGTGTGGTCCTCCATGTCGAGGGTGAGGTGCAGCCCGGCCTGGCCCGCCGCTGCCGCGAGCTCCGAGAGCCGCTCGCGGGTGCGTCCGAGATCCAGCGCGGCCCCGAGCTGGCTCGGCTTGATGGAGACCCCGCTGCGCACGCCCTGCTCGGCCAGGGCGCCGATCGCGCCCCGGTAGTCGATCGCTGCGACGTCCGCGTCGGCCTCGTCGCGGACCTTCTCGCCGACCAGGTCGAGGGTCACCGTGCGACCGGTGAGGTTGAGCTCGCGAGCCACCTCGATGGCCTCGCTGAGCTCCTCGCCGGCGATGAACCGGTGCGTGATGCGGCCCGTGAGCTGCCCGGCGATGCCGTCCCCCATGGCCAACCGCTGCAGGCGTTCGCTCTCGGAGGCGCGGACGAGGATCCTGGAGACCATAGCGCTGTCCCGGGGGCTCGGTGGGCGGCCAGGACGGCCGCAGCCGTCAGCGGACCTGCGCGACGGCCGGCGCGCAGTCTAGGCACCGGGACCCCGGACCAGGAGGGGCCGGAGGGCCCCACGCTGCCCGGCCTCGCTCGCCGCTCGCCGGGGGTAGGGTGTGCCGCATGGCCGCCGAGACCGCCTCCACCCGCGATCCCGACCACGGCGCCGTCCGCGTCATCGGCCGCGTCCTGCTCGGCGCCTTCCTGCTGGTCGCCGGCACCGGGCACTTCGTCGCGCCGGAGACGTTCCTCGCGCAGGTGCCGCCGTGGATGCCGGCGCGGCTGCTCATCGTGTACGTGTCCGGGGTGGTCGAGCTCGTGCTCGGTGCGGCGCTCGTGCTGGGCTACCGGCGCGTCGCGGTGGGGTGGATCGTCGCCGCCTTCTTCGTGGTGATCTTCCCGGGCAACATCTCCCAGGCGGTGACCGGTACCTCGGCGTTCGGTCTGGACACGCCGACGGAGAGGTGGCTGCGGCTGGCCTTCCAGCCGGTGCTGGTCGTCTGGGCGTTGTGGTCGACCGGCGCGTGGGCTGCCCGGCGGCGGTGACCCCCCGGTTGGTCCCCGACTCGCGGCCCCCGCGGCCAGCGCGGCCCCCGCAGCCCCCGCAGACCTCGGGTGCTCCCCGCGCTTCCGGCCCTCGCGGCCCTCGGTTGCTCCCCGGCGGCTGCTCACACGTCCGGGCGGATCCGGGGGAGCAACGCCGCGGCGGGT
>JBKHEJ010000028.1:0-18572 GCA_046540855.1 Nitriliruptoraceae bacterium
CGGGGGAGCAACCACCGCGGCGCGCCGCGACGCTCGCAGAGGTGTCGCACGCCTGCTCTAGGGTCGATCACGGACGTCGCCGGGGTCGGCGGTGCGACGAGGTGGGCGAGGAGGCTCGGATGGGGGCGGTGGAGGTCGTGCTGGTCGCGGTGCTCGCGGCGGTGGTCGCCGGGGGGCTGGGGGCGGTCGTGGCCACGCGTCTCGGCCGCGGCGAGCCGCCGGCGCCCACGCCAGCTGTGGACGCCGCGGAGCTGCAGCGGGTGGTGGAGACGCTCGTCGCGCTCGCCTCGGAGCAGCTCGATGCGCGCACCCGTACCGGCGTCGCCCACCTCGACACCCGCAAGGAGCTGATCGACGCGGAGCTCAAGCGGATGCACGCGACCCTCGGGGAGGTCACCGCGCTCGTGCAGCGGCTCGACGCCGCGCGGGCCGGGCAGCTCGGCGAGGTGTCCGAGCAGCTCGCCGGGGTGGCCCGCGCCCACACCGAGCTCGGACGCACGACCGCGACGCTCACCCAGGCGCTGACCAACGCCCAGGCCCGCGGGCAGTGGGGCGAGCGCATGGCCGAGGACGTGCTGCGCACCGCCGGCTTCGTCCAAGGCGTCAACTACCGCACCCAGGTCACCACCCGCAGCGGCAGCCGGCCCGACGTCACCTTCCTGCTGCCCGGTGACCGGGTCGTGCACATGGACGTGAAGTTCCCGCTCACCGGCTACCTCGAGCTGCTCGAAGCCGACACCGAGGGTGCCCGCGAGCAGGCCACCTCGGCGTTCCTCAAGGCCGCCCGGGCCCGCGTCAAGGAGCTCGCCAGCCGCGGCTACATCGACGAGCAGGACGGCACGCTGGACCTCGTGCTGCTGTTCATCCCCAACGAGCAGGTCTACGCGTTCCTGCACGAGCACGATCCGGCGCTGCTCGACGACGCGCTCGCCCAGCGGGTCGTGCTGTGCTCCCCGTCGACGCTGTTCGCGGTCCTCGCCGTGCTCCGGCAGGCCGTGGACGCCTTCGCGCTGGAGCGGACCTCGGACGAGATCCTGCAGCTGCTCGCCGGCTTCACCGACCAGTGGGAGCGGTTCCTCGAGCAGCTCGACAAGGTCGGCCGGGGGCTGGACACGACCCAGCGTGCCTACGAGCAGCTCACCAGCACGCGGCGCAACCAGCTCGAGCGGCAGCTCGACAAGGTCGAGGAGCTGCGTTCCACGCGCGGGGTGGAGGCGGTGCTCGCCACCGATCAGCGCGCCCGGCTCGTGGCGCTGGGGCGGGACGATGCGGGCGACGCCGGCGCTGCCGACGGCGGCAGGGACGCATCCGGCGCCGAGGTTGCGCCGAACCGCAGCAGCGCCGCAGGGGGCGCCGACGACGCGGGCTAGCCTCCGCCCCTGCCGCCCCCTCCCGTCGTCCACGACCCCCGCGCCCCCGAGCCGGCGCTGAAGGAGCCCCTCGATGAGCGTGCAGATCGGCGACCAGGCGCCGGACTTCGAACTGAAGGATCAGACCAACCGGCCGGTCCGCCTCTCCGACTACCGCGGCAAGAAGCACGTCCTCATCGTGTTCTACCCCCTGTCCTTCACCGGGGTGTGCGAGGGCGAGATGTGCCAGATCCGCGACTCGATCGAGACCTACCGCAACGACGAGGTGGAGACGCTCGCGATCTCCGTGGACGCCCCGCCGACCCACGCACGCTGGGCGCACGAGCAGGGGTTCGAGTTCCCCCTCCTGTCCGACTTCTGGCCCCACGGCGAGGTGGCGAGCACCTACGGGGTGTTCGACGACACCATCGGGCTGGCCCTGCGCGGCACGTTCATCGTGAACAAGGAGGGCACGGTCGTCTACACCGACCGCAACCCCGTGCCCGAAGCGCGTGACCAGCAGGCGTGGAAGCGGGCGCTGAAGGAGATCGGCGCGATCTGACCTCGGTTCGTCACAGCTCGTCGCTGGTCCGGATGGCTCGGACGCGTTCCTCGTCGTAGGCGCTCGCCATCGGCCCGGCGATCTCGCTGACCAGCCCCTGCAGGGCGCTCTGCGACGTGAACAGCAGGATGAGGTCCGACAGCTTCAGCTTCATCAGCTGCTCGGTCCTCGACGGGTCACCGTAGGAGAGGTGGCGAACCAACGCGGTCCGCACCTCCCCGTCCTGCTCGCCACGGGGCATCGGGATGCCGGCCTTGGCGAACCTCTCCTCCACACGGGCCTGCTCCGCGGCCAACTCATCCTCGTCCAGGCTCGCGTAGGCAAGGCCGAGGGACCCGAGGACGACCGCGATGACGAAGCTTGCGTCCGAGTTGACCGCGGCCGACCCCCCAGCACCGGAGGCGGACGTCTCTGCAGCCGCGATCTGCGCTCCACCGCCCGCGCCACTGCTGGCGGTGGACTGGGCCAACGCTGCGCGCTGGGAGTTGGAACCGACGGAGGTGAGGAGTTGCTGGGTCATCTCCGGCGGGATCGCCTGCGTGGTGGCCGGCGCGGCGGCGGCGCCGAGCGCAGCCTGGTGAGCCGGTCCGCGCAGCTGCCGCGGCTGCTGGGCGGCCATGCCAGCGCGGGCAGCACCCGCAGCAGCACCGGTCCGACCGGGCAACCTCGAAGCGATCCGACCCAGGACCATCCGCATCCTCTCCCTATGGTGCGCTCGGCGCACGCTACCAGCACACGACCAGCGGATCTCGCGGACCTGGCAGCATGGGACCCGCGCTCGCGGCGCGGACGACGACGACCGTCACCACGAGCGCCTGGAGGAGAGCGCCTGCTCAGCGGCCGCTGGTGATGGTCCGGCTGCGCTGCTCGGTCCCGGGCCCGCCGTAGGGGTAGCCCGCTGGGGCCGGGTCGCTGACGCGGTCGAGCAGCGCGGTCTCCTCGGCGTCGAGGTGGAGGTCAGCGGCGGCGAGGTTGTCGGTCAACTGCTCGAGCGTGCGTGCTCCCAGGATCACCGAGGTCACCTGCGGCCGGTCCGCGACCCACGCCAGCGCGACCTGCGCCATGGAGATCCCACGACCATCGGCGACCTGCCGGACGGCCTCCAGCACGTCCCAGGTGCGCTGCTCGGCGCTGCGCCGGTCGTAGGCCTCCAGACCCCGGTCCGGGTTCTCACCCAGCCGGCTCGCGCCGGTGGGACGCTCGTCGGGCCGGTACTTGCCGGTCAGCCACCCCCCGGCGAGCGGCGACCAGGGCAGCAACCCGAGGCCGTTGGCTTCGCACGCGGGCACGATCTCCCACTCGAGCTCCCGGCCGAGCAGGTTGTAGTGCGGCTGCAGCGTGACCGGCACGGACCAGCCGTGGAACCCCGCCAGGTCGACGGCACGCTGCAGCTGCCAGGCGGTGAAGTTCGACAGGCCGATGTAGCGGATCTTGCCGGCGCGCACGGCGTCGTCGAGGAAGCGCAGCGTCTCCTCGAGCGGCGTGAGCGGATCCCACGCGTGCACCTGGTAGAGGTCCACCGTGTCCACCTGGAGCCGCCGGAGCGACGCGTCCAGCGCGGTGGACAGGTGGCGGCGGGACAGCCCGACGTCGTTCGGGCCCGCGCCGGTGGGGAACCGGCCCTTGGTCGCGAGCACGACCTGGTCACGGACGTCGGCCGGGGCCCCCGCGAGCCAGCGACCGACGATCGCCTCGGACTCGGTGGCCGCGTACACGTCCGCGGTGTCGATCAACGTCCCACCAGCCTCGACGAAGGCGTCCAGTTGGGCGGTGGAGGTGGCCTCGTCGGACTCGGCCCCGAAGGTCATGGTGCCGAGGCTGAGCGAGGACACGACGCAGCCGCTGCGTCCGAGGGTGCGGTACTGCATGGGGGTCTCCTTGGGCGTGGCGGGGTGGCGCGCGCTGTCAGCGAGGCCTGTGGCGCGGGCACCGGGCGGACCCGGGCGCTCGAGCACGTCGCACGGGAGGTCGGGGAACGTGGTCAGAGCGCGGGGTCGCAGCCGGCCGGCCCCGACCGTAGCCGTCGTGCCGGTCGTGGGTCCCCCATCAGGCCGTGCCGGGTGCCGGCTCCAGCTCCAGCGGACAGGTGACGTCGATCACCACCTCGACGAGCGCACCGTCGGAGGGTCGGGGCAGGGCCGCGGCGGCGTGGAGCCGGGCACCGTCGACCTCGACGAAGCCACCTGAGACCCTGCGCCGCGCCGCGGCAACGTCCGGATCGATCTGGTGCCAGGTGCCCGTGGACCGGTCGAGTCCGCGGAACCCCACGAGCGTCCTGACCTCCTCCTCGACCGAGCCGAGGGTGACCTCCAGCAGCTCGAAGACCTCGGGCGGGGCCTCGTCGGTGCCTCGCCGGACCGTGACGGTCACCTCCTGACCATCCTCGAGCCTCCCCGTCGCTGTCAAGGTGGTCTCGGTGCCGCCCGGCGGGAGCTGTTCCAGGAGCCGGCCGCCGACCAGCGCGCAGGACGTCGGTTCGAGCGCGACCCGGGTGCCGTCCAGGGTCACGCTGGCGTGCGCGCGGGCTGCCGAGCCGCCCAGCCCGAGCGGAGCGGCGCACGCGGACAGCAGCAGCACGACGGCTGCCAGCCAGGGGGACCACCTCGGTGTGCGCATCGCCGACGTTCGTCGCCCGACCGGCCGCCGGGTCGGCCGGGGCGGTGGGTGGGACGGCCGGGGCGGTGGGTGGGACGGCAGGGGCGGTGGGTGGGTCGGCCGCAGCACGGCGGCTACGGTGCCGTCACCGATCGCGACGAGGACCGCGCCCGTGCCCGAGATCACCGAAGCGTTCAGCTACGACGACGTGCTGCTCCTGCCCCAGGCCTCCGCGGTGCTCCCGCGCGAGGTGGACCTCTCGGTCGTACTGCACCCCCGCATCCGCCTCAACCTTCCGGTGCTGTCGGCGGCGATGGACAAGGTGACCGAGGCGGACATGGCGATCGCGCTCGCGCGGCAAGGCGGGCTCGGCGTGGTGCACAAGAACGTCACCGTGGCCTCCCAGGCGGCCATGGTCGAGTCGGTGAAGCGATCCGAGTCGGGCTTCATCGTCGATCCCGTCACCCTACGCGCCGAGGACCCCGTCGACACCGCCTTCGAGCTGATGCGGCGCTACCGGGTCTCCGGGTTCCCCGTGGTGGACGGCGACGGCCGGCTGGTCGGCATCGTGACGAACCGGGACCTCAGGCTCGGCGCCGAGCCCGGGACCCCCGTCAGCGAGCACATGACCCGCGATCGGCTCGTGACCGCGGTGCCCGGCACCACCTTGGACCAGGCCCGTGACCTCATGCAGGAGGCGCGGGTGGAGAAGCTGCCGATCGTCGACCCGGCCGATGGGCGACTGACGGGCATGTTCACCTTCAAGGACATCGAGAAGGTGCGCAAGTACCCGGCAGCAGCCAAGGACGACCGCGGTCGACTGCTGTGCGCTGCGGCCGTCGGGGTCGGGCCGGACGGCGAGGAACGGGCCGAGGCGCTGGTGGCCGCCGGCGTCGACCTGCTGGCGGTGGACTCGGCACACGGTCACTCCGCCGGGATCCTCGACTTCGCCGCGAGCCTCAAGGACCGCCACCCCGAGGTCGCCCTCATGGTCGGCAACGTCGCCACGGCCGACGGGGTCCGGGCGTGCGCGGACCACGGCGCGGACGTCGTCAAGGTCGGGGTCGGACCCGGCTCGATCTGCACCACCCGCGTGGTCACCGGTGTCGGGGTGCCGCAGTTCAGCGCGGTCCTGGAGTGCGCCGAGGCCGCGGCGGCGATCGGGGTGAGCACGATCGCCGACGGCGGGGTGCGCTACTCCGGTGACGTCGTCAAGGCGCTCGCCGCGGGAGCCACCGCGGTCATGGTCGGGAACCTCCTGGCCGGCACCGACGAGTCCCCGGGGGAGCTCGTGCTGGTCGGGGGGCGCCGCTACAAGGAGTACCGCGGCATGGGCTCGATCGACGCGATGCGGGCCGGCTCGGCTGACCGCTACTTCCAGGCCGAGCGCAGCGGTGGCAGCGCCGCGGAGGCCAGCCAGCCCTCCAAGCTCGTGCCCGAGGGGGTGTCCGGCCTCCTGCCCTACCGCGGCACCGTCGGCGAGGTGACCGGGCAGCTGGCCGGCGGGATCCGCTCCGGGATGGGCTACCTCGGCGCGGCCACCCTGCCGGAGCTCGCGGCGCGCGCCCGCTTCGTGCGGCAGACCGCCGCTGGCGCCGCCGAGTCCCACGTCCACGACCTCGAGGTCATCCACGAGGCCCCGAACTACCAGGTACCGGGCCGGAGCTGACGCGGCCGGCGCAGCACCCACGCACGTCGCGGTAGCGGGATGGGCCCTCAGGCCGGCTGCTGGCCAGCCGGGTCCAGGACGAGCAGCGCGTCGATCGCGACCGCCAGCCCGTCGGCGTCCACGTCGGCGGTGACCAGGTGCGCCACCTCGACGATCTCAGGTTCGGCCTGCCCCATCGCGATGGCGGTGCCGGCGACCGCGAGCATGGAACGGTCGTTGCCGGCGTCACCGACCGCGGCCACCTCGGCGAGGGGGACCTGGAGGTGGGCGGCCGCCGCGGCGAGCGCCGCGCCCTTGGTCGCACCCGGCTGGTTGACGTTGGTGAACACCAGCCCGGGTGTCAGCGGGGAGCCGGCGACGCCGAGCTCCGCGTCGAGGGGGGCCAGCTGCGCCTCGAGCCACTCCTGCGCGGCGGCGGAGAAGGTCGTGAAGGTCGCCTTCGGTACGGGGCCGGCGGGCAGGTCCGCAGCAGCGGTGAGGACCCCGATCGGCTCCACCCCGAGCAGCTCCCAGTGGGGTCGCGCGCGCTCGTCGAAGGAGGACACCCGGTAGCCGGAGGTGCTGTAGACCTCGAGGTAGACGTCCTCGTGCGCGCCGGCGATCGCCAGCAGGTGGTCGACCTGCTCGTGCGTGAGGGACCACACCGCGATCGTCCCGCCATCGGCGCGGACCTCGGCGCCGTTGTGGAAGACGTGCGGTCCGCTCGCCTCGAGGGTCCTGTGGAGCGCGCCGACGCCGTCGCGCATCCGACCGGTGGCGTACCCGACGCGTACCCCGGCGGCCTCGGCGCGGGCGATGGCGTCCACCACCGGGCGGGTCGGACCGGGCTCCGGGCCGACCAGGGTGCCGTCGACGTCGCAGACGAGGTAGCGGCAGGGTGCCGGCTCCCACTCCTCGAAGCGCCCGCCGGGTCGCAGGCCCTCGGGCAGGGTGGTGGCGGCCAGGCTCACCCGAGCGCCTTGACCTGGCCGAAGCGGTCCTCGTAGTTGGCGAGGTTCGTGTTGAGCGCGTTGAGGACCCGACCGACCATGGTCGGCGCGATGCGCACCCGTGAGACCACCTCGGCGTTCACCTTGCCGGCCTCCTGGGAGGGCTGGAGCTGACAGAAGTCCAGGGTGAACTCGTGCGGGGAGTGGGAGACGACCAGGAAGTTGGCGTACTCGCCGTGCTTGTGGTCGTCGGGGACGACGATCTGGACCTGCTTGTTCGTGGGCTGCTGCGGGGTCGGGTCGGGGTTCGGCGTGTCGCTCACTGGCGTGCCTGTTCGTCGGTGGCCTGGACGGTCAGGCTAGCGGTGGCCCGTCTAGGCTCCCGATGTCCCTTCGACCGCCACCTCCCGATACCTCGGAGCTGCCGTGACCCTCGGCCCCCTCACCGACGCCGTCGCCACCGCCACCCAGGAAGCGCTCGCGGGCGTCCCTCGCATCTGGGACCGTGATCACACCTGGTGGTCGGACGACCCGACCGAGCTGGCGGACCGGCTCGGGTGGTTGGATGCCCCGCAGCGTGCGCTCGACGAGGCGGAGCACCTGGCTGAGCTCGCCGCAGGGGTGCGCGCTGACGGCATCACCGACGTCGTGCTGGTCGGGATGGGCGGCTCGTCGCTGTACCCGTCGGTGCTCAGGGACACCTTCGGGCCCCAGCCGGACGGGTTGCGCCTGCACGTGCTGGACTCGACCGACCCCGGTGCCGTCCTCGCCGTCGAACGTGCGGTCCCCTGGGAGACCACCCTGGTCGTGCCGGCCTCGAAGTCCGGCGGCACGCTGGAGACCCTCAGCCACCTCGACCGGTTCGAGGCACGTCTGCGCGAGGTCCACGGGGACGACGCGGCGCGCTTCGTCCTGCCCATCACCGACCCCGGCAGCGGCCTCGCCGAGCGCGCCGAGGAGCGCGGCTACCGCGGCCCGGCCCTCGGACAGCCGGACGTCGGGGGCCGCTTCTCCGCCCTGACGCCCTTCGGACTGCTGCCGGCGACCCTGCTCGGCCTGGACGTCGTCGAGCACGTGCAGGGTGCGCTGGAGATGCTCGAGGTCGCACGCAGCACCGACGCCAGCGTCAACGCGCCGGCCGTGCTCGGTGCCGTGCTGGCCGCCGGTGTGCGCACCGGCCGGGACAAGCTGACCCTGCTCCTCCCCGACGACGCCGCCAGCTTCGAGGTGTGGATCGAGCAGCTGGTGGCCGAGTCGATCGGCAAGCACGGGGTCGGCATCGTGCCGGTGCTGGGGGAGACCCCGGCCAACGCCCACTTCGGGGAGGACCGGCTGGTCGTCGCGATGGGGGAGCACCTGGAGATCGCCGACCTGCTCGCGGCGCGGATCCCCGTCGTCCAGCTGCCCTGGAACGGCCCCTCCCAACTGAGCGCCGAGGTGATCCGGTGGGAGTTCGCCACGGCCGTCGTGGGCGCGCTGGTCGACATGAACCCCTTCGACCAGCCCGACGTGCAGGCGGCGAAGACCGCCACGGCTCGTGTGCTGGACTCGGGCGAGGACCTGCCGCCGACCACCACGCCGGACGAGGTCCTGGCGTCCGTGACGGCGGGCGACTTCCTGGGTCTGCTCGCCTTCGTCACCCCTGGAGGCGAGGACGAGGCGCGTGTGCGCGCGTGGGCTGAGCAGCTGCGCGGCAGGTTGGGCGTGCCGGTCACGGTCGGCATCGGGCCGCGCTACCTGCACTCCACCGGGCAGTTGCACAAGGGTGGGAGCGACCGGGCGGCCTTCCTGCTCATGGTCGGAGACGACCCCGAGGATGCGGGGATCCCTGGCCGGCCCTACGGGTTCTCGCGGTTGAAGCGCGCCCAGGCCGCGGGCGACCTCGCGGCCCTGCGTGCCGCCGGTCGGCGTGTCGCCCACATCCCGATGGCGCTGGTCGGCAGCTGAGCCGAGCCCGGTTCAGCCGCGGGTGCGGACCTGCCCGAGCCCGCCATCGACACCCAGCACCTGCCCGGTGACCCAGTCGTTGGCCGGATCGAGCAGGAACACCACCGCGCTGGCGATGTCCTCACCGGTGCCGAGCCGACCCAGCACGTGCATCTTGCGGCTCGCCTCGGCCTGGCTCTCGTTGGCGACCAGCCGTTCGGTCATCTTCGACGCGACCAGCCCCGGTGCGACGGCGTTGACGCGCACGCCCTTCGCGCCGTAGGTCGCCGCCGCGGAGCGCGCCAGCGCGATGATCCCGCCCTTGGCGGCGGCGATGGCCTCGTGGTTGGCGATACCGGTCTGCGCCGCCGCGGAGCTCGCCAGCACGATCGAGCCGCCCCCATCGCGCATCACCGGCGCCGCCGCACGTACCACCGCGAAGGCGGAGGTGAGGTTGAGGGCGATGGTCTCGTGGAACTCCTCGGGCGTGGTCAGGTGGGCGGGCTTGAGCAGCACCGAGCCGGCGAGGTTCGCGACCCCGTCGAGCCGGCCGTGGCGGTCGAGGACCTCGCTGACGAGGTCGCCGACCGCGCTGATGTCGCGGGCGTCGACGGTGTGCGCGCTGGCCCCGACCTCCTCAGCGAGCGATCCCACAGCCGCCCCGTCACGGCCGGCGAGCGCGAGCGTGGCGCCGCTGGCGGCGAGCCGCCGGGCCGTGGCGCTACCGGTGGCGCCGGTGGCCCCGATGACGAGGTGGACGGGGGAGTCGGACATGCCGGGCTCGCTTCGACGGGGGGGACGTAGGAGGGGTTCAGGGCGGGTTCGGCTCCACCGGCGCGGCCGGATCAGGTGCCGGCCCCTCGGCCCGGCCTCGGTCCCGGCTCAGCCGCCGGTCGCCGGCACCGTCGGCTCGACACCGGCATCGCGGCACACGCGCGCCCACAGCTCGCCCGCCTCGCCGCGCTCCGGCAGGGTCCAGGGCACCTTGTGCTCGCCGCGCGGCCGCCGGTCGTGCCAGAGACGGCCAGCCTCGGGCAGGTCCGCGGCCAGGGCGAGGTAGACGATGGTGTCCGCCCCCTCGTCGACGTCGCGCAGGATCGGCCCGGTGAGCTTGCGGAAGCCCGGGAGCGAGGACTCCACCCCGGGGGTCAGGGCCCAGCCGGGGTGCACCACGTGGAAGCCCACACCGGTGGCACCGAAGCGGCGCTGCCACTCGCGGGTCAGGGTGACCTGGGCGCGCTTGGCACGGGCGTAGGCCACGGTGCCGCGGTACTCGCCGGGCGAGTCCACGCGGGCGGTCACCAGCTTCTCGGCGTACATGCCGCCGGAGGTGACGGTGACGACGCGGCTCGGGGCCGCCGCCGCGAGGCTGGGCAGCAGCAGCGAGGTGAGCAGGAACGGCGCCACGACGTGCACCTGGTAGGTCCGCTCCAGACCATCGACGGTGAGCGCCTTCGCGTCGAACAGCGCCCCGGCGTTGTGCACCAGCACGTCGATCGGTGCGTCCTCGGCCTCGCGTCGCTGCGCGAACGCCCGCACCGAGCCGAGGTCGCCGAGGTCGAGCAGGTCGGTCTCCAGGGTGTCGTCCAGATCGCGGCCGAGGTCGGCCCGCAACCGTGCCCGCGTCCGCTCGGCCTTCTCCTCGGAGCGAACGGTGACGAGCACGCGGGCACCGCTCAGCAGCAGCGCCCGGGCGGTGGCGTACCCCAGCCCGGAGTTGGCTCCGGTCACGATCGCGCGCCGGCCGTCGCCCTGGAGGTCGGTCAGCGGCGTCCAGTCGTCCAGACGCGAGCGGACCGCGTGGCCGATCCTCGAGAAGGAGAGGACGACGGTGGCCTCGAGGGCCGCGTCGACCGCGCGGGTCAGGGGAGCGGGCAGGGTGGACACGGGCGTCTCCGGCACGTCGGTGGTGGGCAGGGAGGGGCTCGAACCCCCGACCTCCGCGGTGTAAACGCGGCGCTCTGGCCAGCTGAGCTACCTGCCCGTTCGGCTCCGACGTGGACGCCAGACGGGCGCGAGCCTACCGCCGTGCTGCCTACGCTCGGAGCGGACGGCTCGATGATCGAGGTGGAGGTGCTCCGGTGGACACGGTCGGATCCTGGCTCGAGGTCCTGCACACCCGCTACCCCCCGGCGCAGGCGGCCGACTGGGACAACCCGGGCCTGCAGGTCGGTGACCCGGCCTGGCCCGTGGCCCGGGTGCTCGTGACCCTGGACGTCACCCCGGCGGTCCTGGCCGAGGCGGCGACGGTGCCGGACACCTTCGTCATCGCCCACCACCCGGTGCTCTTCCGGCCCCTGGCGCGGCTGACCCCCGGTACCGCCTCCGGGCGCCTGGCGCTGGAGGCGGCGACGCGGCGGGTCGCGGTCGCGGCCGCGCACACCAACCTCGACGTCACCGACGACGGGGCCGACACGAACCACCCGGTGGTGGTCGCCCTCGGGCTCGAGGAGGTGGCCCCGCTCACCGTGGAGCTGCGTGAAGGAGCCCGGCTGAAGCTCGTCACCTTCGTCCCCCCCGAGGCCGTCGGCGCGGTGCTGGACGCGGTCAGCGCGGCCGGGGCTGGCCGCATCGGCACCTACGAGCGGTGCTCGTTCCGTGTGACCGGGACCGGCACCTTCCGAGCCCTGCCCGGCAGCGACCCCTACTCCGGCCCCGGCATCGGCGAGGACGCCGAGGAGGAGGAGCAGCGCCTGGAGGTGGAGCTGCCCCGTGCCCGTGCCGGTGCCGTGGTCACCGCGCTGCGGGCCGCCCACCCCTACGACGAGGTGGCCTTCGACCTCGTGCCGCTGCTCGACGGCGCGCCGCTGGGGTTCGGCCGGGTCGGGACGCTGCCGCAGGCCTCGACCCTCGCGGCGGTCGCCGAGCGCATCCGCGTCGGGCTCCCGGCCCCGCACCTGCGCTACGCGGGCGAACCCGACCGCCCGATCCGTCGGGTCGCGGTCGTGGGCGGTGCGGGCGACTCGCTGCTCGAGGCCGCCCGCGCGAGCGGTGCGGACGTCTACGTCACCGGCGATCTGCGCCACCACGTCACCCTCGACGCCCTGACGATGGGGTTCGCCCTCATCGATGCCGGTCACCACGCCACCGAGATGGCGGCCATGCCGGCCTTCCGCGAGCGGCTCGAGCGGTCGGCTCGGGCCGAAGGACTCCGGGCGCCGGTGGTAGCGTCCGAGGTCCCGACCGTCCCCTGGAGGTGAGCGTGGCCGACCCGACGAGCGAGGAGCTCGAGCTCCTGCTCGAGCTCCAGGCCACCGATCATCGGGTGCGGAAGACCCGTCACCAGCTCGAGGAGCTCCCCGAGCAGCAGCTGCTCGAGGAGGCGCTCGCCCGCGTCGGCACGCTGGAACGTGAACACGACGACGTACGGCTCGAGCTCGAGCGGGCCACGGCCCGGCAGCGACAGCTCGAGCGCGAGGTCGAGGTCCTGACCGAACGCCGGGACGCCGAGCGCGCCCGCCTGTACGACGGCACCGTCGGCAACGCACGGGAGATGAAGGCCGTCGAGGCGGAGATCGAGACGACCCTGCGCCGCATCGACGAGCACGAGGAGCTCCTGCTCGAGGTGCTCGAGCAGGTCGAGGGACTCGCGGCGCGGGCCGCCGATCTCGCTGCCGCCGGTGAGCAGGTCCGCTCGCGCGCGACGGAGCTCGAGCAGGAGCGCGACGAGGCGGCGAAGCACCTGCTCGCCGAGCTCGGCGAGCTCGAGGCCGACCGGGCGCGCCGCGCCGCTCAGCTGCCCGACGACCTGCTCGCTCGGTACGAGGCGGCAGCCGAGCGCGCCGGTGGGACCGGGGTCGGCAAGCTCGTCGACAACGCCTGCACCGCCTGCCGGTTGACCATGTCCCGGGCCGACGTGGGGGAGCTGCTCGCCGGTCCGCCGCTGACCACCTGCCCGCAGTGCCGCCGGTTGCTGGTGGTGCCGGCGTGACACGCGTGCACGGCCCCGACGGGCGGGTGTGGGAGGTGCGGCGCCGGCCCGAACGGCCCGGTCCCCTCGGCTACCTCGGCATCGGGCCCTGGCTCGTCGAGGCGACCACCACCGGTGAGCGGCGGCGGTGGCGCAGCCCCGGCCTCGCCGGCTCCGGGCGGCTCCGGGACGACGTGGCGCTGGCCCTGCGCACCGGCGCCGACGGTCCCTCGGGTGAGGTGGCCCTCCCCGCCGACGGCGCCGAGGCCGGCGCCGGCTGAGCGTGCGATGAGGCAGCGAGGACCGGTCGCGGCCCGAGGGCGGTCAGGACACCTCGCCGTCGGCGGAGCGGACCTTGTCGAGCCCCGCCACCTTCGCCTGCTCCTTCGCCCGGTCGGCCGCACGCAGCACCGCGACCTCGTCCTCGCCGTCGTCGGGGTAGCGGGCGAGCCCGTAGGCCGCGTGCACCTCGAAACGCTCGCCGTCGGGCAGGACGACCTGCTCGTCGTGCAGGCGGTTGATGATCCCGTCCACCACCGCGCGGCCGCGGCGCTGCTCGTCACCGATCAGGGCGACGGCCATCTCGTCGCTGCCGAGCCGGGAGGCCAGCACGTCGGTGCCCGCCTCGCGCCGCAGGACGTGCGCGAGCGCCCGCATCGCCTCGGTGCCGGTGGGGTGCCCGTAGCGCTCGTTGAGCGCCCGCATCCCCCGGATGTCGGCGACCAGGATCGTGAAGGGCTGCCCGGCGGCGCGCAGCTGCGCGAGCTCGGCGTAGAAGGCCCGGACGTTGAGCAGGCCGGTGATCGGGTCCTCGACGACGGCACGCCGCATCGCGGTGCCACGCTGCCGCTCGGTGAGCTGCACGGCCATCCCGACCGCGGCCAGGCCCGGCAGGACCAGGCTACGGACCAGCACGCCCGGCAGCTGCGCGGTCCCGATCCCCAGCCACAGGTCCACGCCGAGGTGGCTGACCGCAGCCAGCACGCTGATCACGAGCGGGGAACGGCGCCCTCCGGCGAGCCCCGCGACGACCACGAGCGGTGCGCTCGCCCACGCCATCGTCGCATCGCGCAGGGCGAGGTGGAGCGTGACGACCAGCACGAGCAGCGTCCCGAGCACGACGAACCGAACCGGACGGCGATCCAGCGGCGAGGCGACGCTGAGGAGCAGCTCCCGGGTACGGGAGGACAGGGTTGGGCGGGACACGGACGGCAGCTCCTTCAGCCGGTCGGTCGGCCGAGCAGGGCGGCGAGGAAGCGGACGACCTCGGCAGGGTCGTTGAGCCGCAGGTCGGCGGCTGAGGGGCGCGGCCCCTCGCTCACCAGGATGCCCTGTCCGCCGAGCTCCCGCGCGACCACGAAGGCGTCCTCGTCGGTCACGTCGTCACCGACCATCAACGGCCGCAGCGTCGGTGTGGCCGCGTGGATGCGGCGCAGCGCAGCGCCCTTGTCCGCACCGGTGGGGCGCAGCTCGGCGACCGCCTTGCCGTGCAGCACCTCGAACCCGGGAGGGTCGGTCCGGCGCCGTTCGAGCAGCGCCTCGACCCGGGGCAGGAGCGCGCTGACGTCCTCCGGGGTCGCCAGCCGGTGGTGGACCGCCAGGGAGGCCTGCTTGCGTTCGAGCAGCCAGCCCGGCTCGCTGCCGACCAGCGCCTCGAGCTCCGCCTCGACGGCGTCGAGGGTGGCGAGCACGGTGCCGGGGTCGATGAGGGGCGCGGCGGTGCCGTCCGAGAGCTCCAGCTCGGTCCCGTGACCACCGGCGTAGCTGAGGGGGAGGTCCTTGAGGCGGCGCCGGACGTCCGCGATCGGCCGGCCCGACACCACCGCGACCGGGGTCCGCGCCATCAGCGCCGCGATCGCGTCGAGCGCACCCGGGGCTGGTTGGGCCAGGTCCGGGTGGTCGACGATCGGTGCGAGGGTGCCGTCGAAGTCGAGCACGACGAGCCAGGCCGCCACGGGCTGCAGATCACGAGCGAGCTGGTCGGGGTCGGCGCGGTCCGGCGAGGGGGCCTGGCTCACGGGCCGGTGACCCCGGAGGCGATCTGGCCGAGCTCCGCCTCGACCCAGCGGTACACGTCGCCCTCCCGCACCACCTCGGCCATGCGTGCCAGCCGGCCGCGGCGGTCGTCATGGTCGAGCTCCAGCGCCCACTCCATGAGGTAGCTCTGGCCCTCGACGTCGAAGGGGTTGGTGCGCACGGCGTCGTCGTCGAACTCCATCGCGGTGCCGCAGAACTCGCTGAGCAGCAGCGCGCCCACACCGTCGGTGGCGGCCTGGACCGTGACGAACTCCTTGGCGACCAGGTTCATGCCGTCCTTCAACGGCGTCACGCACATCACGTCGGCGAGCCGGTAGTAGGCCGCCAGCGCGGATCTCGGGACACCTCGGTAGAGGTAGTGGACCGGGACGTCCTTGCCGGGCTCGGTGAAGCGTCCGTTGATGCGCCCCACCTCGGTCTCGACCGAGGTCCGCAGGCGCTGGTACTCCTCGACGTCGTCGCGGGACGGGACGGCGATCTGCACGAAGGTGAAGCTGCCCACCAGGTCGGGCCGGCGCTCGAGCAGCAGCTCGATCGACTGCAGGCGGTGCCGGATGCCCTTGGTGTAGTCCAGCCGGTCCACCCCGAGCAGCACCCGCCGGCCGGCGAACTGCGTCCGCAGGTCGGCGAGCTCACGCTCGGTCTCCTCGGCGGTGGCCAGGGCGGCGAACTCCTCGACGTCGATCGAGATCGGGTGGGCCACGACCTTGACCTGCCGGCCGTCGGGGAGCACGAGCGTGTCCCCGAGGGCGGTCACCCCCGGGTAGAGCTGCTGGACGGAGCGGATGAAGTTGTCGCGGTACACCCGGGTGTGGAACCCGATCGCGTCCGCGGCCAGCAGCCCGTGCAGGATGTGGTCACGCCACGGCAGCCGGGCGAACAGCTCCGGGGGCGGGAACGGGGTGTGCAGGAAGAACCCGATCGGCGAGTCCGGCGAGGCCGCGCGGACCAGCTCCGGTTGCAGCATCAGGTGGTAGTCCTGGACCCACACGAGCGGCGGAACCTCGGCGTCGGCGACCACCTCGGCGACCGCTCGGGCGACGATCCGGTTCACCTCCTCGTAGGTGCGCCACCAGGCGCGGTCGATGACCGGTTCGACCACCAGGTCGTGGAACAGCGGCCACAGGGTCCGGTTCGCGAAGCCGTGGTAGTACCCCTGCACCTGCTCGTCGCTGAGGGTGACCGGGTGCAGGTCGCAGTTGAGGCCCTCGACCCGGCGCGGCACCCCCTCCGGGTCGTCGTCCCACCCGATCCAGGCGCCGCCGACCTGCTCGATCACGGGTCGCAGCGCGGTCACGAGGCCGCCGGAGGACGGGTGCCAGCCATCCTCGCCGCGGGAGACGGGCAGGCGGTTCGCGACGATCACGAGCGGGCGGTCGGGCAGCGGCACGGGGTGCTCCTCGTCGGTTCCCGAGACTACAGACCTCGGCGCAGGTCGCCCGGGGGTGGAGCCGGTCACGTGTCCCCGGCCACCCGGATCGGCGCGTCGAGGGTCGCGCTGATGTGGGCCTGGAGCCGCTCCTGCACGGCGGCCGTGACCGGGCCCGGTACGGCGAGGTCACGGCTCGCCTCACCCGGCAGCAGCACCCGGTGCACCGGCAGGCCCGGTCGGGTCGCGGAGACCACGAACAGCTCGTCCGCGTGGACGATCTCCGCCAGGGTCGGCCGGGCCGGGGCGACCTCGACCACCTCCCGCAGCACGTGGACGGTGACCGAGTCCAGGATCGGCAGCCGGTCGGGGTCGGGGGTGGTGCAGCGTCCGTCGCGGACCAGGATCAGCGCACCGGTCGGCAGCTCCAGGACCTGGTCCGCGTCGACCACCAGGGCGTCGTCGGCGCCCCGAGCACGGGCCTGCCGGACCGCCCACTGGTTGGCGGCGTAGGACAGGGTCTTCACGCCGGACAGCGCGGTGCGCCAGGGCATCTCGACCACGCCGAGGGTGAGGCTCGGCGGCCAGGCGACCGGGCCGATCAGGCCCCGGATCGTCCCGCCCCGGGTCACGATCACCCGCACCGACCCGTCCTGCGCGCCGTAGGCCGTGAGCAGGTCGGCCAGGCAGGTCAGCACCCGGGAGGTGTCCAGGGTCAGGTCGAGTGCAGCAGCCGATCGCTGCAAGCGATCGAGGTGCCGCCGGCGGGCGTGCGTGCGGCCCTGCCGGACCAGCATCGCCTCGAACACCGCGTCACCCCGCAGCACGCCGTCGTCGGCGAGCGGCAGGGTGGCCTCGGCCAGGGGGACGACGTCGCCGTCCATCCAGGCCAGCGCGGGAGCGGGGGCGGGCTGCATGGCGGCAGCCTGCCACAGCCGGCGTGCCCACGGCCAGCCAGCGCGGCCGCCCGGCGAACCCTGCGCAGCGTTGGCGGTCGTGGTGCGCTCCTCGTCTAGGGTCCGGCCCCGGGGAGAGGTCGTCGAGGTCCATCGGAGAGGCCATGTCGTTCGGGCAGGACACCACGGTCGAGACCGAGGAGGCGGCCGATCCGGTGCTCCTCGAGGGGCTGCGAGCGCTCGGGGACGGGCTCGCGTTCAACCGCTACCTCGGTGTGCGCGTCCACGAGCTCACCCCCGGACGCGCGGTGTGCGTGCTGGACGAGAGTGGCGAGCTCAGCAACCACCTCGGCGGGATCCACGCCGTCGCCGAGCTCGCCCCGGTCGAGCTCGCCGCGGCGCTGGCCGCCACCAGCCGGCTCACCGTCCTGCTCGAGCGCGGGTACGTGCCCGTCGTCGGCGAGCTGACCGCGCGGTACCTGGCCCCGGGGCGGGGCCGCCTCACGGCCCGAGCCGAGGTCGGCCCGGAGGTGGTCGCGCCGGCCCTGGCGGCGCTCGATGCCGGCCAGAAGCCACGCGCCGAGGTGGTGGTCCACGCCCACGCTGCGGAGGGCGAGCCGGTGGTGGAGGCGCGCTTGACCGTGGTGTTCGTCCCGGCCGCGACCAGCCGCGCGGACGCGGCAGAGACGTCGCGTGCGTCCTGACGTACCCTCGTCCGTGCTGGGGGAGTCCGCCGGGCGGCCGCGCTGGCACCGGGGCGACCCGATGCCGGTGAGGAAAGTCCGGACTCCACAGGGCAGGGTGCTGGGTAACGCCCAGGCGTGGTGACACGCGGAAAGCGCAACAGAGAGCAGACCGCCGCCGGGCGATGTCCGGCGGTGAGGGTGAAACGGTGAGGTAAGAGCTCACCAGCACGGCGGGTGACCGTCGTGGCTAGGCATGCCCCACCCGGAGCAAGGCCACGCAGGGACCTCGGCGGCCCGTCGGATGGTCCCGGGTAGGCCGCATGAGGCGTCGGGTGACCGGCGTCCCAGAGAGATGGTCGCCACCCGCGGTCCGGACACGGCCCGCGGGCACAGGATCCGGCTTACAGGCGGGCTCCTCCAGCCGCACGACGCGCACCGCTGGGCAAGCAGCGGCGGTGCTCAGCCGCTCGCGCGGGGGCGGACGCGCAGCAGCAC
The DNA here is from genome assembly GCA_046540855.1 of Nitriliruptoraceae bacterium. Classification (GTDB taxonomy): domain Bacteria; phylum Actinomycetota; class Nitriliruptoria; order Nitriliruptorales; family Nitriliruptoraceae; genus T1Sed10-7. Next base: position 18,424 of record JBKHEJ010000028.1, read on the forward strand.
CCGTTCGCTTCGGATCCGCGCCTCGTCGTAGTCGCGTCCGAGGTAGCGCTGCGCGCACGTGTCGATGTGCGCGCGAGCCTGCGGGCCCCGGATCGTCTCGATGAGCCCGCCACGGACCTCGACGTAGCGGTAGGGGTCGTCGTGCTGCC
>JBKHEJ010000029.1:0-18553 GCA_046540855.1 Nitriliruptoraceae bacterium
GGCCACGGACCCGGCCGCTCAGCCGGTGGCGCTCAACCGGTCGGGGTCGGCCCCGGTGGCGAGCTCGACCACCACGCGCGTCCCGCTGCCGTCGGCGATCCAGGCGCGACCGCCGTGCAGCCGGGCGAACTCGGCCACCAGCGCCAGCCCCACACCGGTGCCCGGTTGCGGGTGGTCGTCATCGAGCCGGCGGAAGGGCTCGAAGACCCGCTCGCGGTCCTCGCTGGCGATCCCCGGACCCTGGTCCTCCACCTCGAGCCGGAGCCGCTGGGCGCCCTGCGGGTACAGCCGCACCTGCACCGGCCCCTTTGGTGCGTACTTGCCGGCGTTGCTCAGCAGGTTGGCGAGCAGGTGGGAGATCTGGACCGGATCCACCGTGCCCACGAGCTCACCGGGAACCTCGAGCTCCGCCCGCTGCGCCACCGAGGACGCGGCGACGACCTCGCGGACCAGCGCGGCGACGTCGATGTCCTGCCGCTCGGCGGTCAGGGTCCCACGGGCGAGGCGGTCGACGTCCAGCAGCTCGTCGAGGAGCTCCGCGAGCCGAGCGCTCTGGTCGAGCACCGCCGCCTCGATGCGCTCGCGGTCGGCGGCACCGAGGTCGTCGCGCAGACGCACCAGGGTCTCGGCCATCCCCCGGATCACGGTCAGCGGCGTGCGAAGCTCGTGCGAGACCGCGGACAGGAAGGCGTTCTTGACCGAGTCCAGCTCCGCGAGCCGTTGGGCGTTGGCGCGCTCCACGACCGCGATCTCCTGGAGGCGCTCCTGGTAGCGGACGCGGTCGGTCACGTCGCTGAGGTAGACGACCAGCGCGTCATCGCTCGGGTAGGCCCGGGCCTCGAACCACCGCTGCGAGTCGTAGGCCCGCTCCACGACCGTCCGCGGCTGGCGATCGGCCAGGGCCTGCTCGTAGGCCCGGTGGAAACCGCCCCCGACATCGTGTGGGAAGCTCTCCCACAGCGACCGGCCGACGACCTCCTCGGCCCGCACCCCGAGCGCCTCCCCGAAACGGCGGTTGACGAAGGTGACGGTCCAGTCGCGGTCGACGATGAAGATGGCGTCGGTCACGCTCGCCATCGTCAGCTGCAACCGCTCGGCCGCGCGCACCGCCTCCGCTCGGGCCAGGTGCTCGGCGGTACGGTCCAGGATCACGCCCACCTGGAAGAGAGGGGTGCCATCCTCGGCTCGCACGAGGGTGCTGGAGACGTCCACGTGCGCGGTCGTCCCGTCCCGGCGCCGGTACCGCTTCTCGACCCGGTACTGCTCGGCGCCGCCGGTGAGCAGCCGCACGTCCGCAGCGTCGCTGCGGGCCTGGTCCTCCGGGTGGGTCAGCACGGAGCGGTGCATGCCGATGAGCTCCACCTCGGGGTAGCCGGTCAGCTCGGACATGGCGTGGTTGACCCGGACGAGACGACCGTCGAGGTCGGCGACGGCGATGCCCACGGGCGCGGAGGCCAGGATCGCCCGGGAGAAGCTCTCGCTCTCCCGCAGGCGCGCCACCGCCTGGTGCCGCTCGGTGGCGTCGTGCACGGTGGAGACCAGGACCGGCGTGCCATCGAGCACGATCGGTCCGCTGTAGACCTCGACGTCACGCACCTCGCCGCCGGCGGTGCGGTGGCGGAAGGCGAAGTAGGTCCGCTGCTGCTCCTCGGCGGAGCGCACCTCGCGCCGGACCTCCTCGGGCGGCAGGAGGTTGAGGTCCAGGATCGTGCGGGCGCACAGTTCCTCCGCCGACCAACCGTAGAAGCGCACCGCCGCCTCGTTGGCCGCGAGGATCCGTCCGCTGTCGGGATCGACGAGCAGCATGACGTTGGGGTGCGCCGCGAAGAGGGGTCCGGGATCCATGGACACGTGTCCTACCATCCCGCCGGCGGTTCGGCACCGTCCACCGGTCCCGTCGGCCGCCAGGAGCGGACGATGACGCCACACGAGCCGGCTCCAGGCGGTCCAGCACCGACGTCGCCCACCCTGGATGGACGCTACTGGCGCCTGTGGAGCGCGGTCGCGACCTCCAACCTCGGCGACGGCCTGGTCTCGCTGGCGCTGCCGTGGCTCGCATCCCTGCTCACCCGGGACCCGCTGGCGATCTCCGGCGTGGCCCTCGCCACGCGCCTGCCCTGGCTGGTGTTCAGCCTGCAGGCCGGCGTGCTCTCCGACCGGCTCGACCGGCGCCGGCTGATGGTCGCCGCCAACAGCGTCCGCGCCGTGCTCGCCGCCGGCGTGGCCGTGGCGGTGCTCCTCGACCTCGCGACCCTGCCCCTGCTCTACCTCGTCGCCTTCGGGCTCGGGATGTGCGAGGTGCTGTTCGACAACACCTCGCAGGCGCTGCTGCCCGCGGTCGTCCCGCGGGAGCGTCTGGAGCGCGCCAACGGCAACCTCATGGGCGCCCAGATGGTGATCGCCGACCTGCTCGCCCGCCCGGTGGCGGGGGCGCTCGTGGGCGTCGCGCTGTCCCTGCCCTTCGCGATCGACGCGGCGACGGCCGCGATCTCCGCCGGGCTGATCGCGAGCATCCCGGGTCGCTTCCGGACCACCCGGGCACCGGCCGCCACCCCGCCGCCGATGCGGACCCAGGTGCGCGAGGGGCTCGCCTGGCTGTGGCAGCACCGTCTGCTGAGGACCCTCGCCGTCGCGCTCGGGCTCCTGAACGGGATCGCCGCGGCGACCGCCGCCACCTTCGTGCTGTTCGCGCAGGAGGTGCTCGGTCTCGACGGGTTCGGGTTCGGGGTGCTGCTCACGGTCAGCAGCATCGGGGGTCTGCTCGGCAGCGTCCTCGCGCCGGCGGTGACCGCGCGGCTGGGCTACGGGCCCTCGCTGCTGCTGGCGGTGCTGGTCCCGACCGTCGCCTTCGCGGTCATCGCGACCACCTCCTCCGCGGCGGTCGCCGGCGTCGCCGCCTCGGTGTCCGGGTTCACGGCCGTGGCCTGGAACGTGGTGACGGTGTCGCTGCGGCAACGGCTGATCCCCGACGCACTGCTCGGCCGGGTCAACAGCGTCTACCGCTTCTTCGGCTGGGGGATGATGCCGGTCGGGACCCTGCTCGGCGGGGCCCTGGTCGCGCTCGTGGAGCGCAGCGGAGACCGGTTGCTCGCCCTGCGCGCCCCCTTCGCACTCGCGGTGCTCGTCCACCTCGTGCTGCTCGTCACCATCTCCCCGCGGCTGACGACCGCCGGGGTCGCGGCAGCGCTGGCCGAGGCTGATGCGGCAGCGGACGCCGACGCGCCGACCGGGGAGCCCACCGACGCCTGACCCGGCCGGGCGGCCTGAGAGGCGGGGCGAGCCAGGGGTACGCTCGGGCGTGCTCGGCGACGACCGCCGCTCGCATGGCACCGACCGCCGCTCGCATCGCGACCGCCTGAGCTGCATCCCCGGCGCCCCTCGCGCTCGACCCGCCCGCCTGCCCGCGGGCCCGTCCCCCCCGGATCCTGCTGTGGCCTCCCGCTCCGACCTGCGCAACGTCGCGATCATCGCCCACGTCGACCACGGCAAGACCACGCTCGTGGACGCGATGCTGTGGCAGTCGGGGGCCTTCCGAGCCAACCAGGACGTCGCCGAGCGCGTCATGGACTCCGGTGACCTCGAGCGCGAGCGCGGCATCACGATCCTGGCCAAGAACACCGCGGTCGTGCTGCCGGCTGTGGAGGGCAGCACCGAGGGGCCGGTGACCCTCAACGTCGTCGACACGCCCGGCCACGCCGACTTCGGCGGCGAGGTGGAGCGGGCGCTGGCGATGGTGGACGCCGCCCTGCTGCTCGTCGATTCCAGCGAAGGCCCGCTCCCCCAGACCCGGTTCGTGGTCCGCAAGGCGCTGGAGGCGCGCCTGCCGATCCTGCTCGTGGTCAACAAGATCGACCGGCCGGACGCACGTATCGCCGAGGTGGTCGACGAGACCTACGACCTGCTCATCGACCTCGGGGCCGACGACGCCCAGCTCGACCTGCCGGTGCTCTACACCAACGCCCGCGAGGGCACCGCGACGCTCGACCCGGAGGACCCCGGGGCCGACCTCGCCCCGCTGTTCGCCGCCATCCTCGACCACGTCCCCGCACCGACCTACGACCCGGACCACCCCTTCCAGGCCCTGGTCACCAACCTCGACGCCTCCCCCTACCTCGGCCGCCTGGCGCTGTGCCGGATCCAGCACGGCACGGTCCGCCGCGGCCAGACCGTCGCCTGGTGCCGCGAGGGCGGGGAGGTGGCGCGCGTCAAGCTCTCCGAGCTGTACCTGACCGAGGCGCTGGAGCGCGTCGCCGCCACCGAGGCCGGTCCCGGTGACCTCATCGCCGTCGCCGGCATCGACGAGGTGACCATCGGCGACACCCTCGCGGACCTCGATGACCCCCGCCCGCTGCCGCGGCTGACCGTGGACGAGCCGAGCCTCGGGATGACGCTCGGGGTGAACACCTCGCCCCTGTCGGGCCGTGAGGGCACGCAGCTGACCGCGCGGCTCATCCAGGCCCGGCTCGAGCAGGAGCTCGTCGGCAACGTCTCGCTGCGGGTGCTGCCGACCGAGCGGCCCGACACCTGGGAGGTCCAGGGCCGCGGTGAGCTGCAGCTGGCGATCCTGGTCGAGACGATGCGGCGGGAGGGCTTCGAGCTGACCGTCGGCAAGCCGCGGGTGGTCACCAAGGAGATCGACGGGCAGGTGCACGAACCCTTCGAGGCGCTCTCGATCGACGTGCCCGAGGAGTACGTCGGTGTGGTCAGCCAGCTGCTGGGGCTACGCAAGGGCCGCATGCAGCAGATGGTCAACCACGGCACCGGCTGGGTCCGGCTCGAGTACCGCGTCCCGGCCCGGGGCCTGATCGGGTTCCGGACCGAGTTCCTGACCGAGACCCGTGGGACCGGCATCCTGCACCACGTCTTCGACGGCTACGAGCCCTGGCAGGGGGAGCTTCGGACCCGCCCGAACGGCTCGCTGGTCGCGGACCGGCAGGGCCAGGCCACCCAGTTCGCGCTGCTCAACCTCCAGGACCGCGGGCAGCTGTTCATCGCGCCCGGCGCGGAGGTCTACGCCGGCATGATCGTCGGCGAGAACGCCCGCAGCGAGGACATGGACATCAACCCGGCCAAGGAGAAGAAGCTCTCCAACGTGCGTTCGGCCACCGGGGACGAGCTGGTGCGTCTCGCCCCGCCGCGGCTGCTCTCCCTCGACCAGGCGCTGGAGTTCATCCGCGAGGACGAGGCGGTGGAGGTCACGCCCTCCGCCGTCCGGCTCCGCAAGGTCGAGCTCGACCCGGCGATCCGGGCCCGCGCCACCAAGCGCGCCAAGCACGGCGCCGCCCCGGCCTGATGCGGCGCTACCGCCGAGCGTGCCACCGCCGGCACGGCAGCGGGGCGGGCCGCCTCAGCCGGAGCGATCCGCACCGTCGGAGCCACGGCCGACACCGGAGCGGTCCTGGCGACCCGAGGTCGCGCTCCCCGAGCGTGCCGGGGTGCGCTCGGGCTCCGGCGCGGCGCCGCCGCTGCGCGCACGCTGCACCAGCGCGAGCAGGAGCACGAGCAGGACCGAGGCCAGGGTGAGCGCGAGCAGGCCCGTGAGGTCCTCGAGCAGCGTCGGGGTGAACACCATCGCGAGCCCGAGCACGACCATCAGCGAGCCGCCGACGAGCTTCAGCGCCCGGCCGTGCTTCTCCTCGACGCGGGTGACCTCCATGGTGACCACCACGACACCGAAGAGCAGCAGCTCGTCCAGCACGTAGATGAGCAGGTACAGCCCGAGCAGGCCGGCGAACTCCGCCCCGCGCTCGATCCCGAGCGATTGCAGCGTGCCGGTCCACACCACGGGGAAGCCCATGGTGCAGGGCAGCTCGATGATGGACGCGCCGGCCGCCAGCACCACGGTCGTGCCGAGGATCGGCAGCAGCGGCCGCTCGTGGTCACGGACCGCCCGCCCGCCCCGGTACAGCCGGGGCTTGAACCGGTCCGGGATCGTGAAGGACAGCCCCTGCTTGTAGGCGAAGTAGTCCTTGATGTTGACCAGCCCGACGAACAGGGCCACCGCGCCGACGATCCAGGTGATCGCGGTCACCGAGGAGAGCAGGTCCACGACCGTGAAGACCCCGACGATGAACAGCCCGTAGATCGCCGTGGTCACCGTCAGGAAGGTCAGCCCGACCGCCAGCACCCGCCCTCGGGTAGCGCCCGCGTTCAGCACCATGGCGAGCAGGATCGCCAGCACCCACAGCGAGCAGGGGTTGAACCCGTCGACGAAGGCGATCAGGGCGGTCACCCCGAGCGCGGAACGGCCGGTGAGCTCGACCTCGCCGACCAGGGGTACCTCGACGCTGCTGTCCACCTCGTCGCCGTCCAGATCCGCACCCGGGCCCAGGGCAGCATCCAGATCGTCGTCGAGCTCCTGCTCGGCGGCAACCACCGTGGTGAGCCCATCGACGACCTGGGTGATCTCGCGCCCGATCTCCTCGCTGTAGCCGATCCAGATGCGGTCACCGACCAGCGTCGTCGGCACCCCGGAGGGCTCCTGGCCACGGCTGAGCAGCTCCTCCGCCCAACGGTCCCGGGCCGCGGTGTCCTGGGAGACCTCGTGCCGGACGACGTCCAGCGGGGGCGCGTACCGCTCCTCGAGATCGTCGAGGTAGAGCTCCATCTCCTGGCAGTACGGGCAGGTCAGCGAACCGAAGAAGAGCAGCTCGACGCGCCCGTCCTCGGTCACCGCACCGCGCAGGTCGTCCGGGAGCTGCTCCACCGGCGAGGTCGCCGCGTCCTGCGCCAGAGCCGGGGCGCTACCGAGCAGGGGGGCGAGCACCGTCCCGAGGGTGACGACCACGAGCAGGGCCACACGTAGGCGTCGGTCGAGCCAGCGCTGACCGAACCCCAGCTCCATCACAGCCTCCGATAGGGCACCTGGTACCGGGCACCCTTGAGAGCATCGCCAGCACGGCCCCGGTCCAAGCCGGGCGTGAGACCCGTTCTCGGTGGGGCTTGTGCCCCTGCCGGCCCACGGCGGATGGACCGCGTGGTCGGGCACCGACCGGGAACCTGCCCTGCTTCGAACGACGCTTGCTAGCGTCACGCGCGACGTGGAGGGTGATTTGGACGACCGATCCGAGCGGAGGGCGGATCTGCACGCACGCCTCCACGAGCTCGAGGAACGCTTCACCCTGGCGATGACGCACGCGCCGATCGGCATGGCCATCTCCCGCCTGGACGGCTCGTGGGTCGCGGTGAACCCGGCGCTGTGCAAGCTCCTCGGCTACCCCGAGGAGGAGCTGCTCGGCGACCTCACCTTCGCCGACCTCACCGACCCCGAGGACCTCAGCCGGGAGCGCGTGCTGCTCGATGAGCTCCTCGCAGGCCAGCGCAGCTCCTACGGGCTGGACAAGCGCTATCACCGCTCCGACGGCTCGCTCGTGTGGACCCACACCGTCGTCTCGCTCGTACGCGACGAGCAGGACCAGCCGCGCTACTTCGTGGCCCAGTGCGTCGACACGACCGACCAGCACCGCATCGAGGACGAGCTCCGCCACACCGCCGCGCAGCTCGAGCGCACCGCGGCCGCGCTGCGGATCAGCGACGAGATCCGGCTCGCCTTCCTGCGCGCCACCTCGCACGAGCTCCGGACCCCGTTGACGGTGGTCGCCGGCGTCGCGGACACGCTGCGCCGCCACCACGCCGAGCTCAGCGACGAGCAGCAGCTCGAGCTGCTGGACCGGCTCCAGGTGCAGGCCCACCGCCTGACCGAGACGGTGACCGATCTGCTGGACGTCGACCGGCTCACCACGGGACTCGGGCGGGCGACCCTGCGGCCGCTGCCGCTGGCCCAGGTCGTGCGGACGGTGCTGGACGCGACGCTCACACCCGACCGCCGCCTCGACGTGGAGCTCACCGAGGTGGTCGTGGACGGCGATCTCCCCAAGGTCGAACGGATCGTCGCGAACCTGCTCGACAACGCGGTGCGGCACACCGGTCCGGGCGGGTGGATCGGGGTGCGGACCCTCGTCGCCGGCGACCGCGCACTGCTCGTCATCGAGGACGACGGCCCGGGGCTACCCGCCGCGGTGCGGGAGCGGATCTTCGAACCCTTCGTGCAGGGTCCGGAACGTCACAACGACGCCCGACCCGGCACCGGGCTCGGGTTGACCCTGGTGCGCGAGTACGTGTCCCTGCACGACGGCACGGTGACCGCCGAGGACCGCGAGGACGGCGGTGCCCGGTTCACGGTCCGGCTCCCGGTGACCGTCGACGACTCAGCGTCCTCGGCAGGCAGCAGAGCCCAGGCCGCGCCCGGTGTGCCGCCGGGTTCGGACAGCTCAGCGTCCAGCGTCGACGAGCGGTGAGGCCGTCCGCGCCTCGTCGAGCACGCTCGGGGCGCTGGCGGGGATCGCGATCGCGGCGGTGAGCGCCCCGGCGATCACCCCGGCGGCCAGTGAGATCGCGAGCCGACGCCGATCGAGTCGTTCGAGCAGGAGGGACATGGACACGCTCCGACAGCGGGTACGGACAGGGTAGGCCGGACGCACCGTAGGCTACGTCCACACCGAACCGACCACCGCGACGGGCATCCTGCCGAGCATCGAGCGGCTGGTGGAGGCGTTCCGTGCCGCGCGCTCGGACAGCGACGGGGTGTGCATCGCCTGGAGCGCCTGGAGCCGCAGGTTCGACGACGGCATCTCCAACGCCATGGACCGCTGGTACGGCCCCCGGGGCCTGCGCCCCGAGGAACCGGAGAACGCGGCCTACGTCTTCACCGGTGCCGCCGGCCTGCAGCCGCTCGAGGAGATCGCGCCCACGCAGCAGGAGGTCGCCGATGGCTGGTTCTACCTCGGCGAGCACCTCGACATGTTCTGGACCTTCGACGAGCACGGCACCTCCTACCTCGACGGCAAGCTCAGGGCCCTGGACATCGACACCATCGTGATCGTCGGGTTGTGGACCGACGAGTGCGTGCTCAGCACCGCCTACGCCGGAGCTCCCGCGGCTACGACGTGGTGGTCGTCTCCGACGCGGTCGCCACGGCGACCGCCAACCAGGAGACCGCCCTGACCATCGCCGGCAGCACGGTCGCCAGGGTCTGCACCACCGAGGAGGTCGTCCGCTACCTCGCGGAGGACTTCACGACCGGCGAGCCTGGCGCGGTGAAGGGCACCGACCACCCGGACGGCCGCAAGGCCGGCTGACGCCCACACGGGTCCGGACGGACCGACCGGCGTCGGCGTTCTATGCTCAGCCACCGCCGGTCGCCGATCCCGCCGCCACCGGCCCGGAGCGGACGGCCGATGCGCAGATGGGCACCTCTGGCGATCCTGGCGGCCGCGCAGTTCGTCATGGTCCTCGACCAGGCCGTGATGAACGTCTCCATCAGCCAGCTCGTCATCGACCTCGATACCGACGTCACCGCCATCCAGGCCGTCATCACGCTCTACTCGCTGGTGATGGCGATGTTCATGATCGCCGGAGGCAAGGTCGGCGACCTGATCGGACGACGCCCAGCCTTCGCCCTGGGGCTGGCGATCTACGCGGTCGGGTCGACCATCACCGCCATCGCACCCAACGTCATCGTGCTGGCCATCGGATGGTCGATCCTGGAAGGGCTCGGGGCCGCGTTGGTGATGCCGGCGCTGGCCGCCCTGATCGCCGGCAACTACGCGGGGCCGGCGCGCGCCGTCGCCTACTCCGTGATCGGCGCGGTCGCGGGTGCCGGCATCGCGGTGGGGCCCATCGTCGGAGGTTGGGTCACCACCACGCTGACCTGGCGGGTGGTGTTCGTCGCCGAGGTGGTCATCGTGCTCGCGGTGCTCGCCGGTATCCGGCTCCTGAGCGAGACCGGACCAGACGCCGCGCGGCCCCGCTTCGACGTGGTCGGCGTCTGGCTGTCGGCACTGGGTCTGGGACTGATCGTCTACGCCCTGCTCCAGGCAGCCACGTGGGGGTGGATCGCGCCGAAGAGCTCACCGCTCGAGCCCTTCGGCTTCGCGCTGACGCCCTTCGTGCTGGCCGCCGGTGGGATCGTGCTCCGCCTCTTCGTCGGCTGGCAGCGACGTCGTGAGCGGCGGGGCACCGACCCGCTCGTGCATCTCGACCTGCTGCGGATCGGGACCCTGCGCGCGGGGCTGGCCTCGTTCCTGGCACAGAACCTGATCCTGATGGGGGTGTTCTTCACCGTGCCGCTGTACCTGCAGCTGGTGCTGGGCCTCGACGCGCTGCAGACCGGGATCCGGATGCTGCCGGTCTCCGTGGCGATGTTCGTGGCGGCGATCGCCGGTGCCGGTCTGCGGTCGCGGTTCACGGTCCGGTCGATCGTGCGTGCCGGCTTCGGCTCGACGATCGTGGCGACCCTGCTGCTGCTGTCGACGGTCGAGCCCGCGTTGAGCGAGGGACGTTTCGCGGTGGCGATGGCGCTGCTGGGGCTGGGGATGGGCCTGATCGCCTCCCAGCTCGGCGACGTGGTGCAGTCCTCGGTCGATGCATCCGGTCGCAGCGAGGCCGGCGGGCTGCAGTACACCTCGATGCAGCTGGGCTCGGCGGTCGGGGTCGCACTGATCGGCGCGATCGTGCTGACCGGGCTGGTCACGAACCTGGTGGCGCAGGTCGAGGACGACCCGCGCATCCCACCAGCCCTGGTCGCGCAGACCGAGGTTGCGGTCAGCGGCGGGGTCTCCTTCGTCTCCTCCGAGCAGGTCCGTGCTCGGATCGACGACGCCGGGCTCGAACCGGCCGTGGTCGAGGCGCTGATCGGCGACTACGAGACCGCGCAGCTGTTCGCGCTCAAGACCGGCCTGCTCGCCTGTGCCCTGCTGGCGCTGCTCGCCGTCCCGGCCACCCGACAGCTGCCGACCGACCGGCCGGCCGCCCGAACCCACCAGGAGACGTGATGGAACAGGTGCGAGGATCGCGACACGTCCTCACCGGCGTGGACATCGACCGCATGGTCGATGCGCTGCTGTTCGTCGGCCCGGAGGCGGGCCGCAAGCGCTCGGCCTTCTGGGTGCTGCTCGGCCTGGCCGGGGTCATCGCCACCGCGGGCGTGGCCTCCGACTCGACCGCGACCGTCATCGGTGCGATGATCGTCGCGCCGCTCATGACCCCGATCCTCGGGACCGCGCTCGCGCTGGTGCTCGCCCGCAGAGGCGCGATGGTCCGCAGCCTGGCCTACGTGCTCGGTGGTGCGCTGCTGGTCATCGCGACCGGCTTCGCCTTCGGGGCGATCGACCCGATCGGGATGGTGTCGGAGACCAACACCCAGGTCCAGAACCGGATCAACCCGGGGCTGATCGACCTCATCGCCGCGCTCGCGACCGGGTCGGTCGGCGCTTTCGCGCTGGTGCGCTCCGACGTCTCCGACACCCTGCCCGGGGTGGCGATCGCCATCTCGCTGGTGCCGCCGCTGGCGGTCGTCGGGCTCCTGCTGGAAGCGGCCCGGTACGCGGATGCGTTGGGCGCGCTGCTGCTGTTCGGGACGAACGTGACCGCCATCATCGCCACCGGCACCGGCGTGCTGCTGCTCTACCGGGTCCGGGACATCGCCCAGGAGCACGGCTCCGACGTCGGCGCACTGCGCGGCCGGACCCTGCTGGTCGTCGCGTCGCTGGTCGCGATCGTGGCCGTCCCGCTGTCGCTTGGGACCACCCAGGTGATCGCCGAGCGGCTCGCCGAGGCCGAGGCGGCGCCGATCGCACGCCAGTGGGCGCAGGAACAGGGCTGGCGCGTCGGCTTGTTGGACGTCCGTGACGGCACCTTGCGGCTCATCGCCCTCGGCCCACCTCCCGAGGCCGATCCACAGCAACTGCGCGACGACCTCGACGAAGCCGGCATCGAGCTGGACCTCGTGGTGAACCTCGTCGTGGGTGGCACACGGGAACTGCCGGCGACACCGTGACGATGCGGCCCTCGCACCGGTCCTTCCGGAAGGGCTCAGGCGATCGCGAGCACGCTCCCGGCCCGTTCTCCGGGAACACCGGCGGCGACCAGCGCAGCGAGCTCGTCTGCCGGCATCGGACGGGCGTAGTGGAACCCCTGTCCCAACTCGCACCCGAGCTCCCGGAAGAACGCCTCCTGCTCGCGCTTCTCGATGCCCTCCGCGACGACCTCCAGGCCCAGCGCGCGGCCGAGGGCGACGACGGACTCGGCGACACGACGGGCCCCCTCGTCGTCCAGTTGACTGGTGAACGACCGGTCCATCTTGAGCGCCGTGAAGGGCAGACGCGCCAGGTGCCCGAGCGAGGACGACCCGACGCCGAAGTCGTCGATGGCGATCTGGACGCCCAGTGCCCGCAGCTCCCCGAGCACCTGAACGCTGCCCGCCAGGTCGCGGACCAGCGCCGTCTCGGTGACCTCGAGGCAGAGTCGGTCCGCTGCCACCCCGGACCGATCCAGCGCGTCGGCGATGCGGGCGGACAGTTGGGTGTCCTCGAGCTGCAGGACGGAGAGGTTGACGTTGACGGCCGGCGGCGCAGCCGACCCGAGCTCCCGGTCCCAGGCGGCCAGCTGCTCCAGAGCCCGACGGACGACCCACTGGCCGAGCTCGTTGATCGCACCGCACCGCTCCGCGAGCGCGATGAAGGCGAGAGGAGGTCGCAGGATGCCGTCGGGCTGCGGCCACCGGACCAGGGCCTCGACCCGACGCAGCCCGCCGCCATCGAGGTCGACGATGGGTTGGTAGTGCAGCGTCAGCTCCCCCCGGTCGATCGCTTGTCGCAACCGGGCGGCGTCGTCCAGACACCAACCGTGCTCGGCACCAAGGTCCGCGGCGACCCAGCGGTCGCCGCCGTCCTGCTTGGCTCGATACATAGCCATATCCGCACGGCGAAGCAGTTCTCCCGCCGCATCGCCGGGTACCGCGATCGCGATCCCGACCGACGCGTGCACGCTGACCGGACCCGCCGATAGCTCGAAGGGAACCCGCAGCTCCCGCACCAACCGGTCAGCGAGATCGGCGATGCGCGCGTCGTCAGGTGCCTCGACGAGCACGGCGAACTCGTCACCGCCGAGCCGTGCCACGGTGTCGACCGTACGCAGCGCCCCGAGCAGCCGTGCGCCGACGGCGACGAGCAACTCGTCGCCGGCCTGGTGCCCCAGCCCGTCGTTGACGGCCTTGAAGCCATCGAGGTCGATGAACAGCAACCCGACCGCCGTCGCGTCCTGGCCTGCGCCGACCCATCCGGACAACGCGAGCTCCAGCCGGTCGACCAGGCGTGCACGGTTCGGTAGGCCGGTGAGCGCGTCGTGATGCGCGCGATGCTCGAAGGTCCGGGCGAGCTCCTCGAGGACCGCGGCGACCGACACCGTGCCAACCACCTCACCGAGATGCGTCACGATGGCATCGACGTAGCGCTCGCGGCCCTCGCGCGCCAGGAGCCGATCAGCTGCGACGTAGACCGGCGTGTCGTGTGGCAGCTCCAGGCTCGGACGTTGCGCCAGGTCGCGGACCGGTCGAGCAGCGTGCAGGGCGCGACCGAAACCCAGCCGGCCGGCGAGCCACGGGGCGAACCAGCTTCGATCGATCACCGCGCGGTGTCCGCCGTCCTCCACGACGATGCTGGTGAGCGCAAGCTCCTCCTGGAACAGCCGGTCCACCTCGAGGCAGGTCGTCGCGCCCTGCACCTGACGGACCTCGTTGACGAGGGCGGAGATCGTCCGTGCCTGCACGCTGCACTCCTTGTCCGCACCTGTTCCGTGCATCTTCCTTCGGGCCGGTGGGCCGGCAGGCGAAGGACGTGCTCCACAGCCGTCATCGACCGTTCATGGTCCGTGCGCAGGACGCGCAACGTCGGGCCACCGTCGTGGCGCACACGGCATCGGCGGGTGACCTCAGCGCCCCTGGCCGTACAGATGTCGCTGCAGGGCCCGGCCATGCAGCGCGCGGGGGCCAGCGTCGTCCTCGACGGGTCCGGCCTCCAGGGCCCGTGCAGGATCCAGCAGCCGCCGCAGCCCCGTGCGCAGGAGCGCCGCATCCGCGGCTTCGATGCCCGGCAGTGCGAGCATCGCGAGCCCGAGACCGCGCATCAGCTCCGCGAGGTCCTCGGATCCGTGGTGGTCGGTGTCCGCAGCGGGGGCCAACGGCTCGAAAGGGTCGAAGCCTCCGCCCTGGACCGCTGCGAGGTTGCGGTCCATGACGGCGAGGAACAGCTCCGCCTTGCCCTCGAAGTTGGAGTACACCGCGCCCTTGGAGTAGCCGGCCTGGTTGGCGATCACCTCGAGGTTGGCGCCGTGGAAGCCGTCGCGTGCGAACACCTGCAGCGCCGACTCGACCAGAGCGGCCCGCGTCTCGCGCTGCCGTTCCGACCGGGTACGGGGACGTGCGGGGTCGGCCGGTACGGCCGGCGACGAGCAGCGCCGGGGACAGCGATCGTCCTCGGCGTCGCCGGTCAGGTGAGCAACTGCGTGGCGGCGAGCTCGGCGTAGAGGGCGTCGGTCTCGACCAGCTCCTCGTGCGTCCCGGTGGCGCGGACCCGGCCGTCCTCCAGCACCACGATCTGGTCGGCGTGCCGCACCGTCGAGAGGCGGTGGGCGATGATCAGCACGGTCCGCCGTTCGCTGACCGCGTCGATCGCGGCGGCCATCGCGGCCTCGTTCAGCGCATCCAGGTTCGCGGTCGGCTCGTCGAGCAGCAGCACGTCGGGCCCGTCGAGCAGCGCACGCGCGATCGCCAATCGCTGGCGCTCCCCACCGGACAGGCGGATGCCGCGCTCCCCCACCTCCGCGCCGAGCCCGGCCGGGGTCCGCCGCACCAGCGCATCGAGGTGGACGGCGGAAAGGGCCGCCATCAACCGCTCGTCGGGCACGTCGGGGGCGACCAGGGTCAGGTTGTCGCGCAGCGTCCCGGCGAGAGCCGGCGCCTCCTGCTCGACGTAGCCGAGCCGGCGCCGCAGCACGGAGCGCGGAAGGTCGCGGAGGTCGACGCCATCGAGCCGGATGCTGCCGTCGGTCGGGTCGGCGAAGCGCTCGAGGAGCCCCAGCAGGGTCGACTTGCCCGCGCCCGAGGGCCCGACCAACGCGGTGCGGCTGCCCGCGGGCACCTCGAAGGAGACACCACGGAGCACCTCGTGCTGGTCGTCGTAGGCGAACCGGACGCCGTCGAGCGCGAGCCGCGGCGCCGCCGCGACCGCCGGTGGGGGATGCTCGGGATCGTCGGCGTCCTCGGTCGCGATCGACAGGACCTCCTCGATGCGCTCCATCGCGGCGAGTCCCTGCTGGACCTGCGAGATCGCCTGGGCGATCTGGGCGATCGGCAGGACGAGCAGGAACAGGTAGAGCACGAACGCGATCAGGTCGGCCACCGACAGGTCCCCGGCGGCGACACGGGCGCCACCGAGGCCGAGCACCGCGAGGAACGCCCCCTGGGTAGCCAGGGAGGACACCGGAGCCAGCACCGCGCGCAGCCGCACGACACGTTCCCCGGCATCGCGGGCGGCGGTGGCGACCTCGCCGATCTCAGCCGCGGTGCGGGCCTCGGCCCGGGCGGCCTTGACCGTGCGGACCGCACCGAGGGCCCGCTCGGTGCTGGCCGAGATGTCCCCGATGCGGGCCTGCTCGACCGCGCTCAGCCGACGGACGCGCCGGATCAGCACCGCCATCGCCACGACCCCGATGGCCACGACCCCGATGACGACCCCGAGCAACGTGAGGTCGACCAGCGCCATCGCGACCATCGCGCCGACGGCGACCACCAGGCCGCTGACCCCCTGGATGACGCCACCGGTGATCGCCGCCTGGAGCAGCGTGGTATCGGCACCGACGCGGCTGAGCAGATCGCCGATGCGCTGCTGGTCGAGCACCGCGACGGGCAGGCGCAGGAGGTGGCGGGACAGGTCACGGCGCGCCGCCAGCACCACGTCCAAGCCGACCCGCGGTAGGAGGTAGGTCGTCGTCGCCGACAACACCGAGCCGAGCAGCACGACCGCGACCACCGCCGCGACGAGGCCGCGGACGTCGCGGTCCTCACCGATCCCGGCGACCACCTGCCGGATCAGCGCAGGCTGCGCGAGGGAGACGACCGCCGACAGCAGCGTCAGGACCCCGACCAGCGTGAGTACACGGCGGTGCGGGGTGATCCGGCGCCACAGGGCGCGCAGCAGATCGCGGTCCATCGGGACCTCACCCCGAGTGATCGGCCGACGGGCGGCTCGGGCGGCCGCAGGGGTGCTCATGACGGATCCGCCGGGTGCCAGATCACCTGTCGAGACCGCAGGGGCAGTCGCTGCTGTGACCGATCCGCGCGGCGGTGGACAGCACCCGGACGCCGCCGGAGCAGGCGCCGGTGCCGTCGAACGGACGGCGGTCGGCGCGCATCGCGGTGGGCTCCTCGGTGGCGACCGGAGCGACGCCCCGGTCGGTGGGACGCAGGTCGCTACGTCGACGACGACGCTACCTGCGCCCGCATCGCTGCGGACAGCACCGGGTGCGGCGGCGGAGGCGGGCCGACGCGCAGGAGCGGCACGCTGCCTGGGCGGGGGGCGGGCGACCCGTACCTGATCCCATTCGGTACGCGGGGGTGCGCGCAGGGCACTCACCTCCACGCTCAGTGCCGCTCAGTGGCAGGCGCGGACCGCGGAGGCGGGGAGGTCGAGCGCCGGGTTGTGGTCGAAGAACCCGCTCGGCTTGAGCGTGAAGCCGATGCTGGCCACCGGCATCACCGGCCAGTCCTCGAGGGAGGGCAGGTGGTTGTGGCCCATCACGTACCAGATGACCACGTCCTCGCCGTCGAGGTTGCGGTCCGCCTCGGTCCACCGTGGGAGCCCGTCGCCGCCGGGGTGCTGGTTGGGGTAGTCCCCCGCCGGGTGGCGCTCGTCCGCGCGGTAGGGCGTGACCCACAGGTGATGCCACATGTAGCCGGCCCGCTGCCGGATCGAGGAGTCCTCGGTCGCGAAGGGCAGCACGTTCTCACCGTGCAGCAGCTTGTAGCTGGTGGCGGTGCCCCTCTTGTTGGTGCGTTCCGTCGAGGTGATCGCCCAGTACCGGCCCGACAGCGGATCGATGCGGCGCTTGGCCTGCTGCTCGCTGGCCAGCACGGTCCGCTTGGCCTTGAACGCGTTGCCCCACGGGTTCTCCTCAGCCGGTGCGGGCACCGTGTCCACCTCGACGACCTGCTGCGCCGTGCCATCGACCTGCATGTCGAGCCGCACGCAGAAGAAGTGCTGGTGGTTGGGGGCGTAGAGGTGCTCGGTCAGCTCCGTGCCGTACTCCGAGCTCCCGCCCTCGGGCAGGCCTGCCGTCGACAGGATCCCGGTGAGCTTGATCTCGTGCTCGATCCGGCCGTCCTGGTAGAGGTACCAGTACAGGCCGTACTCGTAGTTGCCGACCGTGCAGATGAAGGACACCACCAGCCGGCGCAGCCGCCGGACCTCGACCTCCTCGGTCCGGAAGTCGGTGTGCTTCCACGCGACCCCGAAGTCCTCCTCGTGGATGCAGATCGCCTGCGGGATGCGGAAGATGTTCCCGCTGGCGCTGCACACGTGCGCGTCGAGGTAGTGGATCTCGCCGAGGCAGTCGCACCCGAGCGCGAGCGGGTTGGCGAGCATGCCGAGCCCGTACTCACCGACATCGAAGGCGTTCTTGCGCGCCTGGGTGCTGGAGGGGTCGCCGTAGGGCACCGTCATCTCCGCGAGCGACCCGCGGTAGAGGATCGGGCGGACCTCGTCACCGTCGGTGTAGGTGACGGTGTGCAGGACGAGCCCCTCGCGGTGGGTCCAGCCGATGCGCAGATCCCACTTCTGCCAGGAGAGGTGGTCACCGTCGATGGTGAAGCTGGGTCCTTCGGGCTGGGTGATCGACAGCGGCTTGACGTCCGTGCGCGCCGGCCCGGTGAACCGGCTGGACCACTCCGAGCTCTCGTCCGACCGCGGGACGGGCAGCACGCCCTCGTCGTCGATGCGGATGACCTCCATGGTCAGCAGGTCGACGATGATCATCAGCCCGTCGATGGGGCGGGCGTACTGGTTGTCGCCGTCGCGTTCGTGCACCCACACCAGCCCACGGATGATGCGCCGCTCGGACTCGACCGGGTCGCCGTAGTTGCCGGCCGACCAGGGGTCGATCGTGACGAGGTCGAGGTCGGTGATGCCGCGCTTGGCGAGCGCGTCCTGGACCCGCGGGTCCTGCCGGATGGCCGCCTCGGACTCGAAGAACTCGTCGAGGATCACGGCGGGCTGGACACCCTCGATCGGCTGCCAGCGATCGACCGCTCCGCCGGTCAGCGACACCGTCACCTCGATGGTGCGGCCATCACGTCGGTCGAGCAGGACCACCTCGGCAGCGCGCGCGACGTCATCGCCGGGCAGGAAGGCCAGCACGTCCGCCTTGGCGGGTTCGTGCAGGTTGACGCACGCGAAGCGGATCGCCGGGTCGTAGCGCTCATCCGCCTTGATGATCGCGACGGCCGCGGCGGTCTCCGCTTCCGAGAGACGGTCCAGGGGGTGGGTGGCGGTGGCCGGTGGCGCGGCGAGGTCGGTCATGGCGGGCTCCCGGTGTCGGCGACACCTCGACGGTGGACGCGGTGGCAACGGTTCCTCGGAGCATCCGAGGATCCCTATCCGACACCGGCCGGCGCACGAGCAGCGAACGATCCGGTTTCGGCTGCGTAACGACGTCCATCCGC
>JBKHEJ010000030.1:0-17849 GCA_046540855.1 Nitriliruptoraceae bacterium
CGCGGGATGGCGGCATGGCGTACCCAGTCGGGCGCGCCCGGTGGGCGGTGCTTCTGGAACCATCCCTCGCCCGCGATGCCGTCCGGGTAGCGCCGCAAGGTCAACGGACGGTCAGCGAGCAGGGGCAGGAGCAGCCCGGCGCAGGTCAGCTGGTGCTGGACCAGCTGCCCCTTGGTGATCCGGTCGTCCGGGAAGAGCACCTTGTCGGGGTTCGTGATGGTCAGCTCACGCCCGTCGACCGGTACGACCGTGCGGGCAGCCCTGGCGCTCACGCCACATCGGCCTGCTCATCCTGGTGGCGCAGCGCCTCGATCAGCTCCGCCTTCGACAGCGAGGAGCGTCCCGGGATGTCCCGCTCCTTGGCGAGGTCGTAGAGCTCGGACTTGGTCAGGGATCCGTAGTCGACCTCGGGCGCCGCCGCCTCGGAGCCGGAACGCGCCCGCTGCAGGCTCTGCTCCAGTGCCGCCATGAGATCGACCACGTTGCCCCGGTCGGCCCGTCCGGTGTCGACCTCGACCGTGCGGCCCTCGGCCTTGCCCTCGAGGAAGGTCAGGAGATCGTCGCGGTGACGGTCAGGGTAGGCCTCAGGATCGAACGCGGTGCGCATCGATCCGATGAGCTGCTCGGCCATCGCCAGCTCCTGGTCGGAGGGCGTGGCCCCACGCTCGAGATCGAGGTCGAGGTCCGCGGGCTCCATGACCTCGGCGGCGTGGTGCATCGTCGACAGGACCAACACCCCGTCCCGAGCCCGGATGGCGGCCAGGTACTCACGGTTGCGCATCACGAAGTTCGCGACCGCGACCTGACCGGTGTGGCTCATGGCCTCGGTCAGCAGCTGGTAGGGACGGCGGGCCACCTCGCCGTCGGGGGCGAGGTAGTAGGCCCGGTCGTAGAAGATGGGGTCGATGTCGCTCTGCTCCACGTAGGCGTGGATGCGGATCACCCGGGACGCCTCCGGCTCGAGGTCGTCGAGCTCGTCCGGTTCGACCACGACGAAACGCCCGTCGTCGAGCTCGTAGCCCTTGACGATGTCATCCCGGGTCAGCTCCTCACCCGTGGAGTCGTCGACGAGCCGCTGGCGGACGGGCGCGTGCGTGTCCCGGCTGAGCTGCCGGAAGCGCACCCGCTGCGGTCGGACCGCCGTGTACAGCTCCACCGGGACGGTGACGAGCCCGAAGCTGACGACGCCACTCCACGTCGGACGTGCCATGCGACCGCCTCTCCCTGGGAAGCCTCGTGGCTTCGGGGGGGCCATCCATCGTGCACCCTCGGCTGCGCGCGAACCTGGCCGAACTCCCACCGTCCTCCCCCTGCGGCGGGGACGGAGGATCCCATCAGGCCCGATCGATGTGGCCGCCCGACCCGCCGGGACGGTCGCGCTCCCCGGGCTCGCCGCGCTCCCCGGGCTCATCGCGCTCCGGCGGCTCGTCGGCGACGAGCGCGACGAACCGGGGTTGTCGCAGGCGGCCCCCGCTCGTCCAGCCGAGGTGGTCGACCAGCACCGTCAGCACCGGCTCGACCCAGTGGACCTGACGGTCGGCCGGGGGGTCGAGGAAGGCCGGGGCGTGGCGCTCGATCCGGGGAAGGAACGCCTCGAGCGCGTGACGGTGCCGGTCGTCGAACCCGCTGCCGACCTTGCCGGCGTACCGCAGCCCCTCGGGGGTCGGTCGGCCGAGCAGCAGGGCGGCGAAGCTGCGGCGGGCTCCAGCGGTCCAGCCTCCCACGACGAACCCGCCGCGCGACAGGCAGGGCAGCTTCCGCCACGCCCGGGAGCGTCCGCCGCGGTAGGCGGCGGTGGGCCGCTTGGCGATCAGGCCCTCCCACCCCTGCTCGCACGCCCCGGCCAGCAGCACGTCCTGTCGATCATGGTCGGCCACCTGGTGCGCGGTGAAGCGCAGGGGACCGTCGAAGGCGAACGCGTCCTCGAGCCGGTGCTTGCGCTCTCGCAGCGGGGACGGACGCAGGTCCCGGCCCTGCGACCAGAGGAGGTCGAAGACGTACAGCCAGACCTCCGTGTCGAGGGGCCCGCGCCGCGTGAGCGCCTGCTGGAGCCGGGGGAAGGAGGTGGCCGAGTCCTCGAAGGTGACGAGCTCACCGTCAGCGATCAGGTCGGCCGAGGCCTGCCGAGAGACGGCGTCGGCGATCCCGGGCAGACGTTCGGCGTAGGGCCGGCCCTGGCGGCTCTGCAGCCGCGCCACGCCGTGCTCGAGGTGGACCAGACAACGGATGCCGTCCAGCTTGCGCTCGAAGAACCACGTCCCAGCCTCCAGCCGGCCGCCAGCCGTCGCCAACTGGGGGACGATCTCGCGCGGCTGGGTCGCTCCACCGACCGGCGAGCCGGGCCTCGCTCGATCGCTCACGCGCTGGCCACCTTCGTCGCCGCGCAGCCAGCCTAGGCCGACCCCCGGCAGCACCGGTGCCGTACTGACCACGACCAGGTCAGGCGGCCATCAGCCGGAGGTGCCGGACCGCGGGGCACCCGGCAGCGGCCACGTTGGTAGAGGTGGGAACACGGCTCGCTCACCGGCCGGTCAGGAGACACCATGCGAACCCGGCTCCATCTCGACGACGCACCCTTCGAGGACCTGCTCGCCACCTACGTGCGGGACCATCTCGCCGGCGCGGCTGGAGGCCACGCGCTCGCCCAACGGGCGGCGGGAACGACCGGTGAGCTCGATGCGGAGGCGGGGCGCACGCTCCGGCGCCTGGCCGACGAGATCGGCGAGGACCGTCGCGACCTGCGCCGCTGCGCCGCGGCGCTCGGCATCCGTCAGCCGCGGACACGCGAGCTGGCGGTGCGCATCGCCGAACGTCTGGGACGGATGAAGCTCAACGCCCAGCTCCTCGGCACCTCGGCGCTCTCGCCGGTGCTGGAACTGGACCTGTTGATCATGGGGGTGTCGGGTAAGGCGAGGGTGTGGCGGACGCTCGCGGTCCTCGTCCCCGACGCGGTGCCTGACGACATCGACCTCGACGGGCTCGAACGGCGCGCCATCGCGCAGCGTGAGGAGCTCGAGGCGCTGCAGGACCGACTCATACCGCGACTGAACGACCCGGGCCCCCGCGAGTGATCGCATCGAGAGGAGGTCATGACCTGGCATGGCCGCACCGACGGTTGGGCACCTGTTCTGGGGAGGTCGTGAACAGCCTCCTCGGACGGTCTCACCGGTGATACACTGCCGGCATGAGCGCACCCGAGGTCAGCATCCGCGAGCTGCGTAACCACGGCGGGGAGGTGGTCGACCGTGTCGCAGCCGGCGAACACCTCACCGTCACCCGAGCCGGCAAGCCGGTCGCTGAACTCCGACCGACGGGTCGATCAGCGTTGAAGGCCGAGGTTCTGCTGGAGCGGTGGCGTCGGCTTCCTCGTCTCGATCCTGACCGCCTGCGTGAGGATGTCGACGAGCTCTTGGACCCGTCTCTGTGACGGGGCTGCACGAGCGCCCGCACCGCGGGCTGCTGGACACGAGCACACTCATCCTGCTGCCGCTGCTCCGGGACGCCACTGTGCTGCCGGTCGAACCGCTCATCTCCACCATCACGCTGGCGGAGCTGTCCGTCGGTCCCCTCGTGGCTCGCACCGAGTCCGAGCGGGCAGCGCGACAAGCTCACCTGCAACAGGCTGAAGCCGACTTCGACCCGCTCCCCTTCGATGCAGCTGCGGCTCGCGCGTTCGGCCAGGTCGCGGCGTCGCTACGCCAAGTTGGAAGGAAGCCTGCCGCGCGGTCCTACGACGCGATGATCGCGGCGGTCGCGGTCGCGAACGGCCTCCCGCTCTACACGTGCAACGTCGCTGACTTCACGGCCATCACGCAGCTCGACGCGGTCGACGTCCCTCACCCCGACGCGTGACCCCACCTTATGTCGTGGACGTGTTCGCCGCACTTGCCGACCCGACCCGTCGTGCGCTGCTGACCAAGCTGCAGCATGACGGCGAGTGCGACGTCGGGGCGTTGGTCGCCGCCCATGACGTGTCGCAACCGGCCATCTCGCGCCACCTTCGGATCCTGCTCGACGCAGGGCTCGTGGCGGTACGCCAGCACGGCCGTCGACGTCACTACCGCGTGCAGGCTGACGGGCTCTTGCCGCTGATCAGCTACCTGACCGCCTTCTGGGACCAGCGCCTGGCCGCGCTCGACTCGGTCCTGGACGAACTCGAGGAACGAACGTGAGCTACGCCTACGACCTGCAGCGCGACCTCTCCCACCCACCGGAACACGTGTGGCGTGCGTTGACCGAGTCCTCTCTGGTCTCGCGTTGGTTCATGGTGTGCGATGAGGATCTCGGCACGCTGCCCATCGGTGGCACGTTCACGCTCACCGACCCCGATGCCAAGGGCTGGTCCGGCATCCTCGACGGCCAACTGCTCGAGCGCACCGCCCCGCACCGGCTCGTCTACCGCACCGATGAGCGCGATGGCACCTCGTCCACCACGCTGACCTGGACCCTGACCGCGACCGATAGCGGCACCCGCCTGCAGCTGCACCACGCGGGTTGGGAGGGGCTCCGCGGCTTCCTCACGGCTCAGTTCCTGCGCATGGGCTGGCGCTCCCTGATCGCCAAGCACCTCACCGAGGTGCTCGAGACGATCGACCGCTAGGCAGTAGACGAGCACCCTGACGGCGATCCGATCAGCGTCACCGATCGAGCCGAACGGATCGCGGCGTGGTCCTGAGGATCAACGACCTACCGCGTGTTGTCCTGAGCCAGGCTGACCGTTCTTGGCGCGTTCGCGGCGGCTGCCCGCGCCCCCCGCGTGCGCCCGGTGCGGCCGGCTCGCCCGTAGCCACCGCTCGGATCCGGCCACCTAGGCCGTGGAGGACCGTGGATCCACGCTCGGCGGGGGTGGGGGTGGGAGGTCCGGCGTGCTGCTCGTCCCAGCTCGGCCGAGGGTCATCCGAACGCGCGTCCCGCCGAGGGGCGAGTCGCTGAGCTCCACGGACCCGGCGTGCAGGCGGGCCTGCTGGGCGACCAGGGCCAGGCCGAGCCCGCTACCCGGGGCCGCGGTCCGTCCACGCTCGAACCGCTCCAGCACGCGCGCGCGATCGGCGGGATCGATGCCGGGGCCATCGTCATCGACCGTGAGCACCGTCGTCCCGTCCTCGTCGGTGGCGAGGGTGACCACGACGTGGACGTCGTGCTGGCCGTGGCGCAGCGCGTTGTCGACGAGGTTGTCCAGCGCGACGCGCAGACCATCGGACCAGCCGGTGACCGGGACCTGCTCGGGAGCGGTCAGCTCGACGGTCGCGGCCGGGTGCCGGCGGCTGGCGTGGACGACGACGCGGTCGGCCAGCTCCGCGAGGTCGAGCCGTTCCCGGGGTACCTCGGCGTCGCCGCGTGCCAACAGGAGCAGTCCATCCACCAGCGCGGTCAGGCGCTCCTGCTCGCGCCGCACGTCCTCGAGGACGGCGCGGTCCTCCGCACCGAGCCGCTCGGAGCCGGCCAGGACGTCGAGGTCGGCGCGCATCGCCGTGAGCGGGGTCCGCAGCTCGTGCCCGGCATCCGCAGCGAACCGCCGGGAGGCGGCCAGGGCGGCGCTGCGTTGGTGCTCGGCGGTCTGCAACCGAGCCAGCATCGCGTTCAGGGTCACCGCGAGCTCGTCGACCTCGACCGGCCCGGCGCGCGGGAGCCGTCGGTCCAACTCCCCGGTCGCCGCGATGTCGGCCGCGCTGCGACGCAGGGCGGCCAGCGGCTCGAGCGCCACCGCGCCGATGCCGAGCCCCGCCACCGCCACGACCAGCAGCACCCCGGCCCCGACCACCAGGATCCGGTTGCCGACGCTGCGGGCCGTCGGCAACCTCAGCTCCGCAGCGTCCAGCCGACCCTCGAGCCGCGGGAAGCGTTCGGCCAGCCGCTCGACGACGGGGTCGCGGCGCTCCTGGACCGACAGCGACCAGGTCACGGTGGTGCCGAGCAGCACCAACGCCAGCGCGGCCGCCGCGACCGCGGCCAACGCGACCCGCCATCGCAGGCTGTTCACGGCGGCTCCTTCGGAAGACGGCGCGGACGGTCAGGCGCGGAGCACGAAGCCGACGCCCCGGACGGTGTGCAGCAACCTCGGCTCCCCCTCGGCCTCGAGCTTGCGCCGCAGGTAGCCGACGAACACGTCGACCACGTTGCTGTCGGTGTCGAAGTCGTACCCCCAGACCTCGGCCAGCAGCTGCTCGCGCGTCAGGACGATGCTCGGGTGCCGCGCGAGCGTGGTCAGCAGCTCGAACTCCCGGCGGGTCAGGTCCAGCTCGCGCTCGCCACGCCTGGCTCGGCGTCGTGCCGGGTCGACCCTAAGGTCACCGACGATCAGCTCCGTCGCCACCGCCGGCGCGGCGCGCCGCAGGAGCGCCTGGAGCCGGGCGACCAGCTCCGCGACCGCGAAGGGCTTGGTCACGTAGTCGTCGGCCCCGGCCTGCAGACCCGCGACCCGGTCCTCGACCTCGTCGCGGGCGGACAGGACGAGGATCGGCAGCGTCGCCCCCTCAGCCCGCAGGCGGCGGATCACCTCGATGCCGTCCACGTCAGGCATCGTCAGGTCGACGATGGCCACGTCCGGGGCTGACGCGGCCACCGCCGCGAGGGCGGCCCGCCCGCCATCCACGGCCTGGACAGCGAAACCCTCGCGGCTGAGCGCCCGAGCCAGCGAGGTCCGGATCGCCGCGTCGTCGTCGACGAGCAGCAGACGGGGCAGCGCGGTGTCCATCGCCGGAGTCTGCCACGCCCACCTCGAGGACCGACGAACCCTCATCGAACCCTTAGGAACGCTTCACAGCTCCCTCACCATCGTCGTGCACGCTCAGAGCCGACGAGGTGCGCAAGGCCGCACCGACGAACCCCAACGGAGGTCCCTCATGCGCCCCACCCTGATCGCTGGCAGCATCATCGCCGCCCTGCTGGTCGCCGGCGCCGCCATCGCTGCCGAGGCTACGATGACGTCCACGCCGGTGACGTCGACGGCGGCGGACCCGGCGCCGCCCCCGGCGGGTCCGGTAGCGCGCCTGGACGCCGCCTACTTCCTGCGGGATCCCGATCCCCGAGGGGCGGCGTACTGGGAGGCGCAGCGCTGCGACGGCCGGTCGCCGGACCCCGACGGTCGAGCGCACCGGACGGGGGCGCTGTCCGACGACCGCCTCACCCGGGGCGGGTTGATGGTCGGCTTCTCCGAGTCGCCGGAGTTCCGGGCCCGGTCGGGGATCGGCGGCGACGAGGTGGCGTGCGGGCTCGAGCGCACCTTCTTCGGCGTCGAGCCGGTCAGCCTGGCGTTGTCCACGGACCAGATCGCCGCCGCGTTCGACCTGGTCGCCGACCTCGGGGTCGGCACCGTCGGCGTGAACGCGTCCACCTGGGACGAGCTCGAGCCGGCGCCACCCGTCGACGGGCGGCCCACCTACGACTGGGAGGTGCTCGACGCCATCGCCCGGGAGGCCGACCGGATCGGCGTGCAGCTGCAGGTGACCCTGCAGGCGTCGTCGTGGTGGGGGACCGAGTCGACCGGCGGGTCGATGGGGTCGGCGGGCTCGTCACCGGTGCGGCCCGAGCACCTCGACGACTTCGACGCCTGGGTGGCGGCGCTGGTGGGCCGGTACGGCGGCGGGCCCGACACGCTCCTCGAGGGGCTGTCCGGACCGGTGCTGTCGATGGTGATGCTCGGCAACGAGATCGAGGTGCCGGGTCACTGGGCCTCCAACGGGAGCGCCACCAACCCGGCGACGGCCGCCAGCTACCACGACCTGCTCGACCGCTTCGCCGGCGTGGTCGAGGCCACCGCCCCCGGCGTGTCGGTGATGCGGGCGTCCACGAACTACGGCTCGACGTTCGACGACGATCCCGACCCGGCCACCCTCGCGGCGCGGGTGGCGGAGCGCGGCGGCCCACCGGGGGCGACCTTCGCCGACTTCCAGACGGAGGCGGTCGACCCCGCCCGGCGCTTCGACCTCTTCGCCACCCACCCCAACCACGGCGTCGCCACCCTCGAGCACTCGGCCGACTGGCTGCATGACCAGCTGCCCGCCGGTGTAGGCCTCGTCGCCGAGGACATGCGCAGCACGGCGGTGGACACCGCGTTCGAGGAGCGCTGGCCCGACCGCGACGGCGACGGCGTCGACGACGTGCTGGAGCTGCTCCGCGACGGCGCCGAGTCGTCCGGTCTGGCCGGGGCCCCGGCCGAGGTCGTCGAGTTCCGGCGGATGCAGGCGGCGATCGTCGCCCAGAAGACCACCATCGCCGCCCAGGTCGGCTACGACGCCGCGCTGGTGTCGACCATGTTCGACTTCGGCGCCGACTACCCGATGCCGGACTGGTGGTCGACCGGGCTGGTGAACGTGGCCGCCGAGGAGCTGCGTCCGGCGTTCCACGCCTATCGGGAGCTCATCGACGCCCTCGTCGGCGCGGTGCCGACCGGGTTGCACCGCCCGGCACCGGGGGTCACCGTCGCCAGCTTCACCCGCGGCGGCGACCGGGTGGCGATCGCGTGGGCCGACGGCGACGACCGGGTCGATCTCACGCCGTGGGTCGGCGCCGACGCCAGCGCGGTCCGGTTGCCGTCGATGCCCGGCGAGGCCGACGTGGTGCCGCTCGCCACTCCGGTGGCGGCGACCCCGGTCGACGAGGTGCCCGTGGTCGCGGTCTCGTCGACGGGGTGAGGTCGAGCGGGGCATCCCGCCGGTGGGCGTTCGGGTCGCCGGCCCGGCCCCGCGGTCGGCGACGATCGCCGCGGGAAGCGTTCGGCCAGCCGCTCGACGACGGGGTCGCGGCGCTCCTGGACCGACAGCGACCAGGTCACGGTGGTGCCGAGCAGCACCAACGCCAGCGCGGCCGCCGCGACCGCGGCCAAACGGGTCAGCGCGGTGTCCATCGCCGGAGTCTGCCACGCCCACCTCGAGGACCGACGAACCCTCATCGAACCCTTAGGAACGCTTCACAGCTCCCTCACCATCGTCGTGCACGCTCAGAGCCGACGAGGTGCGCAAGGCCGCACCGACGAACCCCAACGGAGGTCCCTCATGCGCCCCACCCTGATCGCTGGCAGCATCATCGCCGCCCTGCTGGTCGCCGGTGCCGCCATCGCTGCCGAGGCCACGATGACGTCGACACCGGTGACGTCGACGGCGGACACCGACGCGGTCGCCGAGCGGGTCGCCGAGCCGGTCGCCGACGCGTACGAGGACCGGCTCGAGCGTCGCGAACGCCGCAGCGAGCGGCTCGCGGAGCGACGTGGGCAGATCGTGGCCTTCGCACGTGACGTCGCCGAGGAGCTCGGCCTCGAGACCGAGGAGGTCCTCGACGCCGTCGCCGTGGTCCTCTCCGACCGCCTGGACGCCGCCGTGGCGGCCGGCACCATCGATCCACAGCGAGCCGAGGAACTGCAAGGCGACCTCGAGAGCGGCGAGGAGGACGCGATCCGAGCAGCCGTGCGCGCGCTGCTTCGCGCGACGCTGGCCGATCGCGGCCTCGACCTCGACGACGCGGTCTGACGCCACCCGAGCGGGTGCCCGCAGGAGGGCTGGTCCGATGCCGTTCAACCGCCGCACCACCCGTGCCGTGCTCCTGTTCCTCGCGCTCGCCCTGGTCGAGACGTCCTGCGCCTCCGACGCAGGCTCCGTCGCGGCCCTCGGTGGAGGCGAGGGGTCGGTCACCGTTCCCGACGACGAGACGACCGACGACACCCGCTTCGGCACGCCGGTCGTCACCACGCTGACGCCCCCCGGCGGGTCGTGGATCGATCCCGAGGTCCAGGACGTGGGCGACGCCCTCGTGGTGACCTGGCAGCAGCCCGGCGGTGTCGTGCGGGTGGCTGAGATCGACCCTGCCACCGGGCTGCTCGTCGACGGCTCCGCCGTCACCGTGGCGACCGACGCCGCCCCGCTCGGCCGGACGTTCAACGGCCCCGAGATCGGCCTCGATGCCCAGGGGTGGACGCTCACCTACACCCGTGCCGGGCGCGACGGCTACGAGCTGGCTATCGCCCGGGTCGACGGTGACGAGGTGCGCGTCGAGAGCGTGGGCGGTGCCGGCCGCTTCAGCCCCCTCGCCACCCAGGCGGTCGACGCCACCTCGACCCGACTGGTGTTCCTCGAGGAGTCGTCGGGGTGGGGGACGGTGGCGTGGCTCGACCTGGCGGACCCGTCCGCCGTGACCCGGCTGGCCGACCTTCACCAGCGGACCGACGGCGACGCCCGCTGGGTGGCTGGCACCACGACGCTGGCCACCAACGCCCACCCGGACCACCCCGGGCGTCTCGTGCTGGTGGACACCGACACCGGCGGCGCCCGCCCGGTCTCGCCCGAGGGGGTCGAGGTGGCCTTCCCCTACGGCTGGCTGGCGCCGGAGGCCGGCGGAGCCGTCGCCGCGCTCGGTCTGGTCGCCCCCACCCGGCTGGTCGCCTGGGCTCCCGACGACGGTGGCGATGACGCGGTCCTCGCCGAGATCGTCTCGCCGAGCCCCGACCACCCGCACCTCGGCTCGCCCGAGCCCTTCGTGGTCGACGGCCGCTCCTACCTCAGCGTCGTGGCCTCGACCGACCCCACGCCCCGGCCCGGGTCCACCGACCAGCAGGTGTGGCTGATCCGGCTCGACGACGGCGAGGCCGTGCGGTGCGACGACGGCGCGCCGCCGCCGGTCACCCGGGCCGACCCGGAGGTGCTCGTGGTCGATGACACCGTGCACGTCTACTGGTACGAGCTGACCCGGAGCGCCTCGGTGGCCAAGCACTGCGCCGTCGACCTCGTGCCGGCGGAGCAGGCCGATCCCGGCGACGATCCCAGCACCGATCCCCCGGGTGAGGTCACCGTGCGCTCGGTGTCCGCAGCCGACACCGATCCCGAGCTCACCGACCTGAACGGCGAGCACGTCGTCGTCACGCCGGGCGAGCCGCAGGACCGGCTGGTCGTGTTCTTCCCCGGCACCGGCGGGCAGCCCGAGCAGTACACGACGTTCCTCACCACCGCCGGCGAGCTCGGGTTGCACGCCATCGGGCTCGGCTACGACAACCTCGAGTCGATCAACTTCCAGGTGTGCCCGGGCGAGGGCATGGGCTCCGAGTGCCACGAGCGGGCCCGCCGGGAGATCCTGTACGGCGAGGAGAGCGGCTGGTCGCCGCCGGACGTCACCCCCGCCGACAGCGCCCTGACGCGTCTGCGGCGGCTGCTCGAGCACCTCGACGACGTTCACCCCGACGAGGGCTGGGGCACCTACCTCGACCCGGCCGCCCCCGACGGCATCGCGTGGGACCACGTCACCGTGTCGGGCCACTCCCAGGGCGGGGGCCACGCCGCCTACGTGGCCTCGCAGGTGGTGGTCGACCGGGTGGTGCTGTTCTCGGCGACCGAGCCGGCGGCGTGGACCGGCGACGACCCGGCCACCCCGCCGCGGTCGTGGTGGGGGCTGCTGCACGTCGAGGAGACGCAGGCTGCGCCCATCGAGCGGTCGTGGCAGCTGCTCGGCATCCCGGGGGCGCTGACCGTGGTCGACGATGCCGCGCCGGCCTACGACGGCTCGCACCGGTTGGCGACATCGACCGACGACTGCCCCGCTGAGGGCCACCGGGGCCAGCACCACAACTGCCCCATCGTCGATGGGTTCCTCCCCGAGGGGCCCGGCCTCCCGGTCATCGAGGTGGTGTGGGAGCACCTGCTGATGGGGTGACCGTCAGGGGCTGAGCGCGCTGATGACCTCGCCCGGACCGCGTCGGGCCAGGTCCAGCAGCAGCGCCGCGACGCTCCGCAGCAGCTGCCGATCGGGCGCGTGCGTCGCCCACCCGATCGCCTCGGGCAGCGCCAGCCACCTGACCGCGTCCACCTCGCCGTTGGCAGCGAAGGTGCCCGCCAGAGGGGCCATCAACCAGTACCGCGTCTCCTTCGGACCCTCGGGGGGTCCGTAGCGGATGGTTCCGAGCGGCGCGGCCGGCTGACAGACCAGGCCCGTCTCCTCGTGCACCTCGCGCAGTGCCGCGGCGAGGGAGGTCTCACCTGGCTCGAGCTTGCCCTTCGGCAGCGACCAGTCGTCCCAGCGCACGCGGTGCACGAGCAGCACCTGCGTCCCGGCATCGTCCGGCCGCACGACGACCCCTCCCGCGGTCCGGACGACCTCACTTGCCGAGGATGCCGGCCTCACCGCGGTACACCGTGCGCTGCAGGTCGGTCACGGTGTCGGCGATCGCCCGGAGCTCCTCCGGCGCGGTCTGGCCGGTCACGATGACGTTGGTACGCCGCGGTCGGGCGAGGAGCGTCTCGATCACCTCGTCGAGGTGCACCCAGTCGTGCTCCAGCGCGACCGTCAGCTCGTCGAGGACCACCAGGTCGTAGCTGCCATCGCCGATGCGGTCGGCCGCGAGGTTCCAGGCCCGCCGGCCGAGCTCGGCGGGGCCGTGCTCGCTCGCCCCCCAGGTGACGCCGTCGCTGAGCGTGTGCCACTCGATGTCGAGCTTCGTGGCGAAGCGACGCTCGGCACGGTTCCACTCCGCACCCTTGACGAACTGCACGACCGCGCTGGTCCAACCGCGCCCCCACGCGCGCGTGACGTAGCCGAAGGCGGCAGCGCTCTTGCCCCACCCGGTACCGGTGAGGAGGAACACGATCGAGGTGGAGGTTGGCACGGCCCAACGGTACCTGCGGCAGCTCGCCAGGGAGGGCGGAAGCCACGCCGCCCACGGCGCGCGTCACGCCGACACCGCCGGTGAGCCCGATCACGTCGCGACCTCCAGGGTCCGCGCTGCGCCCACGTCCGCGAAACCGAGCGTGTCGTGCACGGCGACGTGCAGGTCCAGGTCCTCCCCGGGTGCGTGCCGGTGCACGCTGCGCAGCTCCACCTCCTGACCGTCGGGGAGGGCGACGAAGGTCTGCCAGGTGCGTCCGGCGAACAGCGACTGGCGTACGACGCCGCGCAGCCGGTTGGTCGGCCCCTGCAGACGGTGCGCGTCGTCGGCGGCGACGACCGCATCGGGGTGCAGCAGCACGATGCCCTCCTGCCCGTGGCCGTCGCCGAGACGTCGGGCCGTCACCGTCTGCCCGGCGATCGTCACCGCGCTCGTCGCGCCGCTGCGCGGCTCGAACCCGGCCTGCAGCGCGCAACTGAAGCCCGCCAGCCGCGCCACCCAGGGGGTCGCCGGAGCGGCGAAGATCGCCTCCGGCACGTCGCACTGCACGGTCCTGCCGTCCTGCAGGACGAGGATGCGGTCGGCCAGCGCGAAGGCTTCCTCCACGTCGTGGGTGACGTAGAGCGCGGTGGTGCCGAGCTCGCCGAGCAGCCGGTCGAGCTGCGCGCGCATCGCGTGCCGCAGGCGCGTGTCCAGGTTCGACAGCGGCTCGTCGAACAGCAGCAGCCGTGGTCGGGTGGCCACCGCCCGCGCGATGGCGACACGCTGTTGCTGGCCACCGGACAGCTCCGAGGGCCGCCGCGAGGCGAGCTCGGCGATCTCGAGCAGCCCCATCAGCTCATGGGTGCGTGCCCGACGCTGCGCGGACGGCACCTTGAGCTGTGCCAGGCCGTAGCCGACGATCTCCTCGACGGTCATGTGCGGCCACAGCGCGTAGTCCTGGAACACCATGTTGACGGGTCGTCGCTCGGGCGGCACCTGCTGGTGGCGGTCGGAGAGGACCTGGTCGTCGACCAGGACCCGCCCATCGTCGGCACGCTCCAGTCCGGCGACCACCCGGAGGGCCGTCGACTTGCCGCAGCCCGAGGGACCGAGCAGTGCGAGCACCTCACCCTCAGCGACCTCGACGGACAGTTGATCGAGCGCCACGACGGAGCCGAACCGCTTCGTCAGCGCCTCCAGGGTGAGCATCACCGCACCTCCTACGCAGGGATCGGACGGTCGACCTCTCGATGCAGCCACGCGCGGAAGCGCCACCGGACGGCGGCGCCCACCGCCAGGATCGCGGCGACCGTCAGCGCACCGCCGACGAGCGTGCCGGCGGTCGCGTAGCCGTAGCGGCCGAAGTTGAACTCGCTGACGATCGTCGTCGGCAGCAGCGGGAAGCCGGTCGGCTGCAGCAAGGTGGCGACCGCGAGGTCGAACACGCTGGCGCCGAAGGCGGCCAGCAGGGCCGACAGCAGCGCGGACAGCGTCAGTGGCAGCACGATGCTGCGCAGTCGGCTGCGCAGCGGTGCACCCTGGAGCGCCGCCGCGTCGAGGAACGACGCTGGCACCTGCGAGAACGCGCCGAGCTGGACCCGCACGGTCAGCGGCACGGCACCGGCGACACCGGCGAGCACGAGCAGGGAAGGTTCGCCGTACAACGCCAGCCCGATCGGCTCGAGCCAGCGCTGGTTCCAGACGAAGATCGAGCCGACCCCGAGGATCACACCGGGCACGGCGAGCGCGGCGGTGCTGGTCACGTCGATCAGACGCCGCAGCCGGAAGGTCGAGAACACCAGCAGGTAGCAGCTGGCGAACCCCAAGGGTGCGGCCACCAGCGCCGCGAAACCGGCGATCGCGAGGGACCGCCACGCGCCCTCGAGCAGCATCGAGCCGTCAGCCAGCACGGCCACGTAGTGCGAGAGGGTGAGGTTGTCGAGGCGCAGACCGCCGCCGATGCGTTCGGCGACCGACACGTAGAGGCTGGTCCCGACCGGGACGACCAGCGCCCAGAAGCTCAGCAGCAGCACCGCGGCGGTCAGCATCCCGGCCAGGCGCGGCCGCAGCTGCTCGATCGGGCGCGCACGGGCGGTGAGGAAGTCGAAGCTGGTGCGGCGGGTCGCCCGCAGCTGCAGCGCGATCGCAGCTGCGAGGATCAGGACGAGCACGAGCGACAGGAGCCCGGCCTGGTCGAAGCGCACCGGCGCGGTACGCACGGCCGCGTAGATCGTGTAGGGCAGCGTCGGGAAGCGGTAGACCGACGACAGCGCGGCCGGCAGCCCGAAGTCGCCGATCGTGTCACAGAAGACCAGCAGGCCGCCGGCGAGCACCGCCGGCTTGAGCAGCGGCGCCCGGACCTGGAGGAACGCGCGCAGCGGCGTGGCCCCGCTCAGCCGGGCCGCGGAGGTCAGATCGTCGACGTCCCAGTGCAGCGCAGCGCGGACGGCGAGGTAGGCGTAGGGGAAGTTGACGAGGCTCATCACCACGATGAGCCCGGCTGGGCTGAGTACCACCCTCGGCACGAGATCCCACCCGAGGACCTCGACCGCGAACCCGCTGCTGGAGGCGAACAGCACCCAACCCTGCGCGATCACGAACGACGGCATGACGATCAGCGTCCACGCCATCACGTCGACCAACTGCTGGCCGCGGAAGCTCCAGGTCGCGCGCACCAGCGCGAGGCCGGCCCCGAGCAGGGTGCCGAGCAGCGCCGTACCGGTGGCCAGCACCAGCGAGTTGCGCAGCGACACCCGCCACAGAGGCCGCTGCCACAGGTCAGCGAGGCTCGCGGCGTCCCCGACGGTCTGCTGGCCGAACAGCAGGCCCGGGAAGGCGACCTGCAACACGACCGCGGCCAGGGGGGCGATGACGGCGACAGCCAGCAGGAGCGTCACCGCCCACCCCAACGCGTCGGTCGAGGTGGGCGGCGTCAGCCCCCGCCACCGCCTCGGCAGGGCGGGGGCGACCATCAGCGCACGGCCTGGTCAGCGAAGAACTGCTTGATCTCCGCCTCGTTCTCCGCGGCGAAGGCGAGGTCCGCGAACGCGAACTCGACCTCCGCGGGCCTGCCCGGGTACTCGGGCGCGTCGACCCCGTCGAGCGTGGCGGTGTACACGCCGTCGTCGCCGGACTCGGGCTCGTTCATCAGGTAGGTCTGGGTCTCGGGATCGAGCATGAACTCGACGAACCGCTGGGCCGCCTCGAGCTTGTCGGTGCCCGCGCTGATCGCGACGACCCGGACGCTGGCAGGAGCACCGTCCTGCGGGTACAGGAAGCCGACGGGTTCACCATCGTTGGCCAGGTTGACCGCGTTCTGCTCCTGCAGCGCGGCGATGTGGATATCGCCCGAGATGAGGGCCTGGCCGACCGGGCCGTTCTTCTCGTACACCTTCAGGCCGTTGTCGAAGACGTCCTCGAAGAACCCGCGCCCGTCCTCCATGCCGAGCTCATCGAAGAAGTAGGACACGAAGGGGTAGGCCGGCGCGGCGATCGCCGGGTCCGCGAAGCCGATGCGGTCCCGGTAGGCCGGGTCGGCGAGCGCCGAGAAGTCGGTCGGTGGGTCCTCGACCTCGTTCACGTTGTAGGCGATGATGGCCGCAGCGTGGACGCCCACCGGGAAGTAGCCCAGGCTGTCAGGCAGGTTGGCGCGGCCGAGTTCGTTGAGGTTGTCGAGGCCATCGGGTTCCCAGCCGGTGTACAGCAGACCCTGCTGGTCGAGCCCCTCGACGCTGGCGGCACCGTCGAGGACCAG
This sequence comes from Nitriliruptoraceae bacterium, assembly GCA_046540855.1. GTDB lineage: Bacteria > Actinomycetota > Nitriliruptoria > Nitriliruptorales > Nitriliruptoraceae > T1Sed10-7. The sequence continues at coordinate 16,320 of JBKHEJ010000030.1, forward strand.
CACGTCCCACTGCGGGTTGTCACCTTCAGCGGCGATGCGGGCGAGCACCTCGCCGCCGCTGACGTCGGCGATCTCCGCGGGGATGCCGGTCTCCTCGGTGAACGCGTCGGTGAGCACGGGACCGAAGGGGTTGAGGTAGACGGTGAGTGGATCGTCCTCGGTCACGGTCTGGGCGGCGTCGCCCTCGCCCGCGCCGTCGTCGGTGGCGGTGTCGTCGTCCGCGGTGGTGGCCGCGGCTTCCTCGGTGGTCTCGGTGCCGCCGCACGCCGTGACGGCGAGCAGCAGCGCCGCCATCGCTGCGAGGAGGCGCGTTCTGCGGGACAGGTGCATGGCAGGCTCCGTTCGGCGTCAGGATCGCGAGAGGGTTTGCGGCCGCACGGGGCGGTACGCCCGATCCGGCGCACCTGCACCGTGCCCTGAGGATGCTACGGAGCGCGGGTTGCTGGCCCCTGTGGCACCGTTGTCGCCCGACTGAAAGATCGTGCCCCTTCTCCAGGTCGCTGGGGGGTCGTCGGCACGTCCCCTTCCCGAGCGTTCAGCATCAGGTCACTTCCTAGCCGGCCGAGGTGAACGCACGGTGTTGTGGTGCCAACGAGGGCACCAAGATCGTTCACGTAGCCGTTCACCTCGACCGCCCGCCGGAGGCCGCCTTCGGCCGGCACGGGACCGACCGGAGCGAGCCGTTCTCGAGGAGCGCGCTCGGAGCAGCTTCGAACCCCTCCGCCCAGCTACGGCTGTCGGCGCTCAACGGTCCATGGCCGCGGACGGGTCCTGCAGCCAGACGGCATCCACCTCACCGTGCCCGGGGCCCGACGCGGTCCAGACGGGGGGACCTCGGCGCCGTCGCGGTCAGCCGACGAGCCCGAAGACCACGGCCAGCGGGAACGAGACGTTGCCGCCGATCACGACGACCGTGAAGCCGATCGCGAAGGCCTTGCGCCAGTAGGTGAAGCGGCGGTTGTTCCAGCCCATCGACTGGAACAGGCTCCAGGTGCCGTGGTAGATGTGGAAGCCGAGCGCCAGGTTCGCGATCACGTAGAAGGCGGCCACCAGCGGCTGTTCGAAGCTCGCCACGAGCTTCTCGAACGGGGTGGAACCGGGCGCGGCCGGGTTCACCCAGCCGAGGGTGAGGTCCGCGATGTGGAAGAGGATGAACAGCAGCACGATGACGCCGGTCCAGCGCATCGTGCGGGCCGCGAAGTCGGCCGCCACGTAGTCACGCCGTACCTGGTAGCGCTCGGGGCGTGCGTTCCGGTTCATCACCGTGAGCTGGTAGGCGGCCAGGATGTGGAAAGCCAGCGTGACGACCAGCAGGACCCGCATCCCCCACAGGGCGGCTTCCTCGGGAACGATCGGGACCAGCAGGCCGGTCCGCAGGAAGTAGGCGTAGTCGTTGAAGGACTCGGCGCCGAGGTAGATCTTGAGGTTGCCGACCATGTGGGCGAAGACGTACCCCAGCCACACGATGCCCGTGATGGCCATGATGTACTTCTTGCCGATCGCGGAGTGGTAGAGCTCGACCAGGAACGG
>JBKHEJ010000031.1:0-17753 GCA_046540855.1 Nitriliruptoraceae bacterium
GCAGCCCACGCTCGCGGGAGGGGACGAGGTGGCCGAGCAGCAGGAGAGCACCACGGGGGACCGCCGCATCGAGCGGGTCGGCGTCGTCGGTTGCGGGACCATGGGGGCCGGGATCGCCGAGCTGATCGCCAGCCACGGCCTGCCGGTCACCGTGCTCGAGGTGGACGAGGAGGCCGCGGCCGCCGGCCAGCGCCGCATCGAGGCGTCCCTGGACCGCCAGGTCCGGCGCGAGCGGCGCCGCTCCGAGGAGCGCGAGCAGATCCTCGCGCGCATCGCCGTCGGCACCGACCCGGCGGCGCTGGCCGGGTGCGACCTCGTCGTCGAGGCGGTGCCGGAGGTCCTCACCCTCAAGCAGGAGACCTTCCGGCTGATCGACGCGCACGTCGCGAGCGACGCCATCATCGCGACCAACACCTCCTCCCTGCCGGTGATGGACATCGCCGTGGTCGTCTCCCGGCCGAACCGCGTGCTCGGGTTCCACTTCTTCAACCCCGCCCCGGTCATGCAGCTGATCGAGCTCGTGCGCACCGTCGTCACCGACGAGTCGGTCGTCGAGACGGCCCGCGCCTTCGCCGAGCGCATCGACAAGGTGCCGGTGGTCGTCGGGGACCGGCGCGGGTTCATCGCCAACCAGCTGCTGTTCCCCTACCTCAACCAGGCGGTGTGGATGGTCGAGGGCGGCTACGCCACCAAGGAGGACGTCGACACCGCCATGCGGCTCGGCGCGGGGCTGCCCATGGGCCCGCTCGCGCTCACCGACCTCGTCGGGCTCGACACCTTCGTCGGGATCATGGACGCCGTGCACTCCCAGTTCGACGACCCGCGCAACGCGCCGAGGCCGATCCTCAGCCAGCTGGCCGCAGCCGGCTTCACCGGACGCAAGGCCGGCCGCGGCTTCTACCGCTACGAGGAGCCCGGGTCCTCCCGCACGCTGCCCGAGCCGGACCAGCGCACCCCGGCCGACCCCGAGCTCGTGGCCGGCTGGCAGCGGGTCGGGGTGATCGGCACCGGGACCATGGCCACCGGCATCGCCGAGGTGTGCGCCCGGACGGGCTTCGAGGTCGTGCTGCGCGGGCGCAGCGACGCCAAGGCCGCCACGGCCCGGGACGCGGTGGCCCGCTCGCTGGCCCGCCAGGTCGAGCGCGGGCGGCTCGACGAGGCCGAGCGCGGGGCGATCCTGGCCCGCGTCCACCCGGTCCACGACCTCGCCGACCTCGCCGGCTGCGACCTCGTCATCGAGGCCGTCGCCGAGGACCTGGCCATCAAGCGGGCGCTGTTCGCTGAGCTCGACGAGGTCCTCGCCGCCGACGCGGTGCTCGCCACCACCACCTCCTCGCTCCCGGTCATCGCCTGCGCCATGGCGACCCGCCGCCCCGAGCGGGTGCTCGGCCTGCACTTCTTCAACCCGGCGCAGGTCATGCGCCTGGTCGAGATCGTCGCCACGGTGCGCACCGACGCCACGGTCGTGGAGCGCTCGCGGGCCTTCGTCGCCCGCATCGGCCGCACCGAGGTGCGCTGCGGCGACCGCGCCGGGTTCATCGTCAACACCCTGCTGTTCCCCTACCTCAACGACGCGGTGCGGATGCTCGAGTCGCACTACGCCACCGCCGAGGAGATCGACACGGCGATGAAGCTCGGCTGCGGGTACCCGATGGGGCCCTTCGAGCTCATGGACGTCGTCGGCCTCGACGTCACCCTCGCGATCCTGCGCCGGCTGCACGAGGAGTACCGCCAGCCAGCGATGGTGCCCGCACCGCTGCTCGAGCACCTCGTGGAGACGGGGTTCCTCGGCCGCAAGGCGGGGCGCGGGTTCTACGTCTACCGCTGAGGTGGGACCGTCCCCGGACCCGCCGGACGCCTCGCTGCCCCAGCTCGCGGGCTACACCGTGCGGCGCGTGCCCGGCTTCCGGGCGGCCGGCCCGTACCGGTGCCCGGCGTGCGAGCGCACCCTGGTCCCGGGGGAGGGGCACGTGGTCGTCTGGCCCGACGAGCAGCCGGACCTCAGGCGCCACTGGCACCTGCACTGCTGGCGGCTCGCCTGCCGGCGGGGCCGGATAGCCTGAGCGGTTCCGTCCGCGTCCCGTACCGAGGTCCCCGTGGCGTCCCGTTCCTCCGGTGGTTCCAGCTCGTCACGTTTCGAGCGCCGGTCCGCCCGCAACCGCAGGATCATCCTCGCCATGGCCGTGCTCATGGCCCTGTCGCTGCTCGCGCCGCTGCTCGCCTCCCTGCTAGCCGACGACCCGGCGGCACCCTCGGAGCCGGAGGACGACCCCTTCGCCGCGCCCGAGGAGCCCACCGAGCCCGAGGAGACGGCCGGCCCCTGCGGCGAGACGCCCGAGGACGTGCCGGAGGTGACCGCCGAGATCTACGACGAGCCCTTCCCCCTCACCATCGACGAGGACGCCGCCTACACCTGGACGCTGGAGACGACCTGCGGGGACATCGTCATCGACCTCGTCGACGACGCCCCGATCGCGGTGAACAACCTCGTGAACCTCTCCGAGGACGGGTACTACGACGGCGTGATCTTCCACCGCGTCACCGCCAACCCGGCCGTGATCCAGGGGGGCGACCCCGCCGGGACCGGCTGCGGGCGTGAGGAGTGCACCGAGGCCGCCGCGGACGAGCCGTCCTTCCCGGGCTACACGATCGAGGATGAGCTCGCCGGCGCCGAGGAGCGCAGCGGACCGGTCGCGGAGCGGCTCCTCGCCCAGGTGCGCGAGGAGCTCGACGCCCTCGTGGCCGAGGGGGTCGAGCCGCAGGACCTCGGCCTGCCCGAGGAGCCGACCGACGACGACCTGCGCCAGCTCATCCCGGGCGGGTACGCGCGCGGCACGGTCGCGATGGCCAACGCCGGGCCGGACACGGTCGGCTCGCAGTTCTTCATCGTCTGGGACGACACCCCCCTGCCACCGCTGTACACCGTCGTCGGTGACGTCGTCACCGGCATGGACGTGGTCGACGACATCGCGGCGTCCCCGACCCAGGCCGCCGGCGCCACGCCGGAGCGGCCCTTCGAGCCGGTGGTGATCCGCCGCGCCGAGGTGTCCGTCGAGTGAGCGTGCTCGTGGTCGCCGCGCTCGAGGAGGAGACCCGGGCCTTCGACGGCCACCTCGAGGTGCTTCACACAGGCGTCGGCAAGGTCCAGGCGGCGGCCGCGCTGGCGGCTCGGCTGGCGCACGACCCGGCCGAGCTCGTGGTCAGCGTCGGCACCGCCGGTGGGCTGCAGGGCCAGGCGATCGGCACGGTCGTCGAGGTGGGCCGGGTCCACCAGCACGACTTCGACCACGCCGGTGTGTCCCGGTTCGTGGGCCGCCCGCTGCCGGGCGGCCCGCTCGAGGTGGACGGGCCCGAGGGGGCTGCGGGCCGGCTGGCGACCGGGGACCGGCTCATCACCTCGGCCGCCGACCGCGACCGGCTCGCCCGCCACGCCGACGTGGTGGACATGGAGGGCTACGCGGTGGCGGCGACGGCCCGCGCCTTCTCACGGCAGGTCTGGATCGCCAAGGCGGTCAGCGACCGCGCCGGCGAGGACGTCGCGGTCGAGTGGCCCGAGGCGCTGGCACGGTGCTCGGCGGCGCTGCTCGCCTGGGTGGAGGCCCGCGGCCTGCTCGGCTGACGCGCCGGCCAGGGTGCACCCGTGAGGCGTGCGGCTCGCCTACCCTCGGCCGCCGCTGCACCCGGCAGCTCACGCACCGACCCGCACCCGAGATGACGAGACAAGGACCCTCCGTGTCCCAGCAGTGGAGCACCCCGCCCAGCCTCGAGATCGACCCGGCCAAGGAGTACACGGCCACGATCCGCACCTCCAAGGGCGACATCACCGCCGAGCTGTTCGCCGGCGAGTCGCCGATGACGGTGAACAACTTCGTGTTCCTCGCCAACGAGGGCTTCTACGACGGGGTCATCTTCCACCGCGTGATCCCCGGCTTCATGATCCAGGGCGGCGACCCGACCGGCACCGGGACGGGTGGCCCCGGCTACCGGTTCCGCGACGAGCTCGAGGCAGCCAGCGCGCGCGGCTACGACCGCGGCACGCTCGCGATGGCCAACGCCGGGCCGAACACCAACGGCTCGCAGTTCTTCATCACCCACGTCGACGCGCCCCTGCCGCCCGCCTACGCGGTCTTCGGTCGCACCACCGCCGGGCAGGAGGTCGTCGACGCGATCGCCGAGACGCCCACCAACGCCCAGGACCGCCCCCTCGAGGACGTCGTCATCACCACCATCGACATCACCGAGGGCTGAGCTGCGGCCTGCCACGCCCCACGGCCCGCCACCACGGCGGGCCGTCGCGTCTCAGCGCGGGTGCTGGGGCGGCTCGTCCTCGTCGTCGCCGCCGGCGCTCGGCTCCTGGCCTCCGCCGCCCTGCGCCTCGGGTGGTGGGGGCGGAGGGCCGTCGGGATCGACCGCCGGGGGCTCCTCGCCCGGCCACGGCGGCAGCTCCGACAGCTCGACCCGGCGGGGCCGCTTGCCCTGGTCGTAGTCGCGCATGCGCTGCGGGTAGCCGACCTTGCGCGCGTCGTAGAGCGGGATGCTCAGCTCCTTGCACAGGGAGGCGGCCTCAGCCCGGTCCTTGACCGGCCGGCGCAGGTACTCCCCGTCGTCGGCGACGAGCAGCACGGTCGTGGAGTACAGCGTGGTCTTCGGCTCGAGGAAGGCCTCCACCCCGATCCGGGTGCGGGCGAAGCGCTCGAGCTCGCTCGTGGCCTCCTTCGACCCCGCGCCCATGGACGCGTGCGTGCTGCGGCGCTGCTTCGACTCGCCCTTGAGCCAGGCGCGCACTCGGTCGGAGAACCCCACGGGACAGCCTCGATGGTCGGGGTCGGGCCGGTTGGCAGGCTACCCGCCGGCGGTCCCGCCTCCGCCGGCCGACCGGTCGCCTGGAGGGGACCCTGCCGCGCGCGCGTGCCTAGCCGTGGGCGTGGCCCGAGCCGTCCTCGACCAGCTCGACCAGCACCCCGTCGGTCCCCTTGGGGTGGACGAAGGCGATCGTGTGCCCGCCGCCCCCCGGCCGCGGCACCTCGTCGATCAACCGGACCTGCTGCTCACGCAGGTGGTCGAGCGCCTCGGACACCGAGCTGACCCCGAAGCCGAGGTGGTGCAGACCCGGACCGCTGCGGGCCAGGAACCGGGCGATGGGGGAGTCCTCGCGGGTCGGCGCGAGCAGCTGGATCCACACCCCACCGACGTCGAGCATGGCCTCCTCCACCCCGTCGGAGTCGATGCGCTCCCGGCTGGTCACGGTCAGCCCGAAGGCCCGCTCGTAGAAGGCGACGGCCTCGTCGAGGTCGGCGACCGCGATGGCGATCTGGTCGATGCGGGTGACGTTCACGGTGCGCTCCTGGCTCGCGGTGGCACGCAGCCTGCCACCTCGGCGCTGCGACGGCGGCATCGGCCGGCGCCGCCGGCGAGGCGTGCATCCGCCGGTTCGGGTCGGCTGGCAGGCGCGGCGTAGGCTCACGGCCCGCCGAGGGGAGGCACAGGCATGCACGAGGTCGTGGTCGTCGGGATGGCGCGGACCCCCATGGGTCGTTTCAACGGCGGGTTCGCGTCGCTGTCGGCGGTGCAGCTCGGGGGGCACGCCATCGCCGGCGCGCTCGCGCGTGGCGGGGTCGACGCCGGAGGCGTCGACTACGTCGTGATGGGGCACGTCCTGCAGGCCGGGCAGGGCCAGATCACCGCCCGGCAGGCCGCCGTGGCGGCCGGCATCGCCTACGACGTCCCCGCCGAGACGATCAACAAGGTGTGCCTGTCGGGCATGACCGCGCTCAGCCGGGCCCGGGACCTCATCCGTGTCGGGGACGCCGAGGTGGTGGTCGCCGGTGGGATGGAGTCGATGTCCACCGCCCCCTACGTGCTCGACAAGGCCCGCTTCGGCTACCGCATGGGCGACGGCACCCTCACCGACGTCATGCTGCACGACGGGTTGACCTGCGCCTTCGACCACTGCGCGATGGGGCTGGCGACCGAGACCTTCCAGCGCGACAAGGGCCTGGGGATCACCCGCGAGCAGCAGGACGCCTGGTCGGCCCGGTCCCACGCCCGCGCGGCCGCCGCCTGGGAGGCGGAAGCCTTCGACGCCGAGGTGGTCCCGGTCGAGGTCCCGCAGCGCCGGGGGGAGCCGGTCCAGGTCACCCGGGACGAGGGCATCCGCCCCGACACCACCGAGGCCTCGCTCGCGGGGCTGCGGCCCGCCTTCGACCGGGACGGGACCATCACCGCCGGCAACGCCTCGCAGATCTCCGACGGCGCCGCCGCGCTCGTGCTCGCCAGTCGCGAGGTGGCCGAGCGGCAGGGCCTTCAGGTGCTCGCCACGCTCACGGCGTGGGGCACGGTCGCCGGTCCCGACACCTCGCTGCACCTGCAGCCCGCCGCCGCGATCGAGGTGGCCGCCGCGCGCACCGGTGCGGCCCCGGGCGGGTTCGACCTCTACGAGATCAACGAGGCCTTCGCCTCGGTCGCCATCGCCTCGACCCGTGCCCTCGGCGTGGACGAGGACCGCGTCAACGTCCACGGCGGCGCGGTCGCGCTCGGGCACCCGATCGGGTGCTCCGGCGCGCGGATCGTGGTCTCGCTCATCGCGGCGCTGCGCCAGCGCGGCGGCGGTACCGGTGCGGCGGCCCTGTGCGGCGGCGGTGGCCAGGGTGACGCGCTGACCCTCGAGGTCTGAGGTGGCGCTCGACCTCGACGCGCTGCTCGCCGCGCTCGAACGGGGGGAACGCCGGGCCGTGGCGCGGCTGCTCACCGTCGTCGAGGACGGCACCCCCGAGCAGCTGCGCCGGGTCATCGCGGCGCTGCACCCGCGCGGCGGTCACGCCCGGGTGCTCGGCATCAGCGGCTCCCCCGGGGTGGGCAAGTCGACGGTCACCGACCGGCTCGCGGCGGCGCTGAGGGCCCAGGGGCGCAGCGTCGCGGTGCTCGCGGTCGACCCCTCCTCACCCTTCACCGGTGGTGCGCTGCTCGGTGACCGCGTCCGCATGCAGGGCCACCACGCCGACCCGGGGGTGTTCATCCGCTCGATGGCCTCCCGCGGCCACCTCGGTGGCCTGAGCGTCGCGACCCCCCAGGCCGTGGTGGTGCTGGACGCGGCCGGGTTCGACGACGTGCTGATCGAGACCGTCGGCGTCGGCCAGTCCGAGGTGGAGATCACCGCCACCGCCGACACGACCATCATCGCGCTGGCCCCGGGCATGGGCGACGGGATCCAGGCCGCGAAGGCCGGCATCCTCGAGGTCGCCGACGTGTTCGCGATCAACAAGGCCGATGCGGGCGGTGCGGGCAAGCTCCAGGCCGAGCTCGAGGGCATGCTGGAGCTCGGCCACGACCTCGGCGCCGAGATGCCCTGGTGGCCACCGATCGTGCGCACCGTCGCGGTCCGGGACGAGGGCATCGCCGAGCTGCTCGACGCGATCGAGCGGCACACCGCCGCGCTCGCCACCTCCGGGCTCGGTGCGGCGCGCCGGCGCGACCGCGCGCGCCACCTCGTCCGTGAGCTCGCGCTCGAGGAGACGCGGCGCAGCTTCACCCGCCTCGAGGCCGGCGAGGACGCCCTCGTCGACCTGCTCGCCGCGCGGGTCGAGCGCCGCGAGGTCGACCCCTACGCGGCCGCGGACGAGCTGCTCGCCGCCACCCACGCGGCCGGCTGAACGCGGCGCAGCACCGACGAACGGACGCCTGCCACCGGCACCCGTTCCAGCGGTCGCCACTAGGGTGACGGTGAGCGGTGAGCGCGCTCCTGGGGTGGATCGACGCCGTGCCGCGCCGTCCTGGTGCGCCCCGTGCGCCCACCCCCGTCCCGCGGCACCGCTGCCCCGACCGTAGCCCGGAGGTCCCCGTGCCCTCTCCGACCCGCCAGCGCGTCAGCATCCAGCGCGTGCGACCGAGCGCCCTCTCCGGCCGCTACCCGGCCGCCGCCGTGGTCGGCCGACCGGTGCCGATCGCCGCCGACGTCGTGTGCGACTCCCACGACGTCATCGCGGTCGTCGCCCAGTACCAGAGCGACGGCGACGGGGGCTGGGCCGAGGTCCGGCTCAGCGTCGACGCGAACGACCGCTGGACCGGCTCCTTCACCCCGGGGGCGCTCGGCTGCGCCCGGTTCCGGATCGTGGCCTGGGTCGACCACCTCGCCACCTGGATCCGGGACACCCGCACCAAGACCGCGGCCGGGACCCTCGAGGAGGTCGACCTGCTGGTCGGGGCGGAGCTGCTCGCCGCCCGTGCCCGGCGCGCGAAGGGCGAGGACAAGGCCCGGCTGCGCGAGCTCGCGCGGGCGGTGACCGACACCGACCTCGCGCTCGGCCACCGCGCCGACCGGGCCACCAGCGAGGAGGCCGTCGAGCTCGGCCGCCGCGCCGACCCGCGCACCCACCAGGTCCGCTCGGCGATCTTCGAGCTGCGGGTCGACCGCGAGCGTGCCGCCTTCTCCACCTGGTACGAGCTGTTCCCCCGCTCGGCCGCCACCGAGCCGGGTCGGCACGGGACGCTGCGCGACGTCATCGACCGGCTCGACCACATCGCCGGGATGGGCTTCGACGTCGTCTACCTCCCCCCGATCCACCCCATCGGCACCGTGCACCGCAAGGGCCGCAACAACGCGGTCGAGGCGGGCCCGGAGGACCCCGGCTCACCCTGGGCGGTCGGCTCCGCCGAGGGCGGCCACCTCGACATCCACCCCGAGCTCGGCACGCTCGCGGACCTGCACGCGCTCAGGGACGCGTGCGAGCAGCGCGGCATGGAGCTCGCGCTCGACATCGCCTTCCAGTGCGCCCCGGACCACCCCTGGGTCGCCGAGCACCCGGAGTGGTTCAAGCAGCGCCCCGACGGCTCGATCCAGTACGCGGAGAACCCGCCGAAGAAGTACCAGGACATCTACCCGATCGACTTCGAGACCAGCGACGTCGAGGGGCTGTGGACGGCCCTGAAGGGCGTGTTCGACCACTGGATCGACCAGGGGATCCGGATCTTCCGGGTCGACAACCCGCACACGAAGTCCTTCGCCTTCTGGGACTGGTGCCTGGGTGAGCTGCGCGCCGCCCACCCGGACACGATCTACCTCGCCGAGGCCTTCACGCGCCCCAAGCGCATGTACGAGCTGGCCATGCGCGGGTTCAACAACTCCTACACCTACTTCACCTGGCGCCGCACGAAGCAGGAGATCCAGGAGTACTACGAGGAGCTGTTCCACACCGAGGTGGCGGACTTCTTCCGGCCCAACTCCTGGCCGAACACCCCCGACATCCTCACCGACCAGCTGCAGTTCGGCGGCCGGCCGATGTACGTCCAGCGGCTCGTGTTGGCGGCGACGCTCACGGCCAACTACGGCATGTACGGCCCGGCCTTCGAGCTGATGTGGTCCAGCGCCCGGCCCGGGGCGGAGGAGTACCTCGACAACGAGAAGTACGAGATCAAGACCTGGGACGCCGACTCTCAGCCCTGGTCGCTCGCCGAGGTGATCCGGCTGGTCAACCGCATCCGCCGGGAGCACCCGGCCCTGCAGCAGGACCACACCCTGCGCTTCCACGAGATCAAGAACGACCAGCTGCTGGCCTACTCCAAGACCGACCGGTCCGGGCGCGACGTGGTGCTCGTGGTCGTCAACCTCGACCCGTACCACACCCAGTCCGGGACGACCTGGCTGGACCTCGCGGCCCTCGGGCTGCCGCAGGATGCCGAGCTGGAGCTCGTCGACCGGTTCGGCGGGGGGACCTACCGCTGGTACGGGCCGGAGAACTACGTGGAGCTCAACCCCCACGTCACCCCGGCGCACATCTTCCACGTCCGCAGCCCCCACCTCGAGCGCTCCGACCTCGACCCGCTCGACTGATCCGCGCCACGGCTCCGCCCTGCGCCCCCACCCGCCTGCGCCCCGTCCCGCCCCGCCGCCCGCACCGACCAGGAGAGACCCCACCGATGAGCCCCGAGGAGCCCGGCGTCCACGACGACCCCCACTGGTACAAGGACGCCGTCATCTACGAGCTGCACGTCCGGGCGTTCTTCGACGCCGACGGTGACGGCATCGGCGACTTCGCGGGGCTGACCGCCAAGCTCGACTACCTGCAGGACCTCGGGGTCACCGCCCTGTGGCTGCTGCCCTTCTACCCCTCACCCGGCCGGGACGACGGCTACGACATCGCCGACTACACCGCGATCAACCGGGACTACGGGACGATGCGCCAGTTCCGCCGCTTCGTCGAGGAGGCGCACGCTAGGGGGCTGAAGGTCATCACCGAGCTGGTCATCAACCACACCTCCGACCAGCACGCCTGGTTCCAGCGCGCGGTCAAGGCCCCCAAGGGCAGCCGGGAGCGCGCCTTCTACATCTGGTCCGACACCCCCGAGAGGTGGGAGGAGGTCCGGATCATCTTCGAGGACTTCGAGGCCTCGAACTGGACCTGGCACGGGGAGGCGGGCCAGTACTACTGGCACCGCTTCTTCCACCACCAGCCGGACCTGAACTTCGACTCCGCGGACGTCCGCCAGGCGGTCAAGGACGTGCTGGACTTCTGGGCCGAGACCGGTGTGGACGGCATGCGGCTCGATGCCATCCCCTACCTGTTCGTGCGGGACGGCACGAACGGCGAGAACCTCCCGGAGACCCACGCCTTCCTCAAGGAGCTGCGCCGCCACCTCGACCGCCACCCGGGGAGGATGTTCCTGGCCGAGGCGAACCAGTGGCCCGAGGACGCCGCCGCCTACTTCGGGGACGGCGACGAGTGCCACATGAGCTTCAACTTCCCCCTCATGCCGCGGCTGTACATGGCCGTCGCCCAGGAGGACCGGTTCCCGATCGTCGACATCCTGCAGCAGACGCCCGAGATCCCCGAGGAGTCCCAGTGGGGGATCTTCCTGCGCAACCACGACGAGCTCACCCTCGAGATGGTCACCGACGAGGAACGCGACTACATGTACCGCGCCTACGCGCGCGAGCGGGACATGCGCGTCAACCTCGGCATCCGGCGACGCCTGGCCCCGCTGCTCGGCAACGACCGGCGCCTGATCGAGCTGATGAACTCGCTGCTGTTCAGCCTGCCCGGCACCCCGATCCTGTACTACGGCGACGAGATCGGCATGGGCGACAACGTCTACCTCGGCGACCGCAACGGGGTGCGCACCCCGATGCAGTGGTCCGCGGACCGCAACGGCGGGTTCAGCCGGGCCAACCCGCAGAAGCTGTACCTGCCCACCATCATCGACCCCGAGTACCACGTCGAGTCGGTCAACGTCGAGGCCCAGCAGAACAACCCCCGCAGCCTGCTGTGGTGGATGAAGCGCATGATCGCGCTGCGCAAGCGCCACCGGGTGTTCGGCCGGGGTGACCTGACGATGCTCACCCCCGACAACGCCAAGGTGCTGGCCTTCGTGCGCTCCTGGACCGACCCGGACACCGACGTCGAGGAGCAGGTGCTCGTCGTCGCGAACCTGTCGCGCTACGCCCAGGCGTGCGAGCTCGACCTCGGCGACCACGCCGGGCGGTTCCCCGTCGAGCTGCTCGGCCGCACCACCTTCCCGCGCATCACCGACCAGCCCTACCTGCTCACCCTGGGGCCCTACCAGTACCTGTGGTTCGCGCTCGAACGTGATCCGGCCAGCGTCACCCTCTCGAAGCTGCCGGAGTTCGCTGGCGACGTCCAGGCCGACGACGCCGAGGTTGCGCTGCCGCAGGTCACCGTTGCCGGCGAGTGGACCGCGCTGCTGAGGGGGCCGGGCAGGGGCCGGCTCGAGGCGGCGCTGCCGGACGTGCTGCAGCGGCAGCGCTGGTTCGGCGGCAAGGCCCGCTCGATCCGGGGCGCGAGCCTCACCCACGCGATCCCCCTCGGGCCGAAGGACCGGCCGGTCTGCCAGGTCCTGCTCGTCGAGGTGGACTACGTCGAGGGGGAGCCGGAGACCTACGTCGTCCCGGTCACCTTCGCCGAGGGGGAGGAGGCGGGGCGCCTGCTGGCCGTGCAGCCCCAGGCCGTGCTCGCCACCGTCAAGGGGCAGGGAGCCAAGGGCCGCTCCGGTGTGCTCGTGGACGCCCTGACCGACCCGGCCACGCTCGCTGCCCTGCACCGGTCCATGGCCAAGCGCCAGACCCACGAGGGCCCGACCGCGGCGATCACCGGGCGCCACCACGACGCCTACGACCGGGACCGCGACGGCGGTGAGCTCGAGGCCACGCCGCTGCGCGGCGAGCAGTCCAACAGCTCGGTGCTGTACGGCGACGCGATGCTCATGAAGCTCCTGCGCCGGCTCGAGGAGGGCATCAGCCCCGACGTCGAGGTGGGCATCCACCTCGAGGGCTTCGATCCGGTGCCGTCCATGATCGGCTCGCTCGAGGTGGTGCTCGGGGCCAAGGACACCCCGCGCACGCTCGCGATGTTCCAGCGCTTCGTGCCCAACGAGGGCGACGCGTGGACGCAGACCCTGGACGAGCTCGGCCGGTTCGCCGAGCGGGTCGTCTCCGACCCCGACGCCGGCCCGCCGAACCCGATCAAGCACGCGCACGACCCGCTCGCGATCGCGCTCGGTCGCACCCGGGTCCCCGAGCGCGCCCACCAGGCGGTCGGCCCCTTCCTCGAGCAGGCGCGCCTGCTCGGCCGGCGCACGGCCGAGCTGCACGTGGCGCTGGCCGACGACCGCGGTGATCCGGCCTTCGCCCCCGAGCCCATGACGCGGCTCAGCCAGCGCAGCCTCTACCAGTCGATCCGCAACGCCGTGCGGCTCGGGCTGCGCGCCGCGGGGCGGGAGACCGGCAACCTCACCGACCCCGACCTGCGCGCCGAGGTGCAGCGCATCGTCGCCGCCGAGGACGAGCTGCTCGCGCGCGTCAAGGGGCTGACCGACGCCCCGATCCGCGCCACCCGCAGCCGCATCCACGGGGACTACCACCTCGGCCAGGTGCTGTTCACCGGCCGGGACTTCGTGATCATCGACTTCGAGGGTGAGCCGGCCCGGCCGCTCGGGGAGCGGCGGCTGAAGCGCTCCCCGCTGCGGGACGTGGCCGGGATGCTCCGCAGCCTGCAGTACGCGACGGCCTCCACCCTGCGCGACCAGGTCGACCGCGGCCTGGTCACCCCCGACCACCCCAACCACGACCTGCTGACCGCCTGGCTCGACCGCTGGCTGACCTGGGTCAGCGCGGCCTTCCTCGAGGGCTACCTCGAGGTCGCCGCCGACCGGTCCTTCGTCCCCGACGAGCCGGAGCACCTGCGGCTGCTGCTCGACGCCTTCCTGCTCGAGAAGGCCGTCTACGAGCTGGGCTACGAGATGAACAACCGTCCGAGCTGGGTGGCCATCCCGCTGGCCGGGATCGCCCAGGTCCTCGACCGAGAGGTGGCACGATGACGAGCCTGATCACCGACGACGACCTGTTCCTGTTCAACGAGGGCACGCACCTGCGCCTGTGGGAGAAGCTCGGTGCCCACCTCGCCACCGACGAGGACGGTGTGGACGGGGTGCACTTCGCGGTGTGGGCGCCCAACGCCCGTGAGGTCACCGTCATCGGCGACTTCAACGGCTGGGACCGGCACTCGCCCGAGGGCCGCATGTGGGCCCGCGGGGTGTCGGGCATCTGGGAGCGCTTCGTGCCCGGCGCCACGGTCGGTGACGGCTACAAGTTCCACGTCGTCTCCCACCACGGCGGCTACGCGGTGGACAAGGCCGACCCCTACGCCGTCCACGCCGAGACCCCGCCCCTGACCGCCTCCAAGGTGTGGGACCTCGCCTACGCCTGGGACGACGCGGAGTGGATGGCCACGCGTGGCGAGCGGCAGGGGCTGGACGCCCCCATGGCGATCTACGAGGTCCACCTCGGCTCCTGGCGCCGCTCCGAGGACGGCAACCGGCCCTTGACCTACCGGGAGCTCGCCGAACCGCTCATCTACCACGTCCAGGCGATGGGCTTCACCCACGTGGAGTTCCTGCCGATCATGGAGCACCCCTTCTACGGCTCCTGGGGCTACCAGTCCACGGGCTACTTCACCCCGACCTCGCGCTACGGCACCCCGCAGGACCTCAAGCACCTCATCGACCAGCTCCACCAGGCGGGGATCGGGGTGATCCTGGACTGGGTGCCGAGCCACTTCCCGACCGACGAGTTCGCCCTGGGCAACTTCGACGGCACGCACCTGTACGAGCACGCCGACCCCAGGCAGGGGTTCCACCCGGACTGGTCGAGCTTCATCTTCAACTACGGCCGTCCCGAGGTGGTCGCCTTCCTGCTGTCCTCGGCGCTGTTCTGGCTCGAGGAGTACCACGTCGACGGGCTGCGCGTGGACGCGGTCGCGTCCATGCTCTACCTCGACTACTCGCGCGAGGAGGGCGAGTGGATCCCGAACATCTACGGGGGCAACGAGAACCTCGAGGCGATCGAGTTCCTGCGCCGGTTCAACACCGAGGTGTTCCAGCGCTTCCCCGACGTGCAGACCTTCGCCGAGGAGTCGACCTCGTGGCCGATGGTGTCCCGCCCCACCTACCTCGGCGGGCTCGGGTTCGGCTTCAAGTGGGACATGGGCTGGATGCACGACACGCTCAAGGTCTTCGAGCGTGACCCGGTCCACCGCAAGTACCACCACGACCAGCTCACCTTCCGGTCCATCTACGCCTACTCGGAGAACTACACCCTGCCGCTGTCCCACGACGAGGTGGTGCACGGCAAGGGGTCGCTGATCGGGAAGATGCCGGGGGACACCTGGCAGCGGTTCGCGAACCTGCGTGCCCTGTACGGCTACATGTTCACCACCCCCGGCAAGAAGCTGCTGTTCATGGGGGCCGAGTTCGGGCAGTGGTCGGAGTGGGCGCATGAGCGCTCGCTGGACTGGCACCTGTTCGACGGCGACCCGAACCACCGCATGCTGCTGCACTGCCTGCGCGACCTGGCGACCCTGTACCGCGACACCCCGGCCCTGCACGAGGGCGACAGCGAGCCCTTCGGCTTCGAGTGGCTCGACGGCAGCGACTGGCAGGCCTCGGTGATCAGCTACCTGCGCCGCGCCCGGGACGGCACGGCCGCGGTGGTGGTCGCCAACCTCACCCCACTGGTGCGGGAGAACTACCGCATCGGGCTGCCCCACGGCGGGGTGTGGACCGAGGCCTTCAACTCCGACGCGGTCGAGTACGGCGGGTCCGGGGTCGGCAACCTCGGCGGGGTCGAGGCCCTGCCGCACCCCTTCCACGGTCGAACGCACTCCGCGGTGCTGACCCTGCCGCCCCTGTCGGTGGAGGTCTTCCTACCTGCGGGCGGCTGACGGCAACTCGCGTAGGCTGGGCGCGTCGCGCGGCGGGCGCCCCGCCACGCGAGCTGTCAGCGCGGTCCCGGTGGCCCGCGCCACGTACTCGACCCCGGAGCAGGTGTGGAACGCTTCGTCTGTGTGCACGGTCACTTCTACCAGCCGCCGCGGGAGAACCCCTGGCTGGAGGTCGTCGAACGCCAGCCGGCCGCGTACCCGTTCCACGACTGGAACGAGCGCATCACCGCCGAGTGCTACGACCCGAACACCCGCGCGCGCATCCTGGACCGCTTCGGTCGCATCACCCAGCTGGTCAACAACTACGAGCGCATCAGCTTCAACGTCGGACCGACCCTGCTGTCGTGGATGCTGGAGGCCTCGCCCGCGACCTACGCCGCGATCGTGCAGGCCGACCGGGCCAGCGCCGACAGGTTCGGGGTCGGCTCGGCCATGGCGCAGGTGTACAACCACGCCATCATGCCGCTCGCGCACCCCCGTGACGCCGCGACCCAGGTGCGCTGGGGCGTGCGGGACTTCGAGTACCGCTTCGGGCGGCGGCCGGAGGGGATGTGGCTGGCGGAGACCGCCGTGGACGACGCCACCCTGGAGCTGCTCGCCGCTGAGGGTGTGGCCTTCACGGTGCTCTCCCCCTACCAGGCCAGGCGCACCCGCCCCATCGGACAGGCGTCGTGGACCGAGGTGAGCGGCGGCCGGGTGGACCCGACCCGGCCGTACCGGGTCGTGCTGCCCTCGGGTCGCAGCATCGTGGTGTTCTTCTACGACGGGCCGCTGTCGCAGGGGGTGGCCTTCGAGGGGCTGCTCACCGACGGCCGGCGCTTCGCCGACCGGCTGCTGGACGGTTTCGGCCCCCGCTCCGGGCCGCAGCTGGTCAACATCGCCACCGACGGAGAGTCCTACGGGCACCACCACCGCCACGGCGAGATGGCGCTCGCCGCGGCGCTCGACCACCTCGACGGTCGCGAGGACGTCCAGCTCACCAACTACGCGAGCTTCCTCGCCACCCACGAGATCACCCACGAGGCCCAGGTGCTCCAGGCCACCTCCTGGAGCTGCGCCCACGGGGTGGAGCGCTGGCGCTCCGACTGCGGCTGCGGGGGTGAGTCCGGGCTGCACCAGCGCTGGCGCGCCCCGCTGCGGGCCGCGCTCGACGAGCTGCGCGCGGGCCTGGATACGGTGTTCACCGACCTCGGCGCCGAGGTGTTCGACGACCCCTGGGCCGCCCGGGACGACTACATCGACGTCATCCTGCACCGCGACGACAACCTCGCCCCCTTCCTGGAGCGCCACACCGGAGGGGTGGGGATGCGGCCGCAGCGCGTCCGGGCGCTGAAGCTGCTCGAGCTGCAGCGCCACGCGCTGCTGATGTACACCAGCTGCGGCTGGTTCTTCGACGACCTCGCCCGACCTGAGCCGGTGCAGGTGCTGCGCTACGCCGCGCGTGCGATCCAGCTGGCCCGGGACGTGACCGGGGTCGACGACCTCGAGCCACGCTTCATCGCCGCCCTCGGCAAGGCGGAGACCAACGAGCCCGCCACCCCCGACGGCGCCGCGATCTACGCCGAGCGGGTCCGGCCCAAGACCATCGGGCTGGAGCAGGTCGCCGCCCACTTCGCGATGGCCAGCGTCTCGGAGCCCTACGGCACCTCCGAGCGGATCGGCTCCTACGAGGTGCTGCGCACCGCCGAGCACCGCGGGCGGGCCGGCCGGGCGCAGCTGGTGGTGGGGCAGCTGACGGTGCGGTCGGTGGTCACCCACTCCGAGGCCTCCTTCGAGTACGCCGTCCTCCACCTCGGCGACCACTCGTTCCTGTGCGGGGTGCGCGTCCAGGGGGATGAGCACACCTACGGCGAGCTGCGCGACGAGCTGGACCGGCACTTCCAGACCGCCGACTTCCCGGCCGTGATCCGCGCGATCGACCACCACTTCGAGGGGGAGCCCTTCACGCTGCGCGACCTGTTCCGCGACGAGCAGCAGCGCATCCTGGACCGGGTGCTGGCCACGACCATGGAGGAGGTCGAGGCCTCCTACCGCGGGATCTTCCGCAGCCGCGCCCCGCTCATGCGCTACCTCAGCGAGCTGGAGACCGAGCTGCCATCACCGCTGCGCAACGCCGCCGAGGTGGTGCTCAACGCCGAGCTCGAGACCCAGCTCGGCACCACCGGGCCGGACCCCGCACGGGTCGAGGCGCTGCTCGAGGAGGCCGAGCGGTTCGGGGTGACCCTGGACGCCGACGGGCTCTCCCACACCCTGGCGCAGTCGGTGGCGCGGATCGCCAGCCGCATCCAGGACCTGCTCGCCGCGGGCGCGGACCCGCTCGTCACCTTCGAGCCGCACCACGCCGGCACGATGCAGCGGGTCCGGGACCTGATCGCGGTGATCGAGCTCGTGCCCTTCGAGGTGAACCTCTCCCCGGCCCAGGACGTGCTGTGGCAGCTGATCACCCGCCACCACGTCGGGCTCGCCAGCCGCGCCCGGGCCGGGGACGCCGCGGCCGTGCGCTGGCTGGAGGAGCTCACCCGCGCC
>JBKHEJ010000032.1:0-17743 GCA_046540855.1 Nitriliruptoraceae bacterium
CCGGTCGCCACGGGCCGGCTACCCGGTGGTCGGCGAGGACGGCGAGGAGCTCGGCCAGGTCACCAGCGGCGCGCTGTCACCGACCCTGGGGGTGCCGATCGCCATGGCGTACGTCCCGACCTCGATCGAGGCCGGCGCGAGCGTCACCGTCGACGTCCGGGGCAGCAGGGTCTGGGCCGAGGTCGTGGCCCTGCCCTTCTACCGTCGGTCGAGGTGACCACGTCGAGCGCGCTCGAGCCGGGCGCACGAGCGGCTGCGGCCGGTCCGGACCGCCGCGGCGATGTGGACGTGCCGACCCACCCCGACCCGGAGGTACCCCGTGAGCACCTCCCACCCGGCAAGGCCGGCGACGCCGGACGACCTCGCACCCCCGGCGGCACCGCACACGCGCGACCCGGGCGAGCTCGCCGCATCCCTCCGGGTCCGACCCCGCGAGGGCCTCACCCGGGCCGAAGCGGCGCACCGGCTCGAGCGGGTCGGGCGCAACGAGCTCGCTGAACCGCCGGCGCGTTCCCGGCTCGCCCTGTTCCTCGCCCAGTTCAAGAGCCTGCTCATCGTCATCCTCATCGTCGCCGGGGCGCTCGCCGCCACGGTCGGCGATCTGAAGGATGCGGTGGTGATCGGCGTCGTGCTGCTGCTCAACGCGACGCTGGGCTACGTGCAGGAGGCCAGAGCCGAGCGGTCCGTCGACGCGCTGCGGCGCATGCTGACCACCCGGGCGCGGGTGCGCCGCGACGGCCGGCTCGTCGACGTCGACGGGGCGGAGCTGGTCCCCGGCGACGTCGTGCTGCTCGAGGCCGGGGACCGGGTCCCCGCGGACGGCCGCCTGCTCCTCGCCACGACCCTCGCGGTGGACGAGTCGTCGCTCACCGGCGAGTCGACCGCGGTCGACAAGCGCGTCGAGGTGGAGGACCTCACCGAGGACGCCCCCGTCGCCGACCGCGCGACGATGCTGTGGATGAACACCACGGTGGTGCGCGGGCGCGGCGAGCTGCTGATCACGGCCACCGGTATGGGCACCGAGATCGGCTCGGTGGCGGAGCTGCTGTCCAGCGCCGAGACCCGGCCCACCCCGCTCCAGCGGCAGATCGACGCCCTGGGCCGGCGGCTCGCGGCGATCGCCGGTATCGCGGTGGCGCTCGTCCTCGCCATCTCGCTGCTCCAGGGCGACCGCCTCGCCGATGCCGCGCTGGACGCGATCGCGCTCGCGGTCGCCGCCATCCCGGAGGGACTCCCGGCCGTGGTGACGCTGACGCTGGCGGTCGGTACGGCCGGGATGGCCCGTCACAACGCCATCGTCAAGCGCCTGCCCTCGGTGGAGACGCTCGGGTCGACCGACGTGGTGTGCACCGACAAGACCGGGACGCTCACCCGCAACGAGATGACCGTCCGGGTCCTGTGGCGCGCCGGACAGCGCTTCGAGGTCACCGGCGAGGGCTACCGCACCGAGGGGCAGGTGCAGCCGGAGCCGGGGCCGATGCCCGCGGCCACGGCGGCGATGGTGCGGTGCAACGATGCGGACGTCGAGGACGGGGAGGTGGTCGGCGATCCGACCGAGGGCGCGCTGCTGGTCCTGGCCGTCAAGCTCGGCGCCGACCTCGCCGAGCTGCGACGGGCACCCCGCCGCGACGAGCTGCCCTTCGACGCGGCGACGAAGCTCATGGCGACCGTCCACGATGGCCCCGAGGGCGGGACGAGCGTGGACGTCAAGGGCGCCCCCGACGTGGTCCTGCAGCGCTGCACGCGCGTGGCCGGCCCCGAGGGCGTCGAGCCGCTGGACGCGACGTGGCAGGCACGCATCGAGGAGGCCATCGATGAGTTGGCGGAGGAGGGGCTGCGCACGCTGGCCGTCGCGACCCGCCACCTCGAGGTCGGCCCCGAGGCCGCCGCACCGGCCGCGGAGCTGGTCGCCGAGCTGACCTTCGAGGCGATCGTCGGGATCGTCGACCCACCGCGACCGGGGGTGGTCGATGCGATCGCGCTCGCGCACCGCGCCGGTGTGCAGGTCAAGATGGTGACCGGCGACCACCCGACCACCGCCAGGGCCATCGCCCGCGAGCTCTCGATCCCCGGCACGACCGTCACGGGCGCCGACCTCGACGGGATGGACGACGAGGTGTTGCGGGAGCGGATCGAGGACATCGGGGTGTGCGCCCGCGTGTCCCCGCACCACAAGGTCCGCATCGTCACCGCCCTGCAGGCGCGCGGGCGCACGGCCGCGATGACCGGGGACGGGGTGAACGACGCGGCGGCGCTCAAGCGCGCGGACATCGGCGTGGCGATGGGCATCAGCGGCACCGAGGTGACCAAGGAGGCCGGCGACCTCGTCCTCGCCGACGACGACTTCACGACGATCATCACAGCGATCGAGCGTGGCCGCACGGTCTACGACAACATCGTCTCCTTCGTGCGCTTCCAGCTCGCGACCAACATCGGCGCGATCCTCACGATCCTGGGCGCGCGGCTGCTCGGCCTTCCGACCCCCTTCACCCCGATCCAGATCCTGTGGGTGAACCTCATCATGGACGGACCGCCGGCGATGGCGCTCGGGGTGGACCCGGCCCGTCCCGACACCATGGACCGACCGCCGCGCGACCCACAGGCGCAGATCCTCGACCGCGACCGTCTCCTCCGGCTGCTGCTGTCGGGAGCGGTGATGGCCGTCGGCACCCTCGCGCTCTTCCGCTGGGGGCTCGGGACCCACCCGGACGACGACGGGGCCTTCGCGATCACCCTGGCGTTCACGACCTTCGTGCTCTACCAGTTCTTCAACGCGGTCAACGCCAGGGTGGAGACCACCACGGTCTTCTCGCGTCACACGCTGCGCAACGGCAAGCTGTGGGGCGCGCTGGGGGGTGTCCTCATCCTCCAGATCGCCGCCGTGCACCTCGCGCCGCTGCAGACGGTGGTCGACACGGTGCCGCTCACCATCGAGCACTGGCTGCTGGCGGGCGTCACCGCGTCCTCGGTCCTGGTGGTGGAGGAGCTGCGCAAGCTCCTCGTGCGCCGGCGGTGACGACGCAGGCCCCGGCGGTGACGACGCCGCCGACGGTGGTGGGCGTTCGCGATCGCGTCGTCGCCGCGCCGGGGCCCGTTCCCCCGCCCCGGCCGGTCAGCGGTAGGTTCCCGACCCCAAGCGAGCGTGGCGGAACTGGCAGACGCGCTGGGTTTAGGTCCCAGTGGGTGGCAACACCTGTGGGGGTTCGAGTCCCCCCGCTCGCACGAGGGCGGACCGCGTCCGACCTGCGCGAGCGGGTTGCTCCCCGCGTTCCGTCGCACCGTGCGGACGAACCCCGAGGAGCAACGGTCGCCGGGGACCGTCACGCCGGGACTCGCTCCGTACGGGGATCATCCCGCGCCAGGGTCACCCCGCGAGCGAGGTGAGCCGGCGCACCCCCTCGGCGAGCACGTCGTCCGGTTTGCAGAAGGCGAAGCGCACGAGGGAACGCACCGGCGCCGGGTCCGCCACGAAGGCCGCGACCGGCACCCCGGCGACACCGATCGCCGCCGGCGCCCACCGGCAGAAGGCGTCCCCGTCCTCCCACCCGAGCGCGGCGACGTCGGCGGTCACGAAGTAGGTCCCTGCCGCCGAGGTGGTGGGCACCCCGACCCCGCGCAGACCCTCGACCAGCAGGTCGCGGCGGCGCCGGTGCACCGTGCCGACCTCGGCGAACACCTCGTCGGCAGCCTGCAGCGCCACGGCGACCGCGTGCTGCAAGGGGGTGCCGCCAGCGAAGGACAGGAACTGCTTCGTCGTGCGCACCGCAGCGGTCAGCGGGGGCGCCGCGACCGCCCAGCCGATCTTCCAACCGGTGCAGGAGAAGGTCTTGCCGGCGCTCGAGATCGTGATGGTCCGCTCGCGCATGCCCTCCCGGGTCGCCAGCGGCACGTGCGCACCCTCGTAGACCAGGTGCTCGTACACCTCGTCGGTCACCGCGACGACGTCGTGCGCGACGCACAGAGCCGCGACGGCGTCCAGCTCCGTCTCGGAGAGCACCAGCCCCGTCGGGTTGTGGGGGGAGTTGAGCAGCAGCACCCGCGTCCGGTCGGTGAAGGCGTCCGCCAGCCGGTCCAGGTCGAGCGTCCAGGGGCCGCGTACGAGCGGGTCGGCCTCCTCGGCCGGTACCGAGGTCGGTGTCGGCGGGGTGAGCGGGACCCGCACGACCTGCGCCCCGGCCACGGCCAGGACCGCCGGGTACGCGTCGTAGGTCGGCTCGAGGACGACGACCTCGTCACCCGGCTCGCACAGCGCGAGCAGGCTCGCCGCGACCGCCTCGGTCGCCCCGAAGGTCACCGTCACCTCGGTGTCCGGATCGACCTGCATCCCGTACCAGCGCTGCTGGTGCCGGGCCACGGCGGCCTTCAGCGGCGCGATGCCGGGGCCGGGGGCGTACTGGTTGTGGCCCGCGTCAAGCGCCGCGTGCGCCGCGGCCAGCACCTGGCTCGGTGGGTCCTCGTCGGGGAAGCCCTGCCCGAGGTTGACCGCCTCGTGCGCGATCGCCAGGGCGGTCATCTGTGAGAACACCGTCGTCCCGAAGGACCGCAGCCTGGGGACGAGCGGCCCTCCCTCGCGTGCCGCCATCGGGCTCTCCTCGACTCGTTGCTGCCGGCTGTGGCCGCGGCCAGGGGCGCTGAGGCTAGGGGTCCGGACGTCCGAGGGACACCCCCCGCAGCGGGGGCCAGGCTGCCGTAGGCTCCCGCCTCCCGACGCCCCGCGGCCGCACCCACGGAGCCAACCATGACGATGCTGACCCCGGTCAGCGAGCACGATCTGCTGCTGTTCTGGATCCAGCTCGTGCTGCTGCTGCTGACCGCGCGGACGCTCGGCAGCCTCGCCCGCCGCTTCGACCAGCCGCGGGTCGTCGGCGAGCTGACCGCCGGCGTGGTGCTCGGGCCGACGATCTTCGGTCGGCTCTTCCCCGACCTCGCAGCGTGGGTGTTCCCGGGGGATGAGACCGTCAGCGCGCTCCTGCTCGCCGTGGCCTGGCTCGGGATCGTCCTGCTGCTCGTGGTGACCGGCTTCGAGACCGACCTCGGGCTGCTCCGCCGGCTCGGCCGGCCGGCCGTGGCCCTGTCCACCGGCAGCCTGGTCGTGCCGCTCGTGCTCGGGTTCGGGCTCGGCTGGGTCATGCCGATGACGTTCTGGGGTGGTGAGGCCAACCAGGTCGGGTTCGCGCTGTTCATCGGGGTGGCGCTCAGCATCTCCGCCCTGCCGGTGATCGCCAAGATCATGGTCGAGATGAACCTGATGCGGCGCAACGTCGGGCAGCTGACGATCGCGGCCGGGATGGCGAACGACCTCGTGGGCTGGCTGCTGCTCGGCGTGCTCGTCGGCATCTTCACCGCCGGGACGGTCGACCTCGGTGCCCTCGCGATCACCGTGGTCAGCATCGTCGCGTTCCTCGTGCTCGGGCTCACGCTCGGGCAGCGGGGAGTGGACCGCCTGCTGCGAGGCGCGCGGGCTGCGGGCGGGTTCGGAGGGGCGCTGTCGGCGACGCTGCTGGTGGTGTTCTTCTTCGGGGCGATCACCCAGGCGCTCGGCGTCGAGGCCGTGCTCGGCGCGCTGATCGCCGGGATCGTGCTCGGCCGGTCCCGCTACCAGCGCCAGGACGTGAAGCGCTCGATCGAGGTCCTCAGCAACGAGGTGTTCGCGCCGATCTTCTTCGCCACCGCCGGGCTGTACGTGGACCTGGCGGTCCTGCTCGAGCCCGAAGCGCTGCTGTGGGCCGGCATCGTGCTGCTGGTCGCCGCCTTCGCCAAGCTGTTCGGCTCCTTCGCGGGCGGCCGTCTCGCCGGGCTGTCCCGGATGGAGAGCCTGGCCGCCGGTATCGCGCTGAACGCCCGTGGCGCGATGGAGATCGTGCTCGCCACCATCGGCCTGTCGCTCGGTGCGCTGAACGAGACCTCCTACGCCATCATCGTGCTGCTCGCCGTCGCCACCTCGATGGCCGCCCCGCCGCTGCTGCGCCCGGTGCTACGTCGGGTCCAGCCGGCCGAGGAGGAGGCTGAGCGGCTCCGACAGGAGGAACAGCTCGCCCGCAGCGTGGTCGCTGACGCCGGCAGCGCCCTGCTGCCGACCCGTGGTGGCCTGAACTCGGTCGTGGCCGCCAAGGTGCTCGACGCGCTGCTGCAGCCGAGCTCCAACGTCACGATCCTGTCGGTGCGCGAGCGCGGCGGGGCGTACGTCCCCGAGCTCGACCCGGTGCGTGAGGCGCTCGCGCACCGGCTCACCGACCTGCGCATCGAGACCCGGCAGGACGACCCGGCGGTCTCCATCCTCAGGGAGGCCGGCATGGGCCACCGGCTGCTCACCCTCGGCCTCAACGACGACTACGCCGGCTCCCACCAGCTCTCGGAGCCGATCCAGGCCGTGATCGGGCAGACACCGGTCCCGCTCATGCTCGTCCGGCGGGGGGCGCACGTGCACAGCCCCCAGGAGCTCGACGGGCGGGAGTTCCGCCGCATCCTGCTGGGCGTGACCGGGACCCTGCCCGGCCGGGCTGCGGAGGAGGTCGCCTTCCGACTGTCCGCGGCCTACGACGCGGAGGTGCTCGCGGTGCACGTCGTGACCCGTGGGGAGCAGGTGAACGCGTTCTCACCCGCCGTGGAACGGCAGCTGGCCCGGGTCCGCGAGGTCGCGACGAGCTTCGGTCGCGACGGACAGGTCCAGGCCCGGCGCGCCGAGGTGGTCACCGACGAGCTCGTCCGCGCCGCCGATGAGTGGCGTGCCGACACGATCGTGCTCGGGTCCACGGTGCGCTCCGTGGACGGCAAGCCCTTCCTCGGTCATGGGACCGAGTGGCTGCTCGAGCACGCCCGGCAGACGGTCATCACCCTCGCCTACCCGGCGGCCGAGGACCAGGGCGCCTGACCGGCCCGCGCCGAGGGTGCGGCGGCCACCGCCGACGCGGTGGTGACGAAGGTGCGCTGACGGAGCGTGCGCGGAGTCGCAGGATGACCTACGGTGCGGAGCGTGACGCACGGCACCCTCCGTGGCGTCGGACGGTCGGGGTGGGACCAGCGCGATGGCCGGGGAACGCAGCGCCGAGGACGCGAGCGTCGAGGAACTGCGTGCGTCGCTGCGACGGCTCGAGGCCCTCGTCTCCCACGCCAGCGACCCGATCCTGGTCATCGATGACCAGCGCCGGGTGCGTTACGTCTCGCCGGCCGCCGCGGCCTTCCTCGGCGCCGAGGTGGCATCGGTCAAACAGCTGCTGGCGCGGTTGTCCCCGGAGGACGCTCAGCGCGCGAGGGCTGCCTGGCGCGAGCTCCTCGACGCGCCGGAGCACTCGCTCCAGCTCCTCACCCGGGTGGAACGGTCGGATGGCCGTAGCCGGCAGCTGCTCATCACCTTCACCGACCTGCGCGCCGACGAGGCGGTGGGCGCGATCGTCGTCAGCGGCCGCGACCTGAGCGACGAGCTGACCGCTCGAGCCCGCCTGGAGCACCACGCGACCCACGATGCGCTGACCGGGCTCGCCAACCGCGAGCTGCTGCTCGAGGAGCTGCGCCTGGCGACCGACCCACGCAGCGACCGGCTCATCGGGCTGGTGCTGCTCGACCTGCTCGGCATGAGCGGCGTGAACGACCGCGTCGGGTTGCGGACCGGGGATCTGCTCCTGCGCTCGGTCGCGCAACGCCTGCGCGAAGCGGCCGGGCCGGCGACGACGGTCGCCCGCACCAGCGGCGATGAGTTCGCGGTGCTGATCCCCGAGGTCGCCGACGAGGGCGACGCGCTCCTGCTCGGCGAGCGTTTCGCGCGCCTGTTCGACCAGCCGTACCTCACCCCAGGTGGCGGCACGGTGCTGCTCAGGGTCCAGGTCGGGGTCGCCACCGCCTGTGCCCGCAGCACCACGCCAGCGACGCTGCTGCGGGATGCGACCCTCGCGCTCGGGGCGGCCCGCACCAGCCCCGGGAGCGTGGTGCGGGTGTGCGGTCCGGAGCTCAGGGCTGCCGAGGAGCGGCGGCTGGCGATGGAGTACGAGCTGGCGACCCCCGGGGTCGTGGACGGCCTGAACCTGGTGTTCCAGCCGGTGGTCGACCTGCGGGCGGACCGGACGTGCGGCTTCGAGGCGCTGGTGCGGTGGCAGCACCCCCGCTTCGGCGTCGTCGAGCCGGAGGAGTTCGTGCCGGTCGCCGAACGCAACGGCGCGATCATCCCCATCGGCAACTGGGTGCTGCACGCCGCGACCGACCAGCTGGCCATCTGGGACGCTGCCGGTGTCACCACCGACGAGTGCCTCGCCGTCAACGTCTCCGCCCGACAACTGCTCGATATCGACCTCGCCGCGAGCTTCGAGCGGGCGCTGCGGCGCACCGGCCTCGATCCGCGCCGGCTGATCCTGGAGATCACGGAGACGGCCCTCGCCGACGAGAGCCAGGTCTCGACCCAGACGGTGGCCGCGCTGGCCGAGCTCGGGGCCACCATCCACATCGACGACTTCGGGATGGGCTACTCCTCCTTCGCGCAGCTCGGCCGCTTCCCGTTCCAGGGCCTGAAGATCGACCGCTCCTTCATCGCGCCGCTCGGGGTGAGCGACGACGCGGTCCCGGTCCTGACCGCCCTGCTGAACCTCGCCCGAGCGCAGGGTCTCGACGTGACCGCCGAGGGCATCGAGCGCGACGAGCAGGCGAGCCAGCTACGCGCGCTCGGCTGCCGGCGCGGCCAGGGCTACCACTGGGCCCGGCCGCTGGCGGCCGAGGATGTCCCCGCCTGGCTGGCGCGGCACCACACCAGCCTGCCTGCCGGCCGGTAGGAGCACGGACACTGCGGGGGCCGCCCAGCGTCCGACCGGCCGACCTGCGTGGGCCCGCGCACGCGGCCGGTCGGCGACACTACGACGACGCTTCGACCCCGAACCCGCCCTACCCGCCGTCGCGCCCGCCAGGCGCAACGCTCGCCCCTGGATGCCTGCATGCCCACCCCGGACCACCCCTTCACCGACCTCGGGCTGCGGGCCGACCTGGTCACCACGCTGACCGACCTCGGCTACGAGGAGCCGACCCCGATCCAACAGGCGGCCATCCCCGTGCTGCTGGCCGGCAGCGACCTGCTCGGCCAGGCCGCGACCGGTACCGGCAAGACCGCGGCCTTCGCGCTGCCGATCCTGCAGCGCCTCCCCGATGGCGAGCGTGGACGCTCACCCCGCGCGCTCGTGCTGGCACCGACCCGTGAGCTCGCGATGCAGGTGTCGCAGGCGATCCACGCCTACGGCCGCCGGCTCGCAGCGCGGGTGCTGCCGGTGTACGGCGGTCAGCCCATCTGGCGCCAGCTCAAGGAGCTCTCCCGGGGGGTCGACGTCGTCGTCGCCACCCCCGGACGGGCGGTGGACCTGCTCGGCCGCGGCGCCCTCCACCTCGACGACATCGAGGTGGTGGTGCTCGACGAGGCCGACGAGATGCTCGACATGGGGTTCGCCGAGGACCTCGAGGCGATCCTCGCCGCCACCCCCACCACCCGGCAGACGGTCCTGTTCTCCGCGACCCTGCCGGCCCGGATCGATGCGCTGGCCCGCCAGCACCTGACGGACCCGCAACGCATCACCATCGGCCACCGGCAGGCCGGGGAGGCCCACACCCCGAAGGTCCGGCAGCTGGCCTACGTCGTGCCGCGGGGGGCGAAGCCGGCGGCGCTCGGACGGCTGCTCGACACCGAGGCGCCGGAGGCCGCGATCGTGTTCTGCGGGACCCGGGTCGAGGTGGACCACCTCACCGAGGTCATGAACGGACGGGGCTACCGCGCGGAGGCGCTGCACGGCGGGATGGACCAGGAGCAGCGGGACCGGGTCATGGACCGGCTGCGCGCCGGGACCGCCGATCTGCTGGTCGCCACCGACGTGGCCGCACGGGGGCTCGACATCGACCACCTCACCCACGTGATCAACCATGACGTCCCCGCCGCGCCGGAGACCTACACCCACCGCATCGGCCGGGTCGGGCGGGCGGGTCGGACCGGGGTCGCCATCACCCTCGTCGAGCCGAGGCAGCGCCGCCTGGTGCGGGCGATCGAGCAGCACACCGGCAGCCCGCTGACCTTCGACCAGCTCCCGACCGTGGCTGATCTACGGGCCCGTCGCCTCGAGCTGACCCGCGAGGCGATCGAGGCCAGGCTGCTGTCCGACACCGATCTCGACCGTTTCCAGGGGGTGCTGTCGTCGCTGGCGGACACCGCCGACCCGGTCGAGGTGGCGCTCGCGGCGATCTCGCTCGTGCACGAGCGGCTCGCCGGGAGCGACGACGATCAGGAGCTGCCCCGCATCGAGCTCCATGACGACCGGCCGCGCACGAAGGGCCGTCACGGCGGCCACGCGCCCACGCGGGGCGGGCGGGCCGAGACCGGGGGTCGGCCCGGCGGTGGTCGCGGGCGTGCGACCAGCGACACGGTCCGGATCTACATCGGCGCGGGGCAACGGCAGGGCATCCGCCCCAAGGACCTGGTCGGGGCGATCGCGAACGAGTCCGGGCTGCGGGGCAGCGACGTCGGCAACATCGAGATCACCCCGAACTTCTCGCTGGTGGAGGTACCCCGCACGGCCGCGGACGAGGTCATCCGGTCGCTGCGGGCGTCCACGATCAAGGGGCGGCGCACGACCGTGCGACCCGACCGGCACGGCTGACACCCTGCCGTCACCGGTGGCGCGAGCGGACCGCCTTGTGCGCCTCGCTGACCAACACCACCGCGAGCGCCGCGGCCAGGATCCGCCCCCAACCGCCGGCGGTCACCGGCGCGAGCTGCAGCACCGTCTGGGTCGGCCCCCAGTAGGTCGCGAGCACGTGGATCGAGAGCGCGACGACGGTGGAGACGAGCAGGAAGGGGTTGCCGCGGACGTTGGTGACCACGATCGAGCGCCGCTCGGAACGGGCGTTGTAGACGTGCGCGGCCATCGCGACCACCAGCGCCGTCAGCGCCGCGCCGCGCTGCTGCGCCTGCGACAACCCCGCGTCGATCGCCCAGGTGAACACCCACAGGCTGCCGAGCGCCATCGTCACCCCGGTCAGGGCGGTGCGTTCCCACAGCACGGCGTTGACCAGAGGGTCCTCCCGTGGTCGCGGCGGCCTGGCGAGCACGTCCGGCTCGCCCCGCTCGAAGGCGAGCGCCACGTCCTGCAGGCCGTTGGTGACGACGTTGAGCCACAGCAGGGCGGCGGGGACGTAGGGCAGCGGGAGGCCGGCGGCGATGGAGGTCAGGATCGCCACGATCGCGGCCGCGCCGGTGGAGAGCAGGAAGAAGGTGACCTTGCGGACGTTGTCGAAGACGACCCGGCCCTCCTCCACGGCGCTCGCGATCGACACGAAGTCGTCGTCGGTCAGCACCATGTCGCTGGCTTCACGGGCGACGTCGGTGCCGTCCCGACCCATCGCGACCCCGATGTCGGCGGCCTTGAGCGCCGGTCCGTCGTTCACCCCGTCACCGGTGACCGCCACGACCTGGTCGTGGGAGCGCAGGGCACGCACGACCCGCAGCTTGTGGTCGGGCGAGACCCGGGCGAAGACGTCGATCTCCAGCACGGCGGAGCGGAGCTCCTCGTCGGACATCCGCTCGACATCCGCCCCGGTGCGGGTCGAGGGCTCCTCGCTGAGTCCGAGCTGCTGGGCGATGGCGCTCGCGGTGGCCGCGTGGTCCCCGGTGATCATGATGACCCGGATCCCGGCCTGCCGCGTCCGGGCGATCGCCTCCCGCACGCCGGGACGCGGCGGGTCCTGCATCCCGACCAGCCCGGTGAGGACGAGCTCGGCCGGCTCCGGTGGGTGCTGCGCGTCGACCTCCGCGGGAGGGACGTCCAGCCTGCGCTCCGCGAGCGCCAGGACGCGCAGCCCCTCGGAGGCCAGACGCTCGGCGACCGCGTGGACCTCCTCGGCATCGAGGGCCTCCTGCGCGGATCCTCGGCGCAGGTGGCTGCACAGCTCGAGCACCCGCTCCGGGGCCCCTTTGAGCCGCAGCACGGGGCCGTCCTCGTCGACCACGACGTAGGAGTAGCGCAGGTCCGACTCGAAGGGAACGTGGGCGAGGATGTCGTGGCGGGTGCGCAGGTCCCAGGGTTCCTGCCCGACCGCCTGCGCCGCGGTCAGCAGGGCGACCTCGGTGGGATCGCCACGGTGGTCCACCACCTCGCCGTCCTCGACGACGAGCTCGGCCTCGCTGGTGACCACCGCGGTCCGCACGCTGGTGGCGAGCGGCCCCTCCGGATGGGCGTCGAGGTGGTCGATGGCGGACGCCGCCTCCTCCACCTCGGCACCGTCGCCGTCCCCGAAGCGGACCCAGCCATCCGCCGTCCAGCCACGCACCAGGGTCATGCGGTTGGCGGTCAGGGTGCCGGTCTTGTCCGAGCCGATGGTGTTGGTGCTGCCGAGGGTCTCCACCGCAGGCAGGGACCGGATGATGGCGTTGCGCTGGGCCATGCGGCGCACACCCAGGGCCATCGCGACGGTGAAGGCGACCGGGAGCCCCTCCGGGACCACCGCCACCGCGAGCGCGACGGCGGTCAGGAACAGCTCCTGGAGCGGCTGCTCGGTGAGCAGGGAGCCCAGGCCGAAGGCGACGATGGTGGAGGCCAGCACACCCACCGCGATGATGTTCGCGAACCGGTCCATGCGCTGCTGCAGCGGCGTCTCGGGCTTCTCCTCGGCCCGGATGGACTCGGCGATGGACCCGAGCTGGGTGCGGTGCCCGGTCGCGACGACCACGCCGCGGGCCCGGCCGCTGGTCACGGCGCTGCCCATGAAGGCCATGCTGCGCTGGTCCGCCGCCAGCGTGTCCTCAGCGACCGGGTCGGTGGTCTTGTCCGCGGGGCGGCTCTCACCGGTCAGCAGCGACTCGTCCACCTGCAGCGAGATCGCTCGCACCAGCCGCAGGTCGGCTGGCACCCGGCTGCCCGAGGTCAGCAGGACGAGGTCGCCTGGAACCAGGTCGGCGGAGTCGACCTCGCGCTCCTCGCCACCGCGGACGACCTCCGAGTGCGGTGCCGCCATCTGCATCAGGGCGTGGACGGACCGGTCGGCCTTGCGTTCCTGGACGAAGCCGATGACGGCGTTGATCACCAGCACCGCGGCGATGACCCCGGCGTCGGTGTACTCGGCGATCGCCACGGTGATGACGAAGGCCACCAGCAGGATCGCGATCAGGGGACTGGTGAACTGGTGCAGCAGGATGTCGAGGTCACCCCTCGGCTCGTCACGTCCGAGCTCGTTCGGGCCGTACTCCTCGCGCCGGGACGCGGTCTCAGCGGCCGTGAGCCCGGCGGTGGTGTCGGTCCCGAGCACCTCGACGACCCGGTCGACCGGCAGCGCGTGCCAGGCGCGCGTGTCAGCCTGGGCAGCGCTCCTACGGCCGGGGTCGGTGCGCTCGCGCTCGGTCATCGGGGTGCCTCCTGAGGCGAGGACCCGCGGGGCCGCAGCGCGGCGCGCGGGGCCTTCATGTGGCGTCTCGACGCTACCGAGCGGCCTCGCAGCGCGGCCAGGGCCGATGGGGCGGTCCCACCCGCCGCTGCGTCCGTGCGTCGCTCGCGGCGCGGGGACCTGCTGAGCCGGTGGAGCACGGTCGAGCGCCGGCGCTAGCGTGGATCGTCGGATCACACGCCGGAGCGACCCGCCGAGCGATGGCTGCGTTGGGCGTGACCTGGTGGAGGGACGATGGCACCCGTGCTCGTAGCTGCACCGCTGGCCGCCGAGGTGCTCGAGGTCCCGAGCGCCGGCGCGGACCTGCCGATCGGGACCATGCTGATGGGGCTCGTCGGTGGCCTCGCGCTGTTCCTGTACGGGATGGATGGGGTCACCCGCGGCCTGAAGGGGCTCGCGGGCACCTCGCTGTCCGCGACCCTGGCCCGGCTGTCCTCGAACCGCTTCTCCGGCGTCGCGACGGGTGTGCTCGTCACCGCCACGATCCAGTCGTCCAGCGTGACCGTCGTCCTGGTGATCGGGTTCGTCTCCGCCGGCCTGCTCTCGCTCACCGCCTCGGTCGGGGTGATCCTCGGTGCGAACGTCGGGACGACCATCACCGCCCAGATCGTGGCGTTCGATGTGGTGGGTTCGGCCCTGTGGATGGTCGCCGCCGGGGTGTTCGGCCGCTACCTCCTGCGGCGCGGCACGCTGCGCCTGACCGCGACCGCGCTGATCGGGCTCGGCCTGCTCTTCCTCGGCATGGGGGTGATGGAGTCCGGGATGGCGCCGCTGCGCGGCTACGAGCCGTTCCTTGAGCTCATGGCCACCGACCGGGGGCCGCTGCCAGGCGTGTTGATCGGCGCCGGGCTCACCGCGCTCGTGCAGTCCTCCTCGGCGACGATCGGCATCGTGATCGTGATGGCCTCCCAGGGGCTGATCCCCCTGGAGACGGGCATCGCGCTGGCACTGGGCGCCTCGCTCGGGACCCCGGTGACCGCGCTGCTCGCCACGATCGGACGCCCCCGGGTGGCGCTGCGCGTCGCGCTCGTCCACGTGCTCGTCAACGCCATCGGCGTCACGATCCTGGTGCTGCTGATCCCCTGGCTCGCCGAGCTCGCGCGCGCGATCTCGCCGGCCGCGGTGGGGCTCGAGGGCGCGGACGCCCTGGCGGTCGAGACCCCACGGCAGATCGCGAACGCCTACACGCTCGCCAAGACCGGGATGCTGGTGCTGTTCCTGCCCTTCACCACCCAGCTCGCCCGCCTCACCGAGCGGCTCGTGCCGGTGCAGGCGAGCGAGCAGCGGCGCGTCCCGCGCTACCTCGACGACGATCTGCTCCCCACCCCGGGTGCCGCGCTCGAGCTCGCCAGCAGGGAGGTGGACCGCATGGCACGCAGGACCCTGGCCATGGTCGACGCGGTGCTCGAGCCGCTGATCGACGGCCGGGCGAACGAGCTCGCGGAGGTGGCGGCGGCCGACGAGGAGGTCGACGACCTGCACGACGCGATCATCGAGTACCTGCGACGGATCGACGGGGACGGGCTGTCGGACCACGAGCGCGACCGGATGCTCGCGCTGACCAACGTCACCACCTACCTCGAGCTCGTCGGCGACATCGTGCAGCACGACCTGGTCCGGGTGGGCCTCAACCGGATCGAGGAGCACGCACCGCTCAGCTTGGAGACCCGCGCGGTGCTCACCGACGCGCACCGCACGATGCGGGACCTGCTCGCGAAGGCCATCACGGCCTTCAGGACCGGGGACGCTGAGCTGGCCGCACAGGTCCTCGCGGCCAAGCCCGAGGTCAGCGACCGCTTCGAGCACGCGGCGGCGCAACGGGTCGACCGGCTCGGCGCCGACGCCCCGGCGCGCGTCGCGGCCTTCACGCGCGGCACGGAGATCCTCGAACACCTGCGCCGGTTCTACACCTTCGCCAAACGCATCGCGCGGCAGGTGGACCCCGGCTGAGCCGCACGTGCGGACGGTGGTGTGGCGGTGAGCGGTGGTGCGCCAGGCCCGACATGACCCCGGCCACCGGGTGCGAGGATCCGGCGGGCGCTCAGGCCGTGCGCTGGCTCTGGCGTGCCCGGGCGGACCAGCGCAGGGCCTCATGGTGCGCGCGGGCGAGCTGCGACGGGTCGAGCCCGAGGCCCTGGCCGAGCACGACCAACCGCTCCCAGTCGGCGCGTTCGGCGCTCAAGGCGATGTCGAGGATGTCCCGGAACTCACCGGGGTGCCCGAGGAGCGCGGCCTTGACCTCGTCGGTGACCGGGACGTCGAGCAGGACGATCTCGTCCACCACCCCGTCGATCCCGAGCACGGAGAACATGCCGAGGGAGAAGGGCTCGAGCCCGCCGGGGCGGCCACGGGCGCGCTGCAGCTCCTCGCAGTAGCGGGCCCGAGCGCTGGCCGTGGTGAGCAGCTCCGCCGGCCGGTCCTGCTCCACCGAGGCGAGCACGAGCAGGGACACCCAGCGGTGCAGCCGGCGGGTCCCCATCAGCACGAGCCCGTGCCGGACCGACTCCACCTCGTGCCAGCCGGACACCAGGTCGACGGTGCGCAGGAAGCGGTCGGTCATGGTCAGGTCGCTGCGGATCAGCTCCTCGACCTTCGCCAGGTCGACCTCATCGGCGGCGAGCTCCCGCAGCAGGCGCAGGTGCGCGGCCGACAGACCGAGTGGCCGCCGAGCCCGGACCACCCGTGGCCGGGTGAAGAAGAAGCCCTGGAAGTAGCGGGCTCCGGCACCGACGAACCGGTCGAAGGTGGCCGGCTCCTCGACGTGCTCCGCCACGACCGGGACGTCGTCGCGGGTGAGCTCGCGGACCAGGCTGAGCGCTTCGGCCTGGCCGACCGCCGTGGTGTCGATCTTCACGAGATCCACGTAAGGCAGCAGTGACCACCGCGCGTCCCCGGGGGTGACCGCGTCCAGGAGCAGCCGGAAGCCGGCGGCCCGGTGCTGCTCGAGCGCGGTGCGCAGCGCCGGGCCAGGTTCGGCGTCGCGCGGGACCTCGAGCACGAGGCCGTCCTGCGGCAGGTCGAGCAGCGTGCCGGCCTCCAGCAGCGCGGTCGGGACCTCGACGTAGGCATCATCCCCATCGGTGGTGATCTCCCGACCCAGCGCGACCACGCCGTCGATGAGCACCGTGGCTGCAGCCCGCAGGTCCCCGTCGGCCACCGCGTCCTGCTGCCCGGCCAGATGGTCGTCGAAGAGCAGCTCGTAGCCCACGACCAGCAGGTCGGCATCGACGATGGGCTGCCGGGCGACCAGGACCTCGCCGAGGAGTGCGTCGTCGCTGGCCACCGTCGCTCCTCCCCTCTCTCGCACCGGGCGGTGCTGCGCTCGGGGATGCCAGGTTCGGCCCCCCGGTGGCGCCTTCTTGAGACATCGGCACGCAAGCGGCCCGACCGAAGACCCATCTGACCACGCTCCCACGGGTGGTCGAGCACCACCTCGGCGCCAGTAGCCTCCTCAGCCGGATCGAGCACCCCGACGAGGACGAGGAGGAGCGCGACATGCCCGACGCGACGGACCCGCTCGCCTCCCTGCTCGCCGAGGTGGCGGAGTGGGAGCCGCCGACCGTCGCCGTCGGGGTGACCGACGCGCGCGGGACGCTCGCGACCTACGGCCCCACCGACGAGGTGCTCTGGTACGCCTCGGTGAGCAAGCCGGTCACCGCCTACGCCGTGCTGCTGGCCGCCGAGCAGGGGGAGCTCTCCCTCGACGAACCCGTCGAGATCGCTCAGGTGGAGCCCCGACCCACGGTGCGCCACCTGCTGGCCCACGCCGGTGGGCTCGGGCCGGAACCGAACGGCCGGCACACCGCCCCCGAGCGTCGACGGGTCTACGCCGACTGGGCCTACGAGGTGCTGGGCGACCTCGTGGCGACCCGCACCGGGCTCGCCTTCGAGCGCTACCTCGACGCGGAGGTGTTCGCCCCGCTGCAGATGGCACGCACCCACCTCGGCGGCCCGGCCGGCCACGGCGTGCACGGCCCGCTCGAGGACCTGCTGCGCTTCGCCCGGGAGCTGCTCGCCCCGACCCTGCTGCCCGCAGCGACGCTGGCAGCCGCCACCGAGGTGGCCTTCGAGGGGCTGGACGGCGTGGTACCTGGCTTCGGCCGCCAGACCCCCAACGACTGGGGGCTCGGCTTCGAGATCAAGGGCGCCAAGACCGACCACTGGATGGGCACCCGGCTGCCACCGTCGGCCTTCGGGCACTTCGGGCTGTCGGGAGCGTTCCTGTGGGTCGACCCGACCCGTCAGGTGGCTGCTGCGGAGCTCGCTGACGAGCGCTTCGGGCCGTGGGCGCGAACGCGCTGGGGTCGGTTCAACGACGCGCTCGTCACGGTGCTCGATGAGCGAGCCG
>JBKHEJ010000033.1:0-17477 GCA_046540855.1 Nitriliruptoraceae bacterium
AGCCGGCCGCCACCGCCTTTACGGAGCGGGACGATCCGCTCGAGCTCGTGCGCACCAACTGGGACGCGATCCTCGAGCTGATCAAGCAGACCTCCCGCCGCTACCACGCCATCTTCGAGCCGGCGGTGCCCGTGGCGCTCCAGCGCAACATCCTCACGCTCAGGTACGCGCCGCGCTACGGCTCCTTCCACGCGGTCCAGGCGCGCGGTGGGGAGCTGTCCGCTGCGGTGGTGGCCGCGGTCGAGCGCTCCTGCGGGCTCAAGGTCCGGGTCGACATCGAGGTGGAGGGCACGCCGCGGGACCGACGTCCCCAGCCACCGCTGGTGACCCCGGCGGATGCGCGTACGCCGGTCCTCGACGCTCCGGTGCCCGCGCGGTCGGGGTCGGATGGTGAGGACGAGGCGGCCGAGGTCCGTGAGGCGGAGGCGTCCTCCCCGGCCACCTCCGCCGATGAGCTCGACGCGCTCCTCGAGCGCGAGCTGGACGCGGAGCTGCTGAGCGAGCGACCGCCGACCGCGGGGTCGTGATCGGCCCCATCGCTACGCTGCCGCGCCGTCGACCAAGGATGCGTCCATGTACGAGGGAGCGGTCCAGGATCTCATCGACGAGCTCGGTCGGCTCCCCGGCATCGGCCCGAAGAGCGCGCAGCGGATCGCGTTCCACCTGCTCCAGGTCGACGCTGCGGACGCGCAGCGTCTCGCCGAGGCCATCACCCGGGTCAAGGACACGATCCGCTTCTGCGCCCGGTGCTGGAACATCAGCGAGGCGGAGGAGTGCCGCATCTGCACCGACCCCCGCCGGGACGCCTCGGTGCTGTGCGTCGTCGAGGAGCCCCGGGACGTCCTCGCCATCGAGCGCACCCAGGAGTACCGCGGCCGGTACCACGTGCTGGGTGGGGCGATCTCACCGATCGACGGCGTCGGACCCGAGGAGCTGCACATCGCGGCCCTGCTCGCCCGGCTCGGTGAGGAGCCGGTCACCGAGCTGATCATCGCGACGAACCCGAACGTCGAGGGGGAGGCGACGGCCTCCTACCTGTCCCGCCTGCTCCAGCACCACGACGTGCGGGTCACCCGGCTGGCCAGCGGGCTCCCGGTCGGTGGGGACCTGGACTACGCCGACGAGGTGACGCTGGGCCGGGCGTTCCTCGGCCGTCGTGAGGTCGGCGCCTGAGCGGCCGCGTGGGGGCGCGCCGGAAGCGTGCCGGCCGGCCCGGACGGGCCGGGGCGCTCGCGGTGCTCGCACGCGCCTACCCTGCCGCGGTGGTGGAGGAGCGGCCACCTCGACGAGCACCGCTCACCCGTGACGGACCGGAGCCAGCGTGGCGATCGTGGTGCAGAAGTACGGCGGCACCTCCGTGGGTGACGTCGATCGGATGAAGAAGGTGGCCGACCGGGTCGCCCGCAGCCACCGGGCCGGGAACCAGACCGTCGTGGTGGTCTCGGCCATGGGCAAGACCACCGACGACCTGGTCACCATGGCCGCCCGCATCAGCGAGCACCCCCCGGAGCGGGAGCTCGACATCCTGCTGACCTCCGGGGAGCGGATCTCGATGTCCCTGCTCGCGATGGCCCTGCACGAGCGGGGGGTCCCGGCGAAGTCGTTCACCGGCTCGCAGGCCGGCATCATCACCGACGCGGTCCACGGCCGTGCGCGCATCGTGAACATCACGCCGGGGCGTGTGCTCGGGGCCTTAGACGAGGGCAACGTCGCCATCGTCGCCGGCTTCGCGGGGGTGAGCCAGGACACCAAGGACATCACGACGCTCGGACGCGGCGGCTCCGACACCACGGCCGTGGCGCTCGCGGCAGCGCTCGGCGCGGACGTGTGCGAGATCTACACCGACGTGGACGGGGTGTTCACCGCGGACCCGCGCATCGTGCCGGGTGCGCACAAGCTCGACCGGATCTCCTACGAGGAGATGCTGGAGATGGCCGCGCAGGGTGCCGGCGTGCTGCAGGTCCGCAGCGTCGAGTTCGGTCGCAACCATGGCGTGCAGATCCACGTGCGCTCATCGTTCAGCTACGCATCGGGCACGTGGGTCGGCCCGAAGGAGGACACGGTGGAGGACGCGATCATCTCCGGTGTCGCCCATGACACCTCGGAGGCCAAGCTCACGATCCAGCAGGTCCCGGACGAGCCCGGCGTGGCAGCCCGCCTGTTCTCCACGCTCGCCGAGGAGAACATCAACATCGACATGATCGTCCAGAACATCTCGGCTGATGGGCGCACCGACATCTCGTTCACCCTGCCCCGCGGCGACACCTACAAGGCCCGTGGGGTGCTCGAGCCGCTCGCCGATGAGGTCGGAGCCGCCGGCATCCGGGTGGATGAGGACATCGCGAAGGTCTCGCTCGTGGGCGCCGGGATGAAGACCCACCCGGGGGTCGCCGCAGCCATGTTCGGTGCCCTGTCCGACGCCGGCGTCAACATCGAGATGATCTCCACCTCGACGATCCGGGTCTCGGTCGTGGTCGCCAAGGACCAGGTGGAGACCGCGGTCCAGGCGGTGCACGCCGCCTTCGGACTCGGTGACGACGCCGTGCTCGTCGAGGAGGGCTCCTGATGGGGGCCAGGGTCGCGGTCGTCGGGGCGACCGGGGCGGTCGGCGAGGAGATGCGCCGCCAGCTCGACCGCCGGGACTTCCCCCTGGACGGGGAGCCGGTGTTCCTCGCCTCCGAGCGGTCCGCGGGACGCACGCTCCCCTGGCGTGGTAGCGAGGTGGAGGTGCGGGCCATCTCCGCCGACGCCTTCGACGGCGTCGACATCGCCCTGTTCTCCGCGGGAGGGGCGCGGTCCAAGCAGTGGGCCCCGGTCGCGGCCGAGCGGGGCGCGGTCGTCATCGACAACTCCTCGGCGTTCCGGCGGGACGAGGACGTGCCGCTGGTCGTCGCCGAGGTGAACCCCGACGCGGTGCGGGAGCGGCCGCGTGGCATCGTCGCCAACCCGAACTGCACCACGATGGTGCTGATGGTCGCGGCCAAGCCGCTGCACGACGCCTTCGGGCTGACCGAGATGGTCGCGACGAGCTACCAGGCCGCCGGAGGAGCCGGACGCACCGGCATCGACGTGCTGCTCGAGCAGGCGCGGGCGATGCTGGAGGAGCCCGACCGCCTGGTCGCCGATGGCGCAGCCGTCGAGGCTGGCTACCCGGATCCGGCGGCCTTCTCCAGGGCGATCGCCTTCAACGTGCTGGCGCACTGCGGCTCGTTCACCGATGCCCGCTACACCGATGAGGAGTGGAAGCTCGTCCACGAGTCGCGCAAGATCCTGTCCCTGCCGGCGCTGCGGGTCTCGCCGACCTGCGTCCGCGTGCCGGTCGTGGTCGGTCACGCCATCGCGGCGCGGCTGACCTTCGCCCAGCCCGTGGAGCGCGCCGCGGCGCTGGAGGCGCTCGCCGCCGCGCCCGGTCTGGTCGTGGAGGACGGCACCGGTCAGGACGGCGAGCCGCTGGCCTACCCGACCCCGCTCGCCTCGGCGGGTCGGGACGAGGTCCTGGTCGGCCGTGTCCGGGAGGACCTCGCTGACCGCTCCAGCCTGAACCTGTGGGTGGTCGGTGACAACCTCCTCAAGGGGGCGGCACTGAACACCGTCCAGCTCGCGGAGCTCGTGGTCGAGGAGGGCCGGTGACCACCGCCGAGCCGCAGCGCGGCGCCCCCCGGTTCCTGCTCGGGCTGGGGGGTGCCTCCTTCCTGTGGTTCGTCGCGCTGGCGTGGCTGGCGACCAGCGACACCGCGCTGCTGGTCAGTGCCGGCGTGCTCGCGCTTCTCGTGCTGCTCCTCGCGGTCCGGCTGCTGCCGGGGGCCCTCGGCCGCAGCGAGCCCGGGGCGTCGAGGCGCCTGGTGGTCTCGCTCCTGCTCTGGGCGGTGGCCTTCGGGGTGTTCCTGGCCGCAGGCCTGCTGTGGAACCGTGACGACACCTTCTTCTGGCTGCTCACCGCACCGCTCGTGGCCGGTCCGGCCTTCATCGGTGCTCAGGTCGAGGCACGCCGCTGAGGAGGCGGTCGTGACGCCGCAGCCGGGCCGGAGCGGCCACCGCGGCAGCGTCAGGGACGGGTCGGGTCGAGCTGGCTGCACACGCAGGGGGTCGCGCCGCAGCGGGGGCAGCCGGCGCCGTAGCGCCGCTCCACCTCGACACCCAGGTCGACGTCGCACAGGTCCGCGAGGCTGACGAGCCAGGCGAGCGCGTCGGTGAACTCCACCACCCGCTCGGCGTGCCCCTGGCGACGGATCGCGCGCGACAGCTCGCCGACCTCCTCGACGAACCAGCCGAAGGTGGCGTCCACGCCGCGCGCACGGTCCTGCGCCCCGTAGGTGGCGCGGATCACCGCCTGCAGGTCGGTGAGGTCCACGGAGCGCTCCGAGCGGTCGGGGGCCGGACAGGCGAGCAACGCACGGACGCGCGACCCCGGTCGAGGGTCGCGCGTCCGTCGCCACGCTGCTGGTCGGGATGGCCGGATTCGAACCGGCGACCTCCTCGTCCCGAACGAGGCGCGCTAACCAAGCTGCGCTACATCCCGGCGGGCGTGGTCGCCCTCGGTGAGAGCGGCGGGCAGCGTACCGACCCACCACGGT
This sequence comes from Nitriliruptoraceae bacterium, assembly GCA_046540855.1. Lineage (GTDB taxonomy): Bacteria > Actinomycetota > Nitriliruptoria > Nitriliruptorales > Nitriliruptoraceae > T1Sed10-7. The sequence continues at coordinate 4,575 of JBKHEJ010000033.1, forward strand.
GGCTGCGAACCCCGCTCAGCCGGTCAGCTCCAGCAGGGTCGCCTCGGGTCGGCAGGCGAACCGGAAGGGGGCGTAGGGGCTGTGACCCAGACCCGCGGAGACGTGTAGCCAGCGGTCGCGGTAGCGCGAGAGTCCCCGCACCTGGTCCAGCGGGAGGTCGCAGTTGGCGACGAGCGCCCCGATCCCCGGGAGCCGGACCTGCCCGCCGTGGGTGTGCCCGGCCAGCAGCAGGTCGTGGCCGGCCTCCACCAGGACGTCGAGGGCGGCGAGGTAGGGCGCGTGGACGATGCCGAGGTGCAGGACGGCGTCCGGGGTGTTCGGGGTCACGACGCGCGGGGCGGGGATCACCGAGGGGTCGAGGTGCGGGTCGTCGAACCCGCCGGCTGCGACGGCCCCGACGGGCGTGTCGACCACCGTGGTGGCGCCGCGCAGGGTCTCGTAGCCGACGCGGTCGAGCCCGGCCAGGAGCCGGTCGGTGTCCAGGGGCACCCCCGGGGTGCGGTGCGATGGCTCCGTGAGGTAGCGCCAGGGCACCTTCGGTACCGGGCCGTAGCGGTCGTTGCTGCCCAGCACCGACAGGCCGGGCCGTCCGCGGCTCGTCAGCGGTGCCAGCGCCGCGACCGCCGCGTCCTCGGCACCGGGGCCGCCCAGCAGATCGCCCGTGGCGACCACCAGATCATGGTCGAGATCGGCGAGCTCGTGCAGGAAGGCGATCCGGTGCCGTTGCCGGGGCAGCAGGTGCAGGTCGGTGACGTGCAGGATCCGGAGCACCCCCGGCCGGCGCAGGGCGCCCTCGACGCGGATCCGCTGGAGGCGGTACCAGCGCCGTTCGACGAGGGTGCCGTAGGCGACGCAGGCCGCGCCGGCGGCGGCGACACCGCCGGCGAGGCGTGCGAGGCGCATCACTCGTCGTCCTGTCCGTCCGGTGGCCCGTCGCCCTCGTCAGCTTCGTCCTCGTCAGGTGGCGGATCGTCCGGCTCGTCCGGCTCGCCCGGGTCATCCGGGTCGCCGGGGTCGTCCGGGTCGTCCGGATCGCCGGCGTCGTCCGGGTCATCGGGGGACGGGTCGGGTTCGGGTTCGGGTTCACGGCCGAGCAGCAGCACGACGCGGTGATCCGGATCCTCCGGGTCGAGGCGGGTGCCGGTCTCCGGCTCGAGCCCGACGACCCGATCCCAGAGCTCCTCGTCCTCCTCGTCGACCTCACGGGAGAACAGGTTCGTGTAGCCGAGTTCGAACAGCAGCGTGGACGCCTCGTCCAGCGGCAGCCCGGTGACGTCCGGAAGCTCCGGTGGGTCCCCGGTCCCGTCCGAGACCTCCAGGAGCAGGCGCGCCCCGAGCGCCTGACGGCTGCCCGGCTCGGGCTCCTGGCCGACGAGGGTCCCCTCCTCGCGGTAGTCCTCGACGTCCTCGACGTCCAGGCGGAAACCCGCCTCCAGGGCGATCTCCTCGGCCTCCTCGACGGACTCGGCCTGCAGCAGGTCGGGGACCGGGGCGGTCGGCAGCGGGCCGGGGTCCGGGAAGCCCTCCGGCTCGTAGCGCTCGACGATGGCGCCCATGTAGTCGGCGAAGATCGGGGCCGGGATCGTGCCACCGAAGACCTGGTCGTAGTACCGACCACCGATCGTGACGTCCCTCATGACCTGGGTCTGGGTACGGTCACAGACCGTCTCAGCGCCCGGCAGCGGCTCGTCGCAGAAGGCGCGCGCCTGCTGCTCGGTCTCGAAGACGTGGTCGTCGTTCGGGTAGCCCACCCACACCGCGGTGGCGAGCTGGCGGATGAAGCCGGCGAACCAGGCATCCCGGTTGTCGTTGGTGGTCCCGGTCTTGCCTCGGGTCGGCCACTCGCCGAGGTTCGCCACGGAGCCGGTCCCCCCGGGCGAGACCGTGCCGGCGAGCACGTCCACGATCCGGTCGGCCACGTCCTCCTCGAGGACGCGCTCGCACTCCTCGCTGTGCTCCCACAGGATGCGTCCGTCCGGCCCCTCGATGCGCTCGATGGGGTACGGGGGGCAGTGCTCGCCGCGGTTGGCGAAGGTCGCGTAGGCGCTGGCCATCGCGAGCGGGAACACGTCGGTGGTGCCGAGCGCGAGCGGGCAGACCACGGTGTCCGGGTCGATCGTGTACCCGCTGAGCCGCTCGAAGGTGTCCGCGACCCGGCTCGGACCCACCTCGGCGATCATCAACGCGGCGTAGATGTTCGAGGAGCGGGCGATGCCCTCGTACATGTTCAGGATGTCGTTGCCACCGGCGTTGCGGGGCTCCCACCAACCGCTGGAGGTGCTTGCGTCCGGGCAGCCCTCGATCGGCTGTGGGTAGCGCGCGTCCAGGGTGAGCCCGGCGGAGATCCCGTCCTCGAGCGCGGCGGTCATCACGAAGGGCTTGAAGGCCGAACCCGCCTGGCGGCCCGAGGCACCCATCTCCGGAACGGCCGGGTTCACGACCGTCCGGTCGCACAGCAGCTCACCGGATTCGAGCTGCCCGGCCCACTCGCCGTCCTCGATGCAGCTGCCGAAGGTGCGTGGACCCACCGCCATCGCCTGGATGGCGCCGGTGCCCGGCTCGACCGAGACGATCGAGCCGGATGGTGCCTGTGCGACGTCCGCTGGGCCGGCGTCCTCGGGCAGCAGCGCGCGGCGCAGCGCCTCCTCGGCCTCGGCCTGCATCTCGGGGTCGAGGGTGGTGTGGATCCGCAGTCCCGACTGGAACACGAACCGGGTCCGCTCCTGGCGCGTCGGGCCCATCGCCTCGAGGGCATCGACCTGCGTGCCGAGCGCCTCGGCGACCTCCTCGTTCACCAGCAACTGGGACACCCAGCGGCTCCAGTACGGGTTCGACGGCACCGGCGGCGCGGAGATCTCGACCTCGAGCGGCTGGTCGATGGCCGCCTGGGCCTGTGCCGGGGTCACGAAGCCGTGGGTGGCCATCTGCCGCAGGACGATGTCGCGGCGTGCCTCGGCGTTCTCCAGGCTGTTGATCGGGTTGTTGGCCTCCGGCGCGCGCAGGAGCCCGGCCAGGGTCGCGGCCTCGCTGAGGCTGAGGTCGCCGATCTCCTTGGAGAAGTAGCGCTCCGCGGCGGTGCCGATGCCGTACACCCCCACCCCGAAGTAGCTGCGGTTGAGGTAGCGCTCGAGGATCTCGTCCTTGGGCAGCTCGCGCTCGAGCTGGATGGCGTAGATCGCCTCCTCGACCTTGCGGGCCAGCGTCTGCTCGGGGCTGAGGAAGGTCATCTTCACGTACTGCTGGGTGATCGTGGATGCCCCCGACTCGATGCCGCCGGCCCGCAGGTTCGTCAGGGCCGCCCGGGCGATGGCGACGTGGTTGACCCCTTCGTGCTCGTAGAAGTTCGCGTCCTCGGTGGCGAGCACGGCGTCGATCACGACCTCGGGGATCTCCTCGAAGGTGACCGGGACACGGTTCTCCTCGAAGGTCAGCTCCGCGAGCTCGGTCCCATCCGCGGCGTAGACGTAGGAGTTCTGTGGCGGGGTGTCCGCCTCATCGAGCGGGGGGACGTCCAGGACGTCGTCGCGGACGGCTCCTAGCAACCGGTCGGTCGCCAGCGCCCCGGGGAGGACCGTGGCGCCGAGCAGCACGCCGGTCGCCACGACGATGACGGCGATGAGCACGAGCCGGGCGATGATCGCCCCGAGGCGGCCTGCGATCCGCAGGCCGAGCGGTCGTGTGCGCTTCTCGTTCACCCGTGACCTCATGCTCGGCGTCCGGGCGGTCCCCGGCGGTGCGTGGCGACGGACCCGTGCTCACGAAGCAGGGTCGCTGACGCCGGTTGGACGACCGCGCGTGCGGGCTGGTTCCAAGGTTCGAGGATACCGGGGCCCAGGGAGAGGTCAGAGGTAGCCGCGAGCGTTCGGCGGGGGGCCGTCCTGCTCCGCCTCAGGTGGCTCCATACGCCGCTGGACGTCGTCGGGTGCGTCCTGGAAGCGTCGGCCCCCGAAGCGGTCCTTGATCTCGTGGTCCAGCCCCGCGGCGGTCGTGGCGATCGCGAGCACCGCGGTCTGGAGCTCCGGCAGGTCGAGCGCGGTGCCGAGCAGGGTGTGCCGCAGCCAGATGGCACCGTGGCGCGGGTCGTAGCTGAAGGCACCGAACCCGAGCCGGTGGTTGGTGGTCAGCAGGAAGTAGCCGAGCTCCGGGGTGTAGGGCACCTCGACGTTGGTCACGGAGAACACCCCGACCTGGGGACCGACGGGGCTCCCCGCGACGGTGATGAACACCCGTGCGTCGTCGTGGGTGAAGGTGATGTTGCCGAACGCGTCCACCTCGTGGCCACCGAGCGTGGCGCGGACGAGCTTGCTGACGTGGTCGCGGAGGTCCTCGGGGTCCAGGAACACCCCCGTGCGCCGAGGTGGCGGGGGGCCGCCCTGCGGCGCGGCGAGCTCGGCCAGCGAGGTGCCGTGGGGCTCCTCGCCGGGGGGGCCGTGAGCCTCCTCGGCGCCGGTGTCCTCGTGGTCGCTCGTGCCGTCGGGTGCGGCGTCGTCGGCGTCCTCATCGTGGTCGTCGTGGGGCTCCTTCGCGGCACCGTTCGGGGTGGTCATCGGCTCCTCCCGGTCAGCAGGGTGCTGGCGATCTGCTCGAGGCCAGCCAGATCATGGACGTCCCCCGCGAGCAGCGGGACCTCGACGAGCGCGGGCACGCGCACGCCGTACAGGCCCGCGGTGACATCGCGCCGCTGGCGTGCGGCGAGGTTGCGGGTGTCGGCGAGCAGGCGCAGCGCGCCGGCGACCGCCAGGTCATCATCGCTGCCGGGATCGAGGTCGGACGGCAGGTCGGGATCGAGCCCGGCGTCGATCTCGAGCCCGCGGATCGCGCGGGCGAGTCCGGCGTCGGTGGGGTCCCGGGGGACCTCGGGCTGGATCCGGTTGACGACGACCCCGGCGGCGTGGAGCCCCTCCTGCTCCAGCCGCTCGAGGAAGTACCGCGCCTCGCGCAGCGGCGGCGGCTCCGCGGAGGTCACGACCACGAAGCGGGACGTGGGGTCGCGCAGCAGGTCGAGCACCTCCTCGGCGCGCTGCTTGAACCCGTCGTACATGCCCTCGAAGTCGCGGAAGAAATCAGCCAGGTCCTGGAGCAGTTCCATGCCGGTGACGCGCCCGGCGGCCCGCATGAACGCGGCCGCTCCGGCGCCCACGACCCGCCCGATGCCGCGTCCGGCCGCGACCCCGGGCTTGAGCAGCAGCCTGAGGAGCCGGCCCTCGAGGAAGGAGGTCATCCGGCGCGGCGCGTCGAGGAAGTCCAGGGCGGAACGCGTCGGTGGTGTGTCGATCACGAGCAGGTCGAACCGGCCCTCCTCGTGGAGCTCGTGCAGGCGCTCCATGGCCATGTACTCCTGCGTCCCCGACAGGGTCGAGGACAGCTGCCGGTAGATCCGGTTGGAGGTGATGGCCTCGGCCTCGGCTGGGGAGCTCGCGTGACGCTCGATCAGCCGGTCGAAGGTGGTCTGCATGTCGAGCATCATCGCCCACAGCTCGCCTCCGGCCGCACGGTGGGACGCGTCGAGCGGGACGGGGCTCGGGGTGTCGTCCAGCGTGTCCAGTCCCATCGCCTGGGCCAGGCGCCGGGCCGGGTCGATCGTGAGCACCAGCGTGCGGCGCCCGAGCCCGGCGGCCGCCAGGCCGATGGCGGCGGCGGAGGTGGTCTTGCCCACCCCGCCGGCACCGGTGGTCACCAGGACGTGGGCGCTCGCGATCGCCTCCCGGAGGTCCTCGGCACCGCTCGCCGGGGTCGTCATGCCCACCCCTGCCCCGTGACAGCGGCGAGCCCGGCCGCGTCGATGGCCTCCCGGGCGCGCGGGCCGTCCTCGCCGACCTGGAGTGCGAGGGCGTCGGCCAGCACCTCGAGGTCGTCGACCCCGAAGGAGGCCCCGGTCAGCAGCGGCAGGCCGAGGACGCTCGCACCGGTCGCGGTGAGCTCGGCACGCAGGGCGGTCTGCAGCTCCTGCCGGGCCACGTGGGCCGCCGCGAGCTCCACGATCAGCTCGCTCGTCCGGCCGGACATGCGCGCCCCGTGCGCCTGCGCCCGCGCGCGCACCCCGTCCGCGCCGAGGTGGTGGAGCCGCTCGAGCGCGCCGGAGGTCACCCGCGGCAGCGCCACCTGGTTGGCGAGCAGCGGCCCGGTGGCGATCCCGGCGCCGGCCAGCGCGACCACCCCCTCGGTCGCCTCGCGCACCGGCATCTCCTCGAGCAGGGTGACGATGACCGCCTGCACCCGGCGCGGATCGGTCAGCATGTCCTTGATGCGGCCAGCCTGACGCCGGATCGGTCCCACCCGCACGATGTCGGTGACGGCCTCGGGGGCCAGCAGGAAGGGGACGATGCGTCCCGTCGGCGGCGCATCCACCACGATCAGGTCGTAGGCGCGCCGCCCGTCGGGTCGGCGCCGGGCCTCCAGCTCGTACAGCTTGCCGACCAGCAGCAGGTCACGCAGTCCCGGAGCCGTCGTGGTCACGAAGTCCAGCGCGTTGGAGCGCTCCATCATCCACTGGATCCGCTTGATCCCGTAGAACAGCTCGAGGTACTCGTACACCGCCTCGGCCGGGTCGATGGCCATCCCCCACAGCCCGGGGCGGAACTCGCGCTCGGTGTAGTCCCACGGCTGGGTCCCGAACAGGCGGCTGAACCCCTGCCGACCCTCGACCTCGACGAGCAGCGTGCGTCGCCCGGAGGCCACCCCGGCGAGCGCCAACGCCGCCGCGGCGGTGGTCTTGCCGACGCCGCCCTTGCCGGTCACGATGCTCACGTTCGGGCCGAGCAGGGCGTCGTACCCACCCTGCGGACGACCCGAGGTGCTCATCGCTCAGCTCCCTTCGGCGTCGCGGGTGGGCTCGGGCGCCGTCGGTGCCGAGGCAGCGGCGGCGGGTGACGTTCGAGCCTAACGGGCCGTGCGGGCGGGGGCCGGGCCTGGCGGGCCGTCTGGATACCCTGTCCGGCATGGCTGCCTCCTCCGCGCTGATGCGCCGCACCCTCCTGCTCGCCACCTCGCTGGCGCTCGGTCTCGCCCTGCTCGGCACGGTGCTCGCGGCACCGTCCCAGGCGCAGGAGGGAGCCGAGGACGGGACCCCGGATGACGGTGAGGTGGCCACCACCTCGGTGGAGATCCTGCCGCTGCGGGGCGGGTTCATCGACCCGCCGGTGGTCGCCCAGATCCGTGACGTCCTGGCGATCGCCGAGCGTGACGGCTCCGAGCTCGTGGTGCTGCAGTACACCTCCGGTGGCGGGGTCTCGGTCGATGTGGACGACCTGCTGCGCACGATCGAGGGCTCGCCGGTGCCGGTCGCGGCGCTCATCGGCCCGCTCGGCACCGGTGCGGAGGCTGCCGGGGCCGCAGGTCTGCTGTGGCTCGCGGCCGACATCCGGGCGATCTCGCTGGACGCGAGCATCGGGCCGCTCGATCCGGCCGACCTCACCGACCTCGACGGCACCTACCCGGTCGGCACCCGCACCGAGGCGTTCCTCACCGCGGCCGGGGCGGACGTCGCACTGGCGGAGCGGCTGCTCACCGAGGCCGTGCCCGCCGAGGACCTCGTGGACGCCGGCGCCGTGACCCTGACCGCGCAGGGGCTCGAGCCGCTGCTCGTCGAGCTCGACGGGACCACGGTCGGGGACACGACGCTGTCGATGCGAGCCGATCAGGTCGAGGTCCGCTTCCACTCGCTCGGGCTGGTACGGCGCGTGCTCCACGCGGCCACGACCGCACCGTTCATCTACCTGCTGCTGGTCGTCGGCCTCGGCCTGCTGCTGTTCGAGGTGTTCCAGCCCGGCTTCGGCGTGGCCGGCCTCGCCGGGATCATCACCGCGGCGATCGGGGTCTTCGGGCTGTGGGTCCTGCCGGTCACCTGGTGGGCGGTGGCGTTGGTCGTGCTGGGGTTGCTCCTGTACGCCGTCGACACGGCGATCGCCGGCTTCGGGTGGGTGACCCTGGCGGCGACCGTCGCCTTCGTGGTGGGCTCACTGAACCTCTACGCCGCCGACGCGCTCGCGCTGCCATGGTGGCTGGTCGCCGGGACGACGCTGACGGCGCTGGTGTTCTTCGTGTTCATCATGACCTCGGTGCTGCGGGCCCAAGCCGGTCCGGAGGGGGTCACGGTCGAGGATCTGGTGGGCCGACCCGGCATCGTCCGGTCGGTGCTCAACCCCGAGGGGCACGTCTACATCGACGGGGCGCTGTGGCGCGCCCGCTGGACCGGCGAGACCAAGCGCGCCAAGGTCGGGACCCCCGTGCAGGTCCACGGCGTCGAGGGTGCGGTCGTGCTCGTCGAGCCCTTCGCCGCCGCGACCTCGACGGCCTCCGGCGAGGCTGCCGAGGCGCCGGCGTCCTCGGCGGGAGACCAGGTCCGCACGCAGGAGTGAGCATCCGCGCGCCACTGGCAAGCAGCCAGGGTCTGGTGCCGGTGCCGGCGAGGTCGTAGTGTTCCGCTGTTGAGCGATCCCGTGCGTGACGGGATCGACCGGAGGGGGGAGCACGTGGACGAGGTCTCGCGTCCGGTCCGCCTCGCGCTCGTCGCCGAGGTCGGCGACACCGCGGCGGGCTGGGAGCTCGAGGCGCGCTGTCGAGGCGCCGACGCCGGCCTGTTCTTCGGGCCGCACGGGTTCGAGGCGAAACGCCAGCGCGTGGAGCGGGAGGCTGCCGCCAAGGAGGTGTGCTGCCGCTGTCCCGTCATCGACGAGTGCCGGCGGTACGCCCTCGAGCACCAGGAGCTGTACGGCGTGTGGGGCGGCCTCGGCGAGTCGGAGCGACGCATCCTGCTCGAGCGGGCCGGCCGCATCGCCCAGGCCGGCTGACGGCTCAGGGCCCGGGCCGGACGCGCCGCTGGCAGCCGTCGGACGCCGACGGTGTTGCGCCCGTGTGGCAGGCTCGGGTACGAACACGCCCCAGAGCCGCCGAGCCCGAGGAGCACCCGTGACCCGCTGGGAGTACGCCACCGCCCCCCTCATCAGCCACGTCCTGCAGCAGATCCTGAACCAGTGGGGCGAGGACGGCTGGGAGCTCGTCACGGTCGTGGACAACGTGGCCTACTTCAAGCGTCCGAAGGAGGCCTGAGGTGTCTCGCGCCACCGAGCGCCTCGCTGCGCTCGGGCTGAGCCTGCCGGAGGTTCCCGCCCCCGCCGCGGCGTACCAGCCCTACGCCCTCGCCGAGGACCTCGTCCTGACCGCGGGGCAGCTCCCGGTCCGCGACGGCGCCCTGGCCGTGACCGGGCGGCTCGGCGCGGAGCTGACCACCGCCGAAGGGGCCGCCGAGGCCGCCGTCGCGGCGCTGAACGTGCTGGCGGTCGGGGCCGCGGCCCTCGGGTCGCTCGACGCGGTGCGGGTCGTCAAGCTGACGGTCTTCGTGGCCTCCACGCCCGCCTTCGCCGAGCACCACCTCGTCGCCAACGGCGCCTCCGAGCTGCTCGGTGAGGTGCTGGGGGACGCCGGCGTGCACGCCCGATCGGCCGTCGGTGTGGCCGCGCTCCCGCTCGGGGCGCCGGTCGAGGTGGAGGCGATCCTCAGGCGCGCCCGGTGAGCGATCGGCGCGGCGCCGCGGGCGGGAGCGGTCCTGAGGGCCCACCGGGTCCGTCCAGCCGCCACCCGGTGCCCGTGCAGGACGCCGTCACGGTCATCGTCGTCCGCGACGCGCGGGGGACCGCCACCGAACCGGTGGCGCCCGCAGGCCCAGCGGCCGACCCCGGTCCGGCGGCGTCCGCAGGCCATGGTGTCGAGGTGCTGCTGCTCGAGCGGCACCCGGACAGCGTGTTCGCTCCAGGTGCGCTGGTGTTCCCCGGCGGCAAGCTCGAGGCGCAGGACGAGCTGCCGGCGTCCCGGGTACGCCTCAGCGACCCCGAGGGCTGGGTGGCCCGGCTCGGGGTCGCCGACGAGGCTGCGGCCCGCACGATGCTGGTGGCCGCCGTGCGAGAGACCTTCGAGGAGTGCGGTCTGCTGCTGGCGCGACACCTCAACGGTCGGCCCATCGGGCCCGGGTCGGTGCCCGCCGAGGAGGTGGCCAGCACCCGGGAGGCGCTCGCCTCCCGCGACGGTGCCTTCGACTGGCGGCCGTGGCTGACCGACCACGGGCTCGTCCTCGACCTCGACGCCCTGGCGATGTGGTCGTGGTGGGTGACCCCGGTCGGGCCGCCGCGCCGCTACGACACCCGCTTCCTCGTCGCTCGGGCCCCCGTCGACCAGCGTGCGACGCACGACGAGGTCGAGACCACCTCCTTGCGGTGGACCAGCCCTCGGGCAGCGCTCGCGGCCCACGCGTCCGGGAAGCTCCACATGATCTTCCCGACGCGCCGCACGCTCGAGCAACTCGCCGCGTTCACGGACCCCGAGGCGCTGCTCGGGGCGGCGCGGCGCGGCGAGGTCGACCTGCGTCGTGTCCAGCCCGAGGTCGTCCTCGTCGACGGCACGCCCATGGTCCAGCACCCGGACGGCGGCCCACCCGTCCCGGTGTGACCTCGGTCGTGGTCCTGTCGGGAGGTGCCCGGTCGGGTCCATCCGCGGGGCGCTCCGTCGCGAACCCCTGACACGCCCCTGCGACGGTGGGAGCGGACCGCGCGAGACCCGGTCGGGCCGCCGACCGGGTGTCGCGACCTCCGCCGGACCGCTGCCACCGCCGGTTGCCTGCGGGCAGCCGACGCCGGGCCCTGGGTCCCCGCACCCCCCAGGGCCCGGCTCCCGCAGGCGCACCGGTCGTCGTCACGATCACGGTTCTGCCAGCGACAGCGCTGCTTCGGTAGGGAAGGCTCATTGAAGATCGCGCTTCCGCGCGCACTAGCCTGCCAGACATGATCGATCCCAGACGACTCACCGACGATCCCGAGGCGACGGCGGCGGCGCTCGCCCGCCGAGGGGTCGACCACAGCGACCTCGACCATCTCCGCGCGCTCGACGAGCAGCGCCGCGCGTTGACCGCCTCGGTCGATCGGGCCCGGGCCGAGCAGCGTGCCGCGTCCCGAGGCATCGGGCAGGCACCGCCGGAGCAGCGGGCGCAGATGATCGAGGCGGCCCAATCCCTCAAGGACGAGGTCGCGCGGCTCGAGGGGGAGCTGGCCACCCTCCGTGAGGAGCACGCCGCCGCCTTCTCCCGGGTCCCGAACCTGCCCGACCCGGCCGCGCCCGACGGCGGGGAGGGCGATGGCGTCGTGCTGCGCACGATCGGCCCGCCACGGCCGGAGATCGTCGACCCGAAGGATCACGTCGAGCTCCTCGAGGCCGCCGACGCGCTCGACCTGGCGCGCGGCGCGAAGGTCTCCGGGGCCCGTTTCGCCTACCTGAAGGGGGAGGGCGCCCTGCTCGAGTTCGCCCTCGTGCGCTACGCCATCGAGGTCGCGATGCGCCACGGCCACACCCCGGTCATCCCGCCGGTGCTGGTCCGTGAGCAGGCCATGTACGGCACCGGCTTCCTGCCGACCGACGAGCAGCAGCTGTTCGCCACCCGTGACGACGACCTCTACCTCGTCGGGACCTCGGAGGTACCGCTCGCCGGGCTCCACCTCGACGAGCTCCTCGAGCCCGACCAGCTGCCGCTGCGCTACGTCGGGTACTCGCCCTGCTTCCGGCGCGAGGCGGGTGCCCACGGCAAGGACACGCGGGGGATCCTGCGTGTCCACCAGTTCGAGAAGGTCGAGCTGTTCTCCTTCGTCACGCCGGATGCTTCCGGCGAGGAGCACGAGCGCATCCTGGCGATCGAGGAGGAGATCTTCGCCGGGCTGGAGATCCACGCGCAGGTGGTGGACATCCCCGTCGGCGACCTCGGGGCCTCGGCGGCGCGGAAGTTCGACCTCGAGGCGTGGCTGCCCGGACAGGGCGCCTACCGCGAGGTGACCTCCTGCTCGAACACCACCGATTACCAGGCGCGCCGGCTTCGAACACGCATCCGCACACCCGACGGGGACAACGTGCTGGTGCACACGCTCAACGGCACGGCGCTCGCCGTGCAGCGGGCGATCATCGCGCTGGTCGAACAGCACCAGCAACCGGATGGCAGCGTGCGCGTGCCGCTCGCGTTGCAGCCGCACCTCGGGCGTGAGCGGCTGTTCGCCTGAGGGGGATCTGCGGGGGGGGTAGGAGGTGGCGGGGCCGGGCTCGGTGGCACCCACCAGCGGGTGGCGGCTGCTGCTCGCCCCGGCCGCCTTCGTCGTCGGAGGGCTCGGCCTGCTCGTCCTCCGCCCGGCCGCGCTCCCCGCGCCGGGGGTGCTGCTGCTCCTAGCGGTCGCGGTGATCGCGGCGTTCCTCGCGCTGCCGGCCGCGGTCCGCCTCCCCGTCCAGCTCGCGGTCGCAGCCCTGACGGGCGTGCTCGTGACGGCGGCGGGCTTGTCCCTGGTCGACACCGCCTGGTCGCTCATCGCGCTGCTCGCGGTGATCGTGGTGATCGACCGCTTCGCAGCCGTCCTGTCGGCGCTGCGAGCCGAGGACGCCGAGGAGCGCGTGCGTCTGGAACGCCGCCTGGAGGTGCTCGCGGCGGTCGAGGAACTGCCCGACGATCGCGATGCGGCGATCCGGGCGACCGTCCGGGCGCTGCGCGACCTCCGCTTCGACGCGGCTGCGGTGTCCTTCGTCCGCGGCGGCCTGTTCCACGCCGAGCTGCTCGATGGCATCGAGGATCCCGGGCCGGTGTCGGTCGAGCTCGGCCTGGCCGGTCGTGCGCTGCGCACCGATGCCACGGTGGTGAGCCCGGACTACGCGAGCGAGCCCGACCGGCTCGAGGGCGTCGGCGGCAACCACGCCGTCGTGGTCGCCCCCATCCGGGTCGACGGGAGCCCGGTGGGGGTCGTACTCGCGGATCGTCGTGCTCTCGGGCGGCCGACGGCCATGGAGGTCGAGACCGTCGAGCTGCTCGCTGCGCAGCTCGGTGGGGTCCTCACCGCGCTCGCGCGGGAGGGTCGTCAGTCGGAGCTGCTCGAGCGAGCCCGCCAC
>JBKHEJ010000034.1:0-17432 GCA_046540855.1 Nitriliruptoraceae bacterium
CCCGAAGCTGGAGCCCAGGTCGGTCGCCACCGCCACGACCGGGTCGAGGCGGCGCGGGGTGGGCGAGACCAGCACGGCCTGGCAGTGCGCGTCGAGCCGGTCGAGCCGGCCGCTACGCACACCGAGGTAGGACGCCACCGCGAGGGCGAGCCCGGTCGCCGTGCGACCGATCCCACCGCTCACGTCGCCTCCGGATCGAAGGGCGGCGGGTCATCGTCCGCGCGTCGCGGGCCGGCCGCAGCCTGCGCGGCGCGGCGGCGGGCCGGGTTGGACCCGGCCGTCTCGTCCAGACCGCTCAGCTGCCTGAGCCCACCCGAGACGTCGCGCCGGGCATCGTCCAGCTCGCGCTTGAGCCCCTGCAGGTCCGCCTGGAGCTGCTGGATCTCGCCGAGCCGCTTCAGCTCCTCGACGTTGCGCTGGGTCTCCGAGCGCACCCGGCCGAGCCAACGGCCAGCGGTGCGGGCCATCTCCGGGAGCCGCTCCGGCCCGAACACCAGCAGCGCCACCACGGCGATGACCACGAGCTCCTGGGGACCGGGCACGGGGCAGAACTCCAGGGGACGCGGGCGGGGTGCGAAGCGGGAAGAGCGTAGCCCCGATGCGCCTCTGCGAGAGCCGGCGGCGCCGTCTGCGTCGATCCCGGCCGATCGCACCCGGGGTCACCGGATGCCCACGACGAAGCGGTCGGCCCGACGCCTACTCGACCGCCATCTCCCCCAGTTCCGACCAGTCGCTCTGATCGAGTTCCACGTTGATGATGCGAGGGGTCGCAGCGAGATAGGGCGGCAACTCGCGCTGGGCGGTCCTGAAATGAGCCGACCCGACGTGGACGCCGCCGGCCTCGCGGTCGCGGAAGGCCTCCACGAGCACGTACTCGCTGGGGTCGTCGAGGCTGCGCGACCAGTCGAACCACAGGCAACCCTCCTCGGCCCTGGTGGCCTCGGTGAAGGCCCGGGCGATCCGGGGCCAGTCGTCAGCATGCTCCGGCTTCACGGGGAAGCGGGCGGTGATGAAGATCATGCGGACCTCCTTCGAGGGTCGTAGGCGCACCGCACGAGACGCGGCCGCCGGCGACACACGGGCGCCTGCGCAGGGACCCGGGCCGTCGCGGTGCATCCCGTCGGCCAGGGGAACGGCCCACAGGCACGGCGCGTCAGGCGGGGACCAGGATGCCTCGGCCCTGCAGCCTCCCATGGTGCAGTTCCTGCATCGCCTCGACGGCGTCGTCGAGACGGAAGCGGCGCGTGTGCAGGGTCACCTTCCCCTGGCTCGCCAGGATCATCAACTCGGCGAGATCGTTGTAGGTCCCGACCAGGTTCCCCACGAAGCTGCGCTCGGTGGAGATCACATCGATGGTTGGCATGTCGATGTTCTCGCCGTAGCCGATCACGAACTGGCTGCCTGCGCGTCTGGTCATCGCGAAGGCCTCGGCGACCGTGCCGTGTTCCCCGACGAAGTCGAACACCGCCTCGGCACCGTTACCGTCGGTCATCTCCAGCACCGTGTCGATGTGGGAACCGTCGGCCCGCACCGTGTGGGTCGCGCCGCACGCGCGCGCGAGCTCCAGCGCCGCCTCGGAGCGGTCGACCACCACGATGTCCGCCGGACACAGCGCCGCCAGGGACTGGATACCGATGTGCCCGAGGCCACCCGCCCCGATGACCACCGCGGTCGTCCCCGGGAGCAGCATCCCGCGCAGGACCGCCTTCTTGACGGCGTGGTAGGCCGTGAGGCCTGCGTCGGCGTGCGCTGCGACGTCCGCCGGTTCGACCCCGTCGGGCAGCTTGACCACGGATCGGGCCGAGGTCTTCAGCATCTCGGCCCAGCCGCCGTCGGTATCGATGCCAGGGAAGGCGCCGTTCTCGCAGTGCATGTCATCACCGTCCCGGCACGCACGGCACAGCCCACAGGTGACCAACGGGTGCACGATCACCGCGTCACCCACCTCGACGTTCGAGACCGCCGAACCGACGGCCTCAACCCACCCGGCGTTCTCATGACCGATCGTGTACGGCAGTTCGATCTCGGTCTTGGGCGCCCACTGCCCTTCCCAGATGTGCAGGTCGGTGCGGCACAACCCGGCTCCGCCGATCCGGATGATGACGTCCAGGGGACCGGTGATCTGCGGCTCGGGGATCTCGTCCAGGGTGGGCCAGCGGTGGTACTCGTGGAGTCTTACGGCCTTCATCGTGTCTCCTCATCGATCACGCAGGGGCGGTGTCGGGGATCAGGCGGGTGTGGTGGCGGAGCTGAGCAGCTCCTCGGCTCGGGCCACCAGCAGATCCGGGTCGATCCGCCCGTCATCCTTGCCGGTCCCGCCGGGTGCGTAGCGGGTCTCGAGCAGTCCGCGACAGAAGCCGGCGTTGCCCTCGATCGACACGTTGACCGTGCGCGCGCGGCGGAGGTGGTCATCGACCTGATCCGGCGGGACCCGCTCGCCCCACACATCGAGCAACAGTGGCGCGTCCGGTTCGACGCTCAGGCCGATCTCCGCCCGGCGTTCGAGGTAACGCTCGACGTCACGGGACGCCGGGAGGTCCGCGAGCGTGCAACCGTGCAGCCGTTCGCGGGGGGTACCCGCTGCGAGCAGGAGCCCGACCACCTCATGGGTACGCGCCAGGTAGGCCTTGCGGGCGAAGGTCTGGCGCAGCTCGAACAGGTCGTCACCGGCGGTCTGGCCCTCGAAGGTCCCACTGAACCCCAGGTCTTCCCCGAGACCGCTGGTGACCTCCTCGTCCACGAAGTGATCGACGAGTCGTACCCGGATGCCGCTGACGCCGGGGACCGCGGAGAGCTCATCACGGGCGTCGGCAGCCATCATGTAGGCGAAGTTCGGTGCGCAGAAGAACGTCGGCAACCTGAGACCGACGTCGACCGACCCCTGGTCGTCGATATCGACCGAGACCACGAACCCGAGGTCGGTGATCGGCTCGTCGAGCTCTGGGTCACGGACCCGGCTGAGCGCGTCCATCACCTCCGTGGCAACGGGGGTGGACGGGCCGGGCGTTACGGTGACCGCCGCCCCACGGGGGAACACGCTGTCCACGGACGCCGCCATCAGCTCGTCACCATCTCTTTGGCGACCGCCGGCTTGTCCGTGGGCTCGCCTGCGGCATCCGTCGCCGGCTGCGGGATGTCCGCAGGGACCTCGATGTCGTACAGCCGCGCGGCGTTGAGGCCGAGGATCTTGCGCTTGGCGTCGAGGGTCACCTCGCCGTACTCGGGGACCATGTCCTCGGGCATCTCGAAGTCGACCAGTGCTTCGATCAGCCACTTCGGCGACCAGATCGCGTAGTCGGAACCGAACAGGATCCTGTCCTCACCGAGCCAGTAGAGGAGCTCACCGATGATCTTGGCGAAGTAGCGCGGTCGGGTGTGGATGAAGGGCAGCGCCACGGCGAGGCCCCCGTAGACGTTCGGCTCCTGCACACCGATCCAGCAGAAGTCCTCGAGCCGCGGGAGACCGACGTGCTCTACGACGAAGTTCAGGTCCGGGAAGGCGGTGGCGGCCTCGTCCACGTCCTTGACGTCGAAGGCGTCACGGTTCAGCGGCCAGATGGTCGGGCCCTTGTGGACGTGGACGTTGCGGACACCGAGCTCCTGGGCAGCCTCGAGGTAGCGCATCGCCCAGGGGTCGGAGAGCTTGTACCCGCGCGAGTCGCCGTGCCACTCCGCGGTGTAGAGCTTGACCCCCTTGATGTCGTTGGCGCGCACCTTCTCGGCGAAGATCTCCAGACCCGGCTCGCCGTCACGAGGATCGAAGGCGCTGTTGAGGATGAAGCGGTCGGGGTGCCGCTCACGCATCCAGCCGTTCTGCTCGGTGGTGTTGAAGCCCTCGTTGTAGAAGTCCGTGAGGTACGTCGGCTGGAAGATCGCCTTGTCCACGTAGCCGGTCTCGAAGAGGTCGTGGATCATGTCCTGCTCGGAGTACTCGTAGAACTTCTCCTTCGGCCACAGCCACTCCTCGGGGGAGAGGTTGCTGTGGTAGTCGTAGAAGCAGTTGATGAACCCCTCGCCGTACCGGTTGCGCCAGTTGTCGGGACCGGCCTTCCAGAAGTGCACGTGGCCGTCGACGATGTAGAACCTCTGACCGTCCTTCTCGTACATGTCTCCCACCTCCCAGTGGTCGCGGCGGTCGCTCCGCCACGGTGGTGCGGTCGTGCCTGCGGTGCTGCGGTGATGCGGTCGTGGTCTGACTCCGCCGTTGCGGCCCTGGTCCTTGGGAGCACGCGGGACGCGGCGCCGGCACCTACCCGGGGCCGAACCGCTCGTCGATGCGATGCAGCGCGGCATCGGCAGCGGCGGCGACCTGTTCGGCGACCTGCCGTCCCCGCAGCCGGAACCGCTCGACGTTCATCGAGACCGCCACCGCACCGAGGGGGGCGCCGTCATCGCTGAGGATCGGGGCGGCGATGCAGCAGAAGCCGGGGGCGAACTCCTCGACGTCCACTGCGACCCCGTCACGCCGGATCTCCTGGAGTTGGCGTTGGAGTCGATCGACATCGGTGACGGTCCGCGTGGTGAAGGCGGTCAGCCCGTAGCGGTCCACGTAGGATCCGAGCGCCTCCGGGCCGAGGTGTGCGAGCATCGCCTTCCCGACCGCCAACGCGTGCGCCTGACCGGTGATCTCCGGACGCAGGCCGGGCACGTAGGGCAGCCCCTGGCGCCCCCGGCTGTCCTCGATCGTGACCCCGTTGTCGGCGGTGATGGCGAGGTAGCTGCGTTCGCGCGTGCGTGCGTACAGCTCGGCGATCACGTGCGCGTCGATGTCCACGGACCGCTGTCGTGTCGGTGTGGTGGTGACATCGGTGGCGCAGTACCGAGCGGTGATGTCGTCGTGGACCGCGAACCCCTCCGCGACGAGCGTGTTCAGGAGGTTCACCGCCGTCGAGCGGCTTCGACCGAGCTCGTCAGCGACCTCGCTCGACGTCAGACCCCGCGGGGCCGCCTCGAGCAGGCGCAGAAGCTGCAGCACCGCATGAGCGGTCTTCAACGTCCGTCCGTGACAGACCTCGCCCGTCATCCGGCGCTCCCGTCAGCCGGGGGCCGAACTGGTGACCTTCGGCCCTACTCCCGATGGAACGGAAGATGGACCACCGAGGACGCTCGGTCAAGAAAGGCGCAACGACCTGCAGGAACTGCACATCAGATAGGAGGCTTTCCCAGAAGGAGATGCACGGCCGTTCGATGACGCGGTCCGCCTGGCGGACCCGTGGGCCGTTGGTGTCGTCGAGGTCCAGGGTGGCGGCACCAACACGGGCCGGTCAGCGGATCCTGGTCAGCGTGGCCGCTCGCCGAGCTCGACATCGACCTCGAAGGTCTCGCCGTCGCGGAAGATCTCCAGCGCGATCTCGTCACCGGGCATACGACGTCGTACCTCGGCGACCAGTTCGGACATCGTCGCCAGCTCCTCACCATCGACGCTGAGGATGACGTCGCCGGGCCTGAGATCGACCGCGTCCGCCCCGGTGTCCGGCTGGACCGACTCGATGACCGCCCCACGGGGAGCGGGCAGTCCGAGCTCCTCGGCGAGGTCGGCGGAGACGTCGGTCCCCGCGATCCCGAGCAGGGGGTGGCGGACGAAGCCCTGCTCGATGAGCTGGTCGGCCGAGGACACGGCCTGCTCGACGCCGACGGCGAACCCGACGCCCTGGCTGGCTCCGGACCGGGTCAGGATCGCGGTGTTGATGCCGACCAGGCGGCCCTGAGCGTCGACGAGCGCGCCGCCGGAGTTGCCCGGGTTGATCGCCGCATCGGTCTGCAGGATCGATGGGATGGTCTGGACCCCCTCCCCGGGGTTCTGCTCGTCCAGTCGGATCTCCCGGTTGAGAGCGGACAGCACCCCGGAGGTGACCGAGGCGTCCAGCCCGAAGGGCGAGCCGATCGCGATGACGGTCTCACCGACGAGCAGGGGCTCGGCGTCGACCGGGCGGAGGTTGACCGCCGGCAGGTCATCGGCGTCCACCTTCACCACGGCGATGTCGTTGAGCTCATCGGAGCCCACCACCTCGGCTTCGAGCACGTCGCCGTTGGCGAGCCGGACCTCGACCTGTGCCGCCCCGTCGACCACGTGGTGGTTGGTGATGATGTGCCCATCGGAGCGGTACACGACCCCCGAGCCCAGGCCACCCGTGCCGGGCAGGTCGGCCCCCTGCTCGTCCCCGCGGACGTCGATGCGGACCACCGACGGGGTCACGGCCTCCGCCACGGCCGGCACGATCGAGGACTCGCTGAGCGGCTCGATGGTGGGCGCGGACACGCGCTCCGGCTCCTCCTGCGGCGCGGGCGACTCAGCGGTGACCTCGGGCTCAGCGGTCAGGGCACCCGTGAGCACCAGGGTGCCGAGCGTGCCGAGCACGGCGCCGAGCACGGCCCCGAGGAGCACGCCGAGCGGGCGACGGCGGGAGGCCGGGGCGTCGACGGTGCCGACGGTGTCCGGCGGTCGCACCGACCCGGCCGGTGAACCCGGACCGACGGTCTCCGGACCCCACCCCGTCGGCGGCGGCTGCGGGAAGCGCGTGATCGCCGGACGCACGGGGTCCGGTGCGGTGCGGGTCGGCGTGGGTGCACCCGTCACGGTGCGCTCCGACGGCTCGGCGCGCCAGGGACGGCGCCACTCGTCTCGGTCGTACGGCACGGGATCTCCGGACAGGGGTCGGGGTGGGGCCACGCTCACCGGTTCGTCGCCACCGGGTGGGTCGGGTGGGCTGCTCGCTGTCAGGGCGGTCGCGGGGTCGGTCCCAGGTCGGTCGTGCAACACCACGATACGAGCGCCGGCCACTGCCGGCAGGCGTCCCCACCGGGCCATGGTGCCGCCTCCGCTAGGTTCGTGCACGCGCGCTGGCTCACCCCACCGCGCCAGTCGGACGGAGGGCCCCGTGGAGGCATCGCTGACCACCGAGCTACGGCGGCTGTTCGCGGCCGAGCCGGAGCACACCGTCACGGCCCGTCGGCGGGCCGCGGCTGCCCGCCCACCGGACCCGGAGCTCGGTGCGCTGCTGCGCTGGGCCGTACGGTCGATCGGGGCGCGCGCGGTCGTCGAGGTCGGTGCGGCCGGCGGGGTCTCGGGGGCTTGGATCGTGCCCGAGCTGCCCGAGCGGGGCGTGCTCACCTCGATCGAGGCGGACCCCCACGCGCACGGGCTCGCCACCGACGCCTTCGAGGCGATGCACGCCGGCGCACGCGTCCGGGCCATCCTCGGCGATCCCGAGCGCGTGCTGGACCGGCTCTCCGACGGTGCCTACGACCTGGTGCTGCTCCAGAGCACCCCGGCGCTCAGCCCCGCGCTGCTGGACCACGCCAACCGGCTGCTGCGCACCGGCGGGCTCCTCGTGGTCCGCCAGGTGGCGCAGGGCGGGCAGCACGCCGAGCTGATCGCCCTCGGTCTCCAGCAGCTCGCCGAGGACGAGCGGTTCACCACCGTCCTGCTCCCGCTGGACGGCGGCCTGCTGCTGGCCACCGCTGGGGCGGCGCCGACCGGCGGGAGCGACCGGACCTCGGCCGCCTCCTCGTCGGCTGGCTAGAAGAACCGGACCTTGGCCGCGAACTCCACGGCGGGCGCGAGGATGACGGCGAGGTAGAACATCCCGGTCGAGGCCTGGATCGACCGGCCACCCTCACGGGCGAGCTTGACGTTGAAGCCCGCGATGAGCGCGAGCAGCGCGAGCACGCCGAGGCCGAGCACGATCGTCATCGAGCCGATGCGCAGCACCGGGGCGAACAGCATCGCGCACTGCTCGAAGGGGCCACCGGGCTCCAGCCCCTCGCACGGTGCGGGGTTGCGGGCCGACAGCAGCACCGACCCGAGCCCCGCCCCGATCGCGACCACGTTGGTCCACGCGATCCAGACCATGTAGCGGTTGGAGAGGCGCCGCTCGACGAGGTACCAGTGACCGAGGATCAGCCCGACCCAGATCGCGCCCATCAGGGTCGCCCCGAGCACGAGCTCGGCCAGCCCCTGCGCCACCCCACCGGCACCGCCAAGTTCAGCGCGGACCACCGCCAGCGGCCAGAAGGACGCGAGCCCGAGCAGGGTCGCCCCCAGCCCGAGCACCCGGGCAGCCAGGTCGGGGACCCGGGCGGCGCGGGCGACCACCGCCAGCGTGGTCGCCGCGACGAAGGCGAGCAGGAGGGTGCGCGCCAGCGCACCGTCCGTGGCGGCGGCGCTCCCCTCCAGCGAGACCATCGGGCCGGCGAAGGCCGACCACGCGCCCAGGGCCAGCAGGGCGATGGTCGCGCCGGTCAGCAGCTCGTAGCCGCGACGCAGGTGACCGAAGGTCGGTCCGAACCACAGCAGCACCGAGCTGCCGACGGCGGTGGTGGCCAGCACGAGGGCGAGCACGGCGGCGGGAGCGGTCACGGGCGGGGGTTCCTCCGGGCAGGGAGCGTGCAGGAAGCGGACAGGGTGCCACCTCGAGGCCATCGACGACCAACCGCGCGGGGCCGACCGGCAGGCACGACACGCCGGCCTCCGTCCTTCGAGCGGGGTGTCAGCACCCAGGGGTCCTCCATCGGGCGAGCGCGGCCGCTACCGTCCCGGCCCCACCTCGTGAGGAGCACATCACACCATGGGCCGCTGTGACCCGGGACTGAAGCTCGCCCGCACCCTGACCGTCGGTGACGAGCACACCGCGACCGCGCTGGGCTCCGGTGACGTACCCGTGCTCGCGACACCCGCGCTGCTGGCGCTCGCCGAGGGTGCGTGCGTGGACGCGATCGCCGACCAGCTCGAGCCGGGCCAGACCTCGGTCGGGACGTGGGCCGAGGTGGAGCACCTCGAACCGACGAGCGTCGGGGGGACGGTGTGCGCACAGGCGACCCTGATCGGCCACCACGGCCGACGGCTGGAGTTCCGTATCTCCGTCGACCACGACGGCACGCAGATCGCGCTCGTCAAGCACCGTCGCGTGCTGGTCGACCGCGACCGCTTCCTCTCCAAGCTCGACGCAGCGACCGAGGATGCCGCCTCGGCCTGACCCCTTCTCACCGCGACCGACGGTGCCTCACGCGCCGTACGCGGACGCGGACTCGCGCCGGAAGGTGCGGTCGAGCAGCACGTTGACCAGCGCCGGCACCCCGCTCGCGGCGGCCCGGTCCAACGCCGGGCCGATCTCCTCGGGACGCTCGACGCGCTCGCCGTACCCGCCCAGCGCCTCGACCACCCGCTCGTAGGCGACCTGCTGATCGAGGTCCTGGGCGACCATGCCGTCCGAGCCGTAGACCCGCTCGTGGAACGCCTTCATCTCCCCCCACGCGCCGTCGTTGCCGACGATGCCGACGAAGGGCAGGCCCTGCCGGGCGGCCGACTCGAACTCCATCGCGTTGAACCCGAAGGAGCCGTCGCCGTAGACGACCAGCACCTGCTTGTCCGGGTGGACGTGTGCCGCGGCCAGGGCGAAGGGGGCACCGACCCCCAGGCACCCGAAGGGCCCCGGGTCCATCCAGTGACCGGGACGGTCGATGCGGACCTGACCGGCGGTGTGCGCCACGATGTCCCCGCCGTCACCGATGACGATCGCGTCGGGGTCCGCCCACCGGGCCACCTCGCGGGCGAAGCGCAGCGGGTGGACGGGGCTCGCGTCCGAGGCCGCGGCCCCGTCCCGCGCCGCGCGGCGGCGGGACTCCTCGGCGCGCAGCTGCTCGAACCACGGCGTCGCACCGGTACGCCCGAAGCGCGCGTCGTGGGCGAGCAGGGCGCGCAGGAAGCTCGCGACATCGCTGACGATGCCGTGGGCGACGGGCCGGTTGTGTCCGATGCGGTCGGGCTGCGGATCGACGTGGACCACCTCGACGTCGTCGCGGTAGGCGGGCGGGCGGCCGTAGCCGATCCGGAAGTCGAAGTCGATGCCGAGGGCGAGCACCACGTCCGCCTGCCTGAGGGCTTGGCGGCGGGACAGCGCGAGCAGGTGCGGGTGGTCGCTCGGCAGGATGCCGCGGGCCATGCCGTTGACGTAGACCGGGAGCCCTGCGGTGCGGGCGAGCTGGTCGAGCGCGTCCGAGGCCTGGGCCCAGTAGGTCCCTGAGCCGCACAGCACCACGGGCCGCTCGGCCGCGGCCAGCAGGTCCGCGACCGCGGCGACGGCGTCCGGATCCGGGGCGGGCGGGACCGTCGCTCGTTGCCCCCCGCTGACCGCGAGGGTGTCCGGATCGACCGGGGTCATGAGCACGTCCATCGGCAGGTCGACGTAGGCCGGCCCCATGCGGGGCGCGAGCGCGGCACGGAACGCCGCGTCCAGCACCTCCCGGGTACGCCGCGTCTCCAGGACCGTGTCGACGCGCTTGGCCACCGGCCGTAGCAGCTCGAGCTGGGGGGCGTCCTGCAACGCCCCCATGCCCTCCAGCGCGAGCGGGTTGCGGCCGCCGAGCAGCACCACGGGGCTGTTGGCGTAGAAGGCGTTCGTCACCCCGGTGATCGCGTCGGTCACCCCGGGCCCGGCGGTCACCGCGGCGACGCCCGGCCGGAAGGTCAGGCGGGCGTAGGCGTCGGCCGCGTGGGCGGCAGCCTGCTCGTGGCGGACGTCGATGACCCGGATCCCCCGGTCCTTGCAGCCGTCGAAGATCGGGCTGATGTGACCGCCGGTGAGCGTGAACAGCGCGTCGATGCCCTCGTCGGCGAGGTGGTCGGCGACCAGTCGTCCCCCGTGCAGCGGCGTTGCCATGGCGCGGCTCCCCTCCTCGGCTCCCGGCGCCGACGCTAGTCCGCCCGCGCGCGAAGGATGGCCGCGCCCGCCGCAGCCGACGCGCCTGAGCCCCCGACACCCTGCCCGTCCGCCGGGACCCACAGGCCCCGGCACCCTGCTCGCCGTCCGGGGCCCACACGCCCCGTCACCCTGCACGTCCGCCGGGGCCCACACGCCCCGGTACGCGCACGTTCCCGCGGATAGGGGCAGGGATGCGCCGCGTGCGGCCCCCGAAGGGGCCGAGACCCGGCCTTCGGGTCGCTTCCCTGCGGATAGGCGCAGGAACGTGCGCGCGGTCAGCCGTTCTGGAGCCAGGAGAGCAGGGTGCGGGCCGGGATGCCGGTCGCGCCCTTGCTCAGCTCGCCGCGGGCGGCATCGGTCCAGGCCGTCCCGGCGATGTCGAGGTGTGCCCAGGGCGTGCCCTCGGGGACGAAACGGTGCAGGAACAGCCCGGCGTAGATCGTCCCCGCCTCGCGCCCGGCGGTGTTGCGCAGGTCCGCCACCGCACCCTCGAGCCGGTCCCCGTAGGCCTCGGTCGCCACCGGCAGGCGCCACAACGGCTCCCCCGCCGCGGTCCCGGCGGCCAGGAGCGCCTCGGCGAGGTCGTCGTCGCTGGCCATGAGCACGCCGATCCGGTCCCCGAGCGCGACGACCGCGGCGCCGGTGAGGGTGGCGACGTCCACGATCGCGTCCGGCTCGAGCTCGCCGACGTGCACGAGCGCGTCGGCCAGCACCAGGCGCCCCTCGGCGTCGGTGTTGGTGACCTCGATGGTGGTCCCGTTGCGGGCGGTGAGCACGTCGCTGACCCGGGTGGCCGAGCCCGACGGCATGTTCTCGGCCAGCGCGAGCACGGAGGTGACCGCGACCGGCAGCTCGAGCTGAGCTGCGGCCTTCACCACGGCGAGCGCGGTCGCGGCGCCGGCCATGTCCATCTTCATGGTCATCATCGCATCGGAGGGCTTCAGCGACAGCCCGCCGGTGTCGAAGGTGATGCCCTTGCCGACGATCGCGACGTGGCGCTCGGCGCCCTCAGGGGCGTAGCGCAGCTCGACCAGCCGTGGCGGAGCCTGCGAGCCCTGGCCGACGCCGAGGATCCCGCCGTAGCCCCCCTCGGCGAGCGCCTCCTCGTCCAGCACGGTGACGGCGATCGGCAGGCCCGCGACCTCCTCCTCGGTGCGGGCGGCGAGCGCCGGCGGCCGCTTGTCCTGCGGCGGGGTGTTGACGAGGTCGCGGACGAGGCACTGGGCCTGGGCGACGACCTGGGCGCGGGTGACGGCGGCGCGGACCGCTGCGAGGTCGTCCGCGCCGGTGTGGATACCGATGGTGGTCAGCTCGTGCGTGGGTGCCTCGGAGCGGTAGGTGGTGAAGCGGTAGGCCCCGAGCACCGCACCCTCGGTCACCGCTGCGGCGATCGCGGCGAGGTCGAGGTCACCGATCGGGTCCAGCAGCCCGAGCGTCAGGGTCTCCACCCGCTCCGCTGCCTGGACGGCGGCGGCCGCCGCCCGGCGCAGCACCGTGGTGGCGACCTCCTCCTGGGAGCCCAGGCCCACCACGAGCAGGGTCGTGGCTGGCAGCGCTGACCGGGTCGGGACGCGCATGGTGGCGCCCGGCTTGCCGCTGAAGCCGGCGGCGGTGAGCTCGGCGACCAGGTCCAGCCCGGCCTCCTCGGCGAGCCGGGCGGCGGTCGGGCCGAGCTCCACCGGGTCGGTCCGCTCCCCCGACGCGGGCGCGAACACCCCGATCGCGAGCAGATCGGCTGCGCTGGTCTCGATCGGGGCGGTGACGACGTCGATGGTGGGCACGACTGCTCCTCGCTGGATGGGACGCCGCAGCCTACTGGCGCATCGCGGGCACGAGGACGCCGGGTGCTGGGCACCCCCGGACGAGCCTGGACGCGCCGGCGAGCCCGCCCGCACGCGCAGGCGAGCCCGCCCGCACGTGCCCGTGAGCCCGCGCGCCCACACCGGGGAGCCAGCCCCCGCCCCGCCGAGGTCGGGACCTCACGGACGACGTCGAGTACCGTCCGCGGCCATGGATGAGGACCGCCCGATCGACGAGCCCGCGCCCGACGCCGCGCGCGCTCCCGACGCCTCGGCGCCGTTCCCGCGCGTCCGTCCCGTGGACCTGCGCGACTACGCCGACTTCCGTGCCGGGCCGGCCACCCGCGTACGCGTGTTCCGCACCGACCACCTCGCCGTGGACCTGTGGTGCCTGGAGCCCGGAGCCAGCACGGGGGTCCTCCACGACCCCGAGCGGGACCGGGTCTACACGGTCATCGGTGGCCGGCCCTGGTTCGTCACCGACGACGGCGAGGTGGGGCTCGACCCGATGGGGGCGATGCTCGTCCCGGCCGACACCGTCCACGGCATGGACAACCGCCTGCCCGACCCGGTGATCGTGCTCGCGCTGACCGCGCCGCCCGACGCGGCGGGCGAGGAGGCCCCCAGCGACGACGAGGACGCGGTCGCCGCGGCGGTGCGGTGGGCGCAGGACCAGCCGGGGCCGATCCGTCGCGCGCTCGAGCGCCTGCTCGGCACCACGCGCCCGCCCGGTACCGGCTGACGCCGGCCCCTTCCGAGGCCTGCCCGGTACCGACCACGCAACGTGATGTGGCACCGGCCGGAGCGCTAGGTTCCCGGGTCCGAGCGAGCGGACAGCGAACGATGCGACCAGGACCCCCACGCGGTGCCACCGCCACCCTCGAGGTGACGGTCCGCCCGGACGCGACCGAGACCGCCGAACCGGCCGTGTACGGCATGACGCAACTGTCCGCCGACGTGGCCGAGCTCGGCCGCAGCCTGCTCGACGGCCACCTCGAGGAGGGGGAGGGCGCGGTCGGCACCCGCCTCGAGCTGCTGCAGCGCGCGCCCGTCCCGGTGGGTGAGGTGGTGAGCCTCACGGCCACCGTCGCGAGCGTCGCCCCGACCGCGCTCACCGCCGAGGTGCTGGCGCGGCATCGCGGGACGATCGTGGCGCGAGGGTCCTACGAGATCCGGGTCGTGCGACGCACCGCCTTCGAGGCCGAGGTCGCCGCGCGCGCCGGCGGCTGACGCCGCCTCAGGAGCGCACGGTCGCTCCCTCCTGCGCCGCCGCGGCGGGGAGACGCACGACGAAGCAGGCACCCGGCTCAGCGCCGAGGTAGCTGATGGAGCCACCGTTGAGGGTGGCGAGCTCGCGCACGATCGCGAGCCCGAGGCCGGTCCCGGTCACCGCCGGCTTGCCGGGCGCACGGGTGAACCGCTCGAAGACGATCTCGGCCTGCTCGGCGGGGATACCGGCGCCGTGATCGCGGACCATCAGCTCCACGCACGGCTCGTCCTGGCACCGGTACGCCCGCAGCACGATCGGTGGCGAGCCGTGGCGCTCGGCGTTGGTGAGGAGGTTGACGAGGATCCGCTCGAGGTGGGACGGATCGGCGGACGCGACCGGCTCGCCCTCCACCTCCACCTCGACGAGCTGCGCCGACAGGCCGGCGAGCTCGCCGGGTGCCCGCGCGAGCAGGTGGCGCAGCGGCACCGGCTCCGGCCGGCTGGTGAGCGCCCCAGCGTCGAGGCTGACCAGCGTCAGCAGGTCCGACACCAGCAGGTCGAGACGGCGGACGTTGCGATCGATCGGCTGGAGCATCGCGTCGAGCTCCTCGCCGGTGGGTCGCTGCCATCGGATCGACTCGACGAACCCCGCGATCACCGTCAGCGGGGTCCTGAGCTCGTGCGAGACGGCGGCGAGGAACTCGTCCTTGTCCTGGTCCGCGAGCTCGAGCTGGGAGTTGGCCGTGGCGAGCTCCTGGTTCAGGCCGGCCAGGTCGGTGTTGGCCGCCCGCAGCTGCGCGGTCCGCTCGGCGACCAGCCCCCGGGCGTGCTGCTCCCGGGTGGCGAGGGTGAACACGAGCGACCCGACGAGCACGGCCGCGACCGTCCCACCGAGCGCGAGCAGGGTCGACCCGCGCCGCAGGAGCGGCTGGACGTAGCCGTGGGTGGCCACGGCCTCCACGACCCACACCTGGCCCGCGACGGCGGCCTCGGCCTGCGCCGAGCGGTCCAGCCGCGGCCCACCGGCCGGCAGCACCACCGGGTCGGGGAACACCCCCGAGTCCGGGTCGCGCAGCCGCAGCTGAACGTCCGTCGGTCGCGGCGTCAGCTCCTCGAACAGCCGTCCGACCGAGAACACCATGCCGAGCGTGGCCGGCGGGTCGCTACCGGGGACCGGCAGGTGCAGTGACGCCCCCGGCTCCCCGGGCCGGAGCTGGACGATCTGGGTCAGATCCGACAGCGCCGGTTCCCCGGTCCGGTGCGCCGTGTCGTGGGCGAGCCGCGACTCCGGCCGCGAGGTGAGGTCCACCCCGAGCACCGCACGGTTGCGTTCGAGGGGGTAGGACAGCGTCGCGAGCCGGATCAGCGCCTCGCCGGCCGGCTCGGCCAGCTCGAGCCGTGGGCCACCGCTGGCTCGCT
Organism: Nitriliruptoraceae bacterium; assembly: GCA_046540855.1. Taxonomy (GTDB): domain Bacteria; phylum Actinomycetota; class Nitriliruptoria; order Nitriliruptorales; family Nitriliruptoraceae; genus T1Sed10-7. The sequence goes on from JBKHEJ010000034.1 coordinate 15,128, forward strand.
GGTCGAGCAGGGCCGGGGCCTGCCGGGCCGTGACCCGCTCGACGTAGGTGACACCGTTCAGCCCCGGGAAGCGTTCCATGAGGCCGTACCGCTCCAGCAGCCCCTGGTAGGAGCCTGAGTCGAGCGCGTCGAGCAGCGTCGTGGAGATCGCGATGTCGGTCCCGAGGTCCTCGATCCGCCGCAGCTCCCCCTCGAGCAGGGAGGCGACGCCCTCCGCGGTGCTCGCCAGGCGCCGCTCGACCTGGGCCTCCTCGGTGCGACGCAGCGAGACCGCGAGGACCAGCGCCGGGACGAGGAGCACCAGCACCGCGATCGCGGCTGCGGTGCCGGGGAGCCTCCTGCCCACCCTCGCCTCCTGGTCAGGCGGGAAGGTAGTCGGCGCGGCCGCCAGCGGACCCCCCTCACCGCGCCACCGCCGCCCGGACCGGGCAGGGTCAGCCCGCCGGCTGACCCGACTCCGCCTCGGCGAGAGCGGCGAGGTTGCGCAGCGAGCGCGCGAAGATGCGCGCGAGGATCGGCCGCGCAAGCGTCGAGGCACCCCACTCACCCAGCGCGCCGAGCGGGGGGTCGACCTCCTCCCACCAGGTCACGACGGTCGCGTCCGGGCCGTCCTCGGCCAGCTCGAACGCGCCGGTCCCGGTGATGATGCGGCCGAGGTGGGTGACCTCGAGGTAGGCCGGCTCCTCCCACCCGGTGACGCGCATGACGTCCTGGACGGTGACCCCGAGCAGGTTCGTGGGGCACCGGATCGTGACCCCCTCGCCCGTGCGCTCCGGGGTGAGCACGTGGACGGCCTTCGCGTCCAGCATCCACTCGCTCTGGCGCTCCCAGGTGGTCAGCACCGTCCACACCACCGTGCGCGGGGCAGCCACGCGCTGGGTCAGCTCGAGCCGCATCCTCGTCCTCCTCGCCGTCGCATCCTGCGCCGCTCCCCCCGCCTTCGGTGCGGCGCCCACCCAGGGACGCCCGTGCCGTTAGTCTTGCCCTGCCCTGCCCCGCGGGCGAGCCGACGTGGACGACGCGCCGATCCCCTGCCCGGAGCGACCGGGTCGTGGCGCGCCAGCCGGCTGCGACCGCCCGGCACCGACGACCTCGAGGAGCGACGACGTGTTCGCGGACATCGACGGCAACACGATGCACTACACCAGCGTGGGCGAGGGCCCGCCGGTGGTGTTCATCCACGGACTCGGCGGCTCCAGCAACGTCTGGCACGGCGTGATCCAGGCGATGCGGCAGCACCACCACTGCGTCGCGCTGGACCTGCGCGGCCACGGGCGCAGCCAGGGTCGCGGCCGGTTCACGATCGAGGGGTGGGCGAAGGACGTCCTGAAGCTGCTGCGCCACCTCGAGCTGCCCGCCGTCACCCTGGTCGGGCACTCCATGGGGACCCTGGTCGCCCAGCATCTGGCCCAGACGAGCCCGGACGCGGTCGACCAGCTCGTGCTGCTCGGTGGCATCTCCTACTTCCAGCCGCCGACCGCCGACGCCTACCGGGAACGCGCCGACCTCGTGGAGCGTGAGGGGCTCGACGTGCTCGTCGATGCCTGGCTCGAGGGCGCGGTGTCCCCCCAGTCCCACGCCACCCACGGTGGCATGGTCGGGCTGCTCAGGGAGCTGTTCCTGCGCAACGAGCCCCAGAACTACGCCAAGTCCTGCCGGGCGCTCGCCGACGCGCCCCGCATCCGCCGGGACGAGATCGGCCAGCCGACCCTCATCCTCACCGGCGCGCACGACCGGTCGACGCCGCTGGCCATGGCCGAGGAGCTGAAGGCCTCGATCCCGGTGAGCCGGGTCCGGGTGCTCCCCCACGTGGGCCACTGGGCCTCCCTCGAGGACCCCGGGGCCATCGCGGCGGCGACCCTGGAGTTCCTGACGTGACGCTGCGCCGGCTGCTCCCTCACCCGGCGGAGCTGCCGCTCGAGGAGCTGTACGCCGGGCTCGTGCTGGCCGACCCGGCGCCCGGACGGGACACGCACGTCGCGCTGTGCCTGGTGTCCTCGGCCGATGGCGCGGTCGCGGTCGCGGGTCTGTCGGGCGGGCTCGGTGGACCAGCCGACCTGCGCGCGCTCTCGCAGCTACGCGCGGCCAACGACGTCTCCCTGGTCGGCGCGGGCACGGTGCGCGACGAGGGCTACGCCCCGCTGACCGGCACCCCCGAGCGCCGCGCGGCCCGCGCCGCCAAGGGCCTGCGACCGGTCCCGCGGCTGGCGATCGTGACGGCCTCGGGGCGGCTCGATCCCTCCCTGGAGGTGTTCGGCGACCCGGAGGAGCCCCCGATCGTGCTCACCTCCGAGGCGGCCGATCG
>JBKHEJ010000035.1:0-16398 GCA_046540855.1 Nitriliruptoraceae bacterium
GTGTGGCGTCCGGATCAGGTCCGCTACCACAAGTTCGTCCACTACTACTTCATGTGGTGGGACGGGCGACCACCGGGGCCGCGGGACGACGAGGCCGAGCACGTCGAGTGGGTCCCGATCGAGATCGCCCTGGTCCGGCTCGCCCACCGCAACGAGCGCAAGCTCGTGGAGAAGGCCCTGAGGACCGCACCGGAGCACCCCCAGCCTCCCCGGCACGTGCACGCGGTCGAGGGGTGAGGCGACGCCCGGCCCGGGGCTTCGGCCGCTGGGCCGCCGCGGTCTGGTGTGCCGCCAGCCTCAGCCTGGCGGTGGTGGGGTCACCGGCCCAGGCGCAGCAGCAGGCCGAGGTCGCTCTCACCGTCACCGCGCTGTCCGGGGTGCTCGGCCCGGGTTCGATCGACCCCGCAGAGGACCCGACCACCGCCGTCGAGCCACCGACGACCCTGGAGCTGCGAGCGGTCGTCGAGGCGACGGGGACGCTGCCGGTGACCGGTGCCCAGCTCGTGGTCGAGGTGCACCCTGCCAGCCTGACGCGTGGGGTGTTGGCAGCTGCGCTGGACGGCGAGCTCACCACGACACCGATGGCGGTGCGGTCCGAGGCCCTCCGGCCGGTGGGCGGCGTCCCCGCCGGTGGCCAGGTCGGGGTGTCCGTCGCGCTGGCAGCGGAGCAGATCCCGTGGGCGGAGGACGCCGGCGGGGTCCACCCGGTCCGCATCGCGGTGGTCCGCGGGACCGAGGTGCTGGCGGAGGCGGTGACCGCGGTGGTGTGGTTGAACGCACCCCCCGAGACCCCCCTGCTGACCAACGTCGTGTGGCCGATCGACACGGCCCCCTGGCGCGGGGTGGGCGGGACCTACCCCGCCTCCGTCGATCCGCTCACCCAGCCCGGTGCGCGGATCGACCGGCTGGTGCGTGCTGCGGAGCGGGCGCCCGCCTCCGTCCCCCTCATCCTGGCACCGGCCGCGCACCTGCTCGAGGACCTCAGCGACCGTTCCGACGGCTACATCGCCGAGGTCCGCACCCCAGGCGGCAACGTCGAGGCCCGGACCGTCGCGCCCGGTGACCCCGGTGCCGTCGACGCGACGGGCCTGCTGCGACGCATCCGGGACGTGGCTGCCCAGCAGCGGTCGGCCCCCATCAGCGGGAACTACGCCGCCGCGGACCTCGCCGCCCTGGTCCCCGGTGGCGAGGTGGAGCGGGAGATCGCCGCCGTGGCCGCCAGCGAGGGACGCCGTCGGCTGCAGATGCTGCTCGCCACCGAGGTGGACGGCGCCACGCACCTGCTCACCGACGGCGTGGTCCCCGAGGTGCTGGACGTCCTGCCCGGCGAGACCCTGGTGCTGCCGGCCGCGGTCACCGATCTGCCGGGGCTCGGCGCCGATCCCGACCTCGGGCAGCCCGTGCGGACCCTCCGGGCCCCCTCCGGTCGGTTCCTCACCGCCCTCGTCGCCGACCCCTACCTCACCGCGGCCTTCGACCAGGTCGACGCCACCGCACCGGTGCTCGCCGCCCAGCGCGTCGTCGCCGAGTCCGCCCAGGCCTACCTGACCGCCCCGGGGAGCGATCCACGCGGGCTGGTCCTGCTGCCCCCGCGCGACTTCGACCCCCCAGCCGCGACCGCCGAGGACATCCTCACCGCGCTCGGCGACGCACGCTGGCTGCGGTTCGTCTCCCCGACGCAACTGGCCACCCAGGCCCAGCGAGATCCGCGCACCCTCGGCTTCCGTCCCGTCGGATCGGGCTCGCTCGATCCGACGCTGACCGCGGAGCTCACCTCCACCTGGCGCGACCTGGAGGCCGTGGTCGGTGCCACGCCGGAGGGGACGACCCAGCTCGGCGGACGTTCCATCGACACGCTCCGCGATGACCTGCTGCGAGCGACCTCCCACTGGTACCGCGATGCCCGTCAACCTCTCGCACTGGTCCAGGATGTCCGTCGGACGATCGAGGAGACCTTCGGTGAGGTCGAGATCATCGCGAGCTCGGTGACCTTGACCGCCGACACCGGCCAGCTGCCCATCAGCCTCCAGCGCAGTGCCGGGGAGACGCTGCTCGTCACCGTCACGATCGAGTCGCAGGGCCGTCTGCTGTGGCCGGAGGGGCGGACCTCTGAGGTGCTGACGCTCGAGCCGGGCACCAGTCAGACGATCAGCTTCGCCACCCAGGCGGTGACCACCGGCACCTTCCCCGTCACCGTCGTGGTCACCGATCCCGCCGGCTCGCGCGAGCTGGCCCGCGGGTCGCTGTCGGTCCGCTCCACCTCGATCTCGGGTCCGGCGCTGCTCGGCATCGGGATCCTCGTGGTGGTCCTGCTCCTGGCGGGAGCCGTGCGCCAGCAACCTCCCCGCCCGCCGCTGGAGCTGGTGCGCGATACTGCTCACAACGAGGGGGAGGGAGCAGGCGGATGAGGGAGCCCCAGGCCGGCGGTATCGTCCTGGGGTGGCTGCTGCGCCTGGTCATCACGATGGCCGTCCTCTCGCTGCTGCTCTTCGAGGTCGGGGCGGTCGTGCTGGCATCGGTGCGGGCCGACGATGCCGCGGCTGAGGTCGCGCGGGCGGCGGTGGTTGCCTACGGTTCGTCTGGATCCGTCGAGCAGGCCGCGATGACCGCGACCGAGGCCGCCGAGGATCGGGATGTCGACCTGACGACCTTCGAGCAGGACGGAACGACGCTGGTGATCGAGGTCAGCACCCAGGCGGAGACGGTTGCCCTCCACCGCCTCCCGGGGACCGAGGGGCTCATCACGCGCACCGCCAGCCGGCGTCCTGACGTCGGGGGGTGACGCGTGCCCGGACCCGACGAGCGCCCGCCCGCTGCCGCTCCGGCTCGGCAGCCAGCCGCCGCTGGCCCGACGGTGGGAGGTGACGACCCCACCCTGACCGGACTGGACGCCGAGGAGGTCGCCGCCAGCGAGCCCCCCCTCACCGGGGTGGACGGGCAGGAGCTCCTCGAGGAGGCCCCCGAGGTCGCCCGGGCCCGACCGTGGCCTGACCGCGAGCACGTCGCCGAACGCTACGCCCTGCGCGAACCGATCGCCTCCGGCGGTGCCGCGATCGTGTGGCGCGCGTACGACGAGAACCTCTCCCGGACGGTCGCGATCAAGCTGCTGCACCCGCATCACGCCAACGACCCCACCGTCGTCGAACGGTTCGAACGGGAGGCACGCGCCGCTGCCCAGCTCAACCACCCCAACGCGGTGCGCATCTACGACACCGGGCGCGAGGACGACCTCGTCTACCTCGTCATGGAGCACGTCGACGGCCCCTCGCTGCGGGAGGTCGTCCGCACGCAGGGGCAGCTCGATCCGGTGGTCGTGGCTGCGGTGGGCGAGCAGGTCGCCGCGGCCCTCGGCGAGGCCCACGGGCACGGGCTCGTCCACCGCGACATCAAGCCGGCCAACATCCTCATCGCCGCCGACGGCACGGTGAAGGTGACCGACTTCGGGATCGCGAAGGCGCTCTCGTCCGCGGACGCGACCCTGACCACCCCCGGGACGGTGGTCGGCACCGCAGCCTACGTCGCACCCGAGCAGCTCGAGGACGCCGAGATCGATGCGCGGGCGGACATCTACGCCCTCGGCATCGTGCTGCACGAGTGCCTGACCGGCCGACCCGCCTACAACGCCGACACCGCCACGGCCACCGCCGCGCTGCGACTGACCCGCGAGCCGATCCCGCCCCGCCAGCTGCGCGCGGACGTGCCCAGAGCGCTCGACGACGTCATCGTGCGGGCGACCCGGCGCGATCGCGCCGACCGCTTCAGCGACGGTGATGCGATGGCCGCGTCGCTGCGGCCGCTGGTCGCCAGCAAGCCCGCCGAGATCACCGCGAGCCTGCTGCCCGGCACGACCGACGCTGACGGACAGGCGCTGCCCGCCCTCCCCGACGAGGGGTCGTACTCCGGGCCGATGCCCGCCACCCGGCGCGAGTACGCGCGGCGTCTCGCCGCCGCCGTCCTCGGTGGCATCGTGCTGACGCTGGCAGCGGTGTTCGCCTACGACGCCCTGCGGGAGGACGGCGGGGAGGCGACCTCCGCCGCCGTGGTCCACGAGGCCGTCGACGCGGTCGTGGTCGATCCCGCCGCGCCCGGCGCGGGGGACAACGCCGACCTCGCCGGCAACGCGATCGATGGCGATCCCCAGACCTCCTGGAGCACCGAGAGCTACGAGACCGCGAGCTTCGGGGGGTCGAAGGACGGGATCGGGCTGGCCTTCGACCTCGGCCAGGAACGCGACGTGCGGGGGGTGACCCTCGAGCTGGTCCGGGGTGGCCTGACCGTGGAGCTGTACGCGTCGGACCGCCTGCCGAGCGAGACGAGCTCCCCGAGGTCGTGGGGTCAGCCCCGAGCGTCACAGACCGACACCCTCAGCCAGCAACCCTTCAGCTTCAGCACCACCTCGGAGCGGTACTGGCTGCTGTGGATCACCGAGCTGTCGGCCGGGACCGCGGACGGGTTCACCGCCGAGGTCGCCGAGGTCCGTTTCTTCGGGCCGTCGTGAGCCCGTACCGGCCGACCGCCGACGGTCCCGACGCCGTGACCGACGAGGTGCTGCTGGCGCGCTACCTCGCGGGCGACGCCGCGCCGAGCGTTAGGGAAGCGGCGTTCCACGAGCTCATCGACCGCTACCACCGGCGGGTCTTCGGGGTGTGCCTGCGAGCGCTCGGGTCGGCGAGCGACGCGGAGGACGCGACGCAGGAGACCTTCCTGAAGCTGGCACGCAACGCCGCCAGCTTCCGCGGCGATGCGAAGCTGTCCACCTGGCTGTACCGGGTCGCCCGCAACGTGTGCACCGACCACATCCGCCGGGATGCCCGCCACCCCTCGACGCCCGTCGCGGATCCCGCCGCCGTCACGGCCGCCCCCCAGGAGGCTGATCGCACCGCCAGCACCGAGGAGGCCATGACGGTCCGAGCGGCGCTGGCGCAGCTCGACCCCAGCTCCCGGCACGCGCTCGTGCTCGTCGCCGTGGAGGGGCTCAGCTACGAGGACGCCGGGGCGGCGCTCGATCTGCCCGTCGGCACCGTCAAGAGCCGCGTGTCGCGCGCGCGTGCCCGGCTGGCTGGCCTGCTGACCGAGGCGAGCCACGACCCACCCTCGACCGCGGACACCCGTGCAACCTCCGGGCCTCCCGACGCGTCCAACCCCTGAACCCTCCCGCACACCCCCACCCCACCCGGACCATCCCGTCCCCTCCGCCGACCGGAGTCCCCGTGGACGATCTCGACCGCCTCTCCAGCTACCTCGACGGTGCGCTGGACCCCGACGAGCAGCAGGCCCTCGAGGCCGAGCTCGCCGCGGATCGGGCGCTGCGCGCACGGTTGGAGGCGCTGAAGCAGGTGGACGCGACGCTCGCGGCCGAGCTGGCGCAGGAGCTGCCGGAGGGGGCCCGCGAGCGGCTGGACGAGCGGCTCGGCCCGGTACTGCGCACGGTCACGACCGCGGATGCGGCCCGGACCGGGGCGCCGACCACCTCAGAGGCCCTCGACCAACCGGACGAGCTCGCGGCCCGTCGTGCCCGCCGCCTGCCCGTGGCGATCGGCAGCGTGGCCGCGGGGCTCGCCATCCTCGCCGCGGGGGTCGTTGGCATCGACCGGCTCCTGCCACCTCTGGGCGGCGACGAGGAGGCCTCGTTGGCGCAGGACAGCGCGGAGGAGCGGATGGAGCTCTCCGAGGCCGCCCCCGAGGCTGCCCCCGAGACCGCCCCCGAGGCCGACGGGTCGGCGCCGGCCACCCTGACGGAGGTCCCGGTCGTGCTGGACGATGGCAGGGAGCTCAGTGAGCAGGAGCTCGACCTCGCGCTAGCGGCCGCCCCGTTGCGGGAGGTCACCGCCGCACAGCTCACCGGCGCGGACGCCGCGGCGCTCGCCGAGCGCACGCAGACGGCCCTGCTCGGGATCGGCGACGCCGCCGACCCCGCCCCGGAGGGGGACGCCGACGCGGCCGCGGAGGAGGATGCCGCGGGCACCGCGGAGGGTGCGCCGGCGCTGAGCACCCCGGACGGGCGGCTGCTCGATCCCGCGGACACCGCCGACGTGCGCCGCTGCCTCGCGGAGCTGCTGGAGGTCGGGACCGCGGCCATCCCGGTCCAGGTCGAGCTGCTCACGGTCGACGGCGTCGCGAGCGTGCAGGTCGCGCTCGTGACCGAGGATCCGGCCACCGGGGCCTACACCCGCGCCGAGGTGTGGACGCTGCAACGGGTGAGCTGTCAGGTGCTGCGGTTCAGCCAGTCGTGACCAGGGCCATCCGCCCAGGGGTCGACACCCGTGCGTCGGGCATGCTGCTCGCGCACCACCGGGCCGACCCGGAATAGTCCGCCGGGCACCCGCGTTGCCCAGCCCCGAGAGAGCGAACGCGGACACGGACCGAGCTCCCGACCCGCACCGGTCCACGTCCCGTCACCCGCACCCAGACCCTTCGTCGAGGTCCCCCATGGCACAGCTGCCCAACATCACCCTGTCCCCCACCGGCGCCCCGGCCCCCTCCAGCGAGCCGACCGGGACGCCGGAGCTCGCCGAGCGCGTGCACGAGACCATCATCATCGGCTCAGGCCCGGCCGGGCTGACCGCAGCCATCTACGCCGCACGCGCGAACCTGCAGCCCCTGCTGATCGAGGGCGTGGTGGACGGCGGGCCCACCGGTGGGCAGCTGACCCTGACCACCGACGTGGAGAACTTCCCCGGCTTCCCCGACGGGATCATGGGTCCGGAGCTGATCCAGTCCATGCGTGACCAGGCCGCGCGCTTCGGCACCACCTTCGTGACCGAGGACGTCAGTGGCGTCGAGCTGACCGGCCCTGTCAAGACGCTCACGACCGGTTCGGGCCTCACGCTGCGCACCCGGACGTTGATCATCGCCACCGGCGCGAAGCCGCGCCGCCTGGAGGTGCCGGGCGAGGATGAGCTGTGGGGCTCGGGCGTGTCCGCCTGCGCCACCTGCGATGGCTTCTTCTTCCGCGACAAGCACGTGCTGGTGGTCGGTGGCGGGGACTCCGCCATGGAGGAGGCCAGCTTCCTCACGAAGTTCGCCTCCAAGGTCACCGTGGTGCACCGGCGGGACCAGTTGCGCGCCTCGGCGATCATGCAGCAGCGGGCGCTCAGCAACGAGCGGATCGAGTTCGCCTACAACGCCGTGGTCGAGCGGGTGCTCGGCGCGGACGGGACCATGACCGGGGTCGTGCTCGCCGACACCGTCACGGGCGAACGGCGTGAGCTGGCCGCCGACGGGCTGTTCCTGGCCATCGGGCACATCCCGAACACGTGGCTGTTCGAGGATGTGCTCGAGACCGACGAGGAGGGCTACCTCATCGTCGACGAGCCCTCCACCGCCACGAACGTGCCCGGGGTGTTCGCCTGCGGCGACGTGATGGACCACACCTACCGGCAGGCGGTCACCGCGGCGGGGACGGGGTGCCGGGCCGCGATCGACGCGGAGCGCCACCTCGCCGGCACCGACGCCGCTCCGGCCATCACGCCAGAGCCGGCAGCCGCCCCGGTCGGCTGACCGACCGGCTGGTCCGCTCAGGTCGGCCCCAGGGCGCTACCGTGCCCGTCCCTGAGGCGCTGCCGCTAGCGCCCGCGCGCACCCGTCGAGGAGCACCCCATGCCCGCGAGCCCCATCACCTCCGCGCAGTGGACCGAGGAGGTCCTCGAGGCCGATCGTCCCGTGCTGGTCGACTTCTGGGCCGAGTGGTGCGGCCCCTGCAAGATGGTCTCCCCCATCGTCGACGAGATCGCCGACGAGCACACCGACACGCTGAAGGTCGTGAAGCTCAACGTCGACGACAACCCCGACACCGCGCGTGAGTACGGGATCATGTCCATCCCGACGCTGCTGGTGTTCAAGGGCGGCCGGGTCGACAAGAAGATCGTCGGCGCCAAGGGCAAGGCCGCGCTGACGAAGGACCTGAAGAGCTACCTCGGCTGACGTCGACGGTGCCGGACGTCACCACCGTCGAGCTCGTCGGCTACCTCGCCTCGCTCCTGATCGTCCTGAGCCTGCTCATGGCGTCGCTGTGGCGCCTGAGGATCATCAACCTCCTCGGCGCGAGCGTCTTCACCGTCTACGGCGTGCTCATCGGCTCCGTGCCGGTCGTGCTCACCAACGGCGCGATCGTGCTGATCGACCTGTACTACCTGTGGCGCATGGTCACCGACCGCTCCGCTCAGGCGTACTTCGAGGTCGTGGAGACCCCGGCCGACTCGCCGTTGCTGGCGCGGTTCGTGGCCTTCCACCGCGAGGACATCGCACGCTTCCAGCCGAGCTTCACCGGCATCACCCCCGACCATCTCGCCTGGAGCGTGCTGCGCGACGGCGTCCCGGTCGGGCTCGTGCTGGCCCACGCCGACGGCGAGGTGGCACGCATCGACCTCGACTACGTCGTCCCGGCCCACCGCGACCAGCGTGCCGGGACCCGCTTCTACGCCACGCCCCAACTGTTCGCCCCGCACGGCGTCACGCGGCTCAGCACCCGCGCCGAGGTCGATGCCCACCGCCGCTACCTCACCGCGATGGGCTTCGTGCCGGTGGAGGGCGATCGCTACGAGCGGGCCGCACCGTGAGGCCACCGCTCCGTGCGCGGACGGTGCCGTCCCGTAGGCTCGCGACGTGGAGCTGATCAGGCGCGGGAGCACCGGTCCCGAGGTGGAGGACGTCGAGCGCCGTCTCGCGGCGCTCGGCTACGCGTGCGGTGGCGACCCGGCGGTGTTCGACCGCGACACCGAGGCGTGCGTGCGTGCCTTCCAGCAGCAGCGCGGCCTCGTGGCCGACGGCATCATCGGCCCGGAGACCTGGCAGGCGCTGATCGGGGCGGCCTACCGGCTCGGCGACCGCCTGCTGTACCTGACCCGCCCGATGCTGCGCGGCGACGACGTCCGTGACCTGCAGCGACGCCTGAACCGGCTCGGGTTCGACAGCGGCTACGACGACGGTCTGTACGGGCAGCAGACCGTCAGCGCCGTGCGCGAGTTCCAGCTCAACGCCGGCCTGCTCCAGGACGGGATCGCGGGTCCGGCGACCATCGCGCACCTGCGCAGGCTGCACCGTGCCCACCAGGAGGCCCCGGTCGCGGCGGTGCGCGAGCGCGAGGCGCTGCGCCGCCCGCCACGCCGCACGGTCGCCGGGACGCGGCTGATGGTCGACCCTGGTCACAGCGTGGCCGACCCCGGCCTGACCTCACCCGACGGGGTGGCTGAGCACGAGGTGACCTGGGCGATCGCGCTGGCCCTGGAGGGACGGCTCGCTGCCCTCGGCGCCCACGTCGTGCTCAGCCGTGGCCCCACCACCTCCCCGACGCCCTCGGAACGGGCGGAGCAGGCGAACGTCGAGGCGGTCGAGCTGATCGTGTCGATCCACGCCAACGGCGTCGACTCCCCCCACGGCCGGGGAGCGGCCGCCTACCACTTCGGCACCGACGTCCAGATCTCCGACCGCGGCCAGCGGCTCGCGCGCCTGTGCCTGGACGCGGTGCTGGCCGCGACGGGGACGGTGGACTGCCGCGTGCACCCCAGCACGCTCGCGATCGTGCGCGAGTCCCGGGCTCCAGCGGCCATCATCGAGCCCGGGTTCCTGACCCACCCCGAGGAGGGACGGTCGTTGACCGACCCGCGGGTCCAGCAACGCCTCGGTGCCGCCCTGGCCGAGGCGGTCGTGACCTTCCTCGTCGGTGCTCCGCAGCCGGTGACCTGACCCGGGAGCCTGGCGCGACGGCCGCGTCAGCCCGGCAAGGGGGCCGGCACCTCAGGTTCCAGTCGGCGGCGCCGGGTGTGGGTGAGCAGGGCCGCGAGCGCGACCATCACCGCACCGATACCGAAGGCGAGGGCCGGGCCGCTGCGGTCCACCGCCCACCCCGCCAGGCTGGCGCCGAGCGCGACGCCGACCACCACCGCCGCCTGCATCCACGCCTGCGCCTCGGTCTGGGTCCCCCGGACCGCGAGGTCGTCGAGCAGCTGGAACGCGACGATCGTGGTGGGCGCGAGGAACAGGCCCGCCGCGAACAGGCCGAGGGTGAACAGGCGCAGATCGCCCACGGTCAGCGGCAGCAGCAGCATCCCTACGGCCAGCAGCACCGCCAGGACCCGCAGCCGTGCCGGGAGCGTCCCCGGCCAGGTGCGGGCACCGTAGACCACACCGCTGAACAGGCTGCCGGCCGCCAGGGTCGCGACCAGGCGCCCGGCGTCGCTGCGGTCCCCGGCGAGCTCGGCCACCGCCGGGATGGTGATGTCCAGGACCCCGAAGGAGACCGCGGCGGCGCCGATCGCCACCACCAACGCGCGGACGCCGGGGGAGCGCAAGGCCCCGCCGTTCGGGCGGGGACCGACCCGTGGAGGCATCGCTCGAGCCGCCCGGGTCGCGGCGTACCCGGCGGAGCCGACCGCGGCGAACCCTCCGGCCAGCACGACCGCGGCGGCGGACGTCCACCGCTCGGCGACCGCCACCGCGAGCAGCGGTCCGAGCACGAACCCGAGCTCGACGGAGACCGACGACAGCGCGAACGCCGACTCGCGCAGCTGCCCCGTCGGGAACAGCCGGGAGAGCAGCACCCGTGAGGACGCCGTCACCGGCGGGTAGAGCGCGCCGGTCACCAGCGCCGTCAGGACCAGCGCCGGGACCGTCGCCGATGCGCCCACGGCCACGGCCAGGGCCAGGGTGCCGCCGAGGTAGCCGACGGCGTCCGGCACGAGGATCCGCGCCTGCCCGAGACGGTCCACGAGCCGGCCCTGCACCGGCGAGGCGAGCCCGACGCCGACCTGATGACCGGCGCTGACCAGGCCAGCGGCGGCGTAGCTGTAGCCAGCGTCCCGCAGCAGCAGGACCAGCGCGAGGATCATCATCCCCGGTGTGAGCCGAGCCACCATGGACAGCAGCAGGGGCCACCGCGCGTCGCGGTGTCGCAGCAGCTCGTGGTAGGCGCGCACGTCGGACCTCAGGGGAGCCTCGAGGGACCGCCGACCGGGTCACGGTGCGCAGAGGGCTCCCTCGAGCGGGGCCGAGGAGGTCGAGCTCCTCGTCCGGGCCACGGTACCGCCCCGCCGTGGCGCGGGGACGAGTTCCGGGAGGTGGCTGAGCACCTCGTCCCAGGCGTGCTCGAGGTGCTCCGTCCACCGCACCATGCGCCGGGTCTCCACCCGAAGCAGCGGGATGCGTGGGTGCTCCCGGTGGACGACGAACCCCTCGTGGAGCAGCCAGGTCGTGGGCAGCACGCAGGACCGCTCCCGGAAGCGGCGATCGGCGTAGACCTCCACGGCGGCGAGCTCGCGACGGACCGCCTCCCGGAACGCCTGGTGCAGCAGGACGCGGCCCAGGCCCTGCTCACGCTGGGTCGGCGCCACCCAGGCCGTCGCCAGCAGCAGCGCGTCGGGGCTCGGCCGTGGCGCGGGGACCGCCCGCGGGGCGAAGCGGTCGGGGGTCGCGAACAGGGCGAAGGCGTCCACCGGTGCGGCCGGCACACGGTCGGTGTGCCGATCCGTGCCGGCGCTCACCCAGAGCACGACGCCCGGTGGGGCACCGCTCGCGACCTCGGCGTCGACCCAGGCGCGCTTGCGCTCTGCCGGCGCTCGGGCGGCCTCCCCCGGGGGGAGCGTGGTGGCGAGCCCGGCCAGGACCGTGCCCAAGCGCGGCTGCGGGCAGGGCGCTCCCTGCTCCCAGAACAGGCACCGCCGGCAGGGGTCGGGCAGGGACGCGAGGACGTCTCCCGTCAGGGGGACGGCGCGGCGCACGGCTCAACCACCGGGGCGGGGCCGGACCGGTCCGTCGTCGCGGGGCAGGACCAGCCCGATGGCCGCGCCGACGACGGCACCGACGAGGAAGCCGGCGAGGATGCGGCGCCAGCCGCCGCGGGCCACACGGTGCCGCGCCTGCGGCTCGTCGTGCTCGGGGAGGGGGTCGCCGACGTCGTGCTCCACCAGCCTGCTCCTGCCTCGACCGTCCGGCACGACGCGGCCGGCAGGGTGCGGGCCGCCCCGTGCTCGCGTCCGGGGCGCGCGTGACCGGTCGCACCAGCACGCTCGCTACGCTCGACTGTAGCGGTGTCACGGGCTCCGGTCCCGGCTCGGATCCGACGGTGGGACCGCCCCGACCGGCATCCCTGGAGCAGCCCGTGCGGCTCGACACCGACCCCTACCTCGCCCGCTACGCCGCCCGGGTGACCGGGATGAGCGCTTCGGAGATCCGGGCGCTGTTCGCGGTGGCGTCACGCCCGGAGGTCGTCTCCTTCGCGGGCGGCATGCCGGCCATCGACGCGCTCGACCTCGGCGCCGTCGAGGAGGTGGTCGCCTCGGTGATCCGCGAGGCCGGCACGGTGGCGCTGCAGTACGGCGGTGGCCAGGGTCTGCCGGACCTCCGCGAGCGCCTCGTCGAGGTGATGCACCACGAGGGGGTCCCTGGGCACGCCGACGACCTGCTCATCACCGTCGGCGGCCAGCAGGCGCTCGAGCTCGTGGCCAAGTGCTTCCTCGATCCCGGCGACGTCGTCCTGGCCGAGGGCCCCACCTACGTCGGCGGCATCGGCGCGATGTCCAGCCACCAGGCCGAGGTGCGGCACATCCCCATGGACGAGCAGGGGATGGACGTCGACCAGCTCGAGGCGGCCCTGGATCGGCTCGCGGCCGAGGGCCGGCAGGCCAAGTACCTCTACACGATCCCGAACCACCAGAACCCCGCGGGCGTGTCCCTGTCGGTCGCGCGGCGGCACCGGCTGGCGGAGCTCGCGGAGCAGCACGACCTGCTCGTGGTCGAGGACAACCCCTACGGCCTGCTCGACTTCGCGGGCAAGACGCTGCCGAGCCTGCGCTCGCTGCTGCCGGAACGGGTGATCTACATCGGCACGATGTCGAAGCTGTTCGCCCCGGGGGTCCGCACCGGCTGGATCGCAGCACCGCGACCGATCCGGGACAAGCTCGTGCTGCTCCGGGAGGCGGGCGATCTGTGCCCCTCCAACCTGACCCAGATGATCGTGGAGCGGTGGCTTGAGACCCAGCCGTGGCGTGAGCAGGTCCGGCGCTTCACCGAGCTGTACCGGACGAAGGCTGACGCCATGCTGTCCGCGCTCGAGCAGGAGATGCCCGCCGGCGTGCACTGGACCGTCCCGCTCGGGGCGTTCTACATCTGGCTGACCGTGCCACCGGGGATCGACACCTCCGACCTGCTCGCCAAGGCCGTCAACCACCGCGTCGCCTACGTACCTGGCCGCGGCTTCTACGCCGACGGCAGCGGCGGGGACCAGATGCGCCTGTGCTTCAGCTACCCGCCCGTCGAGCGCATCCCCGAGGGCGTCCAGCGGCTCGGCGAGCTGCTGCACGACGAGCTCGAGCTGGTGCGCGCCGTCTACGGCGAGCACCCCCCAGCACCCGACCGCAAGCCGACGCGTCCGACCCCCGGGATGGGCGGCTGAGCCCCCCGGTCCACGAAGGAGCCCCGATGGCTGAGCGTCCATCCATCGCCGTCCTGTCCGGTGGCATCTCGCTCGAGCGGGAGGTGAGCCTGCGGTCGGGATCGCGGGTCACCGACGCCCTGCGCGACCTCGGCTACCCGGTGACCTCCCTGGACGTGGACGGTGAGCTGGTCCACACCCTGGACGCCGGAGGGTTCGACGTCGCCTTCCTCGCCCTGCACGGCTCCGCCGGCGAGGACGGCACGATCCAGTCCTTGCTCGAGCTCATCGGGCTCCCCTACACCGGTCCGGACGTGCTCGCAAGCTCCCTGGCCTGGAACAAGCCGATCGCCCAGGGGCTGTTCGCGCGCACCGGGTTGCACGTCCCGGACCGCGTCACCTTGAGCCAGCAGGCCTTCCGCGAGATGGGGGCGAGCGCGGCTGTCGACCGCATCGCGGCGGAGCTGTCGGTCCCGCTCGTGGTCAAGCCTGCCACCGGCGGCTCCTCCCTCGGGCTGACCATCGTCGAGGATGTCGCGCGGCTCCCCCAGGCCATCGTCGGCGCCTTCTCCTACGCCGAGGCGGTGCTGATCGAGCGGTTCGTGGCGGGAACCGAGGTCGCGGTCACCGTCCTGGACGGCGAGGCGCTCCCCGCGGTCGAGATCCAGCCCAAGGAGGGCGCCTACGACTTCGCGGCCCGCTACACCCCCGGCGCGACCGAGTTCCACGCCCCGGCGCGACTGGACGAGGAGGTCGCGGCAGCCTGCGCCGATACGGCGCTGCGGGCGGTGGGGGCGGTCGGCGCCCGGCACATCTCCCGCGCGGACCTGATCGTCGACGCTGATGGCCGGCCCTGGCTGCTGGAGCTGGACACCTGTCCCGGCCTGACCGAGACCTCCCTGGTGCCGCTCGCGGCCGAAGCCGCCTCGATCAGCTTCCCGGCGCTGTGCGAACGGCTGGTGGAGCTGGCCACCCGTGACGCGGACCGGGACGGATGACCGAGGCAGCCGCCAGCGAGGTGTGTGCGCCGGACACCGTGGTGTTCGACGTCGGTGAGGTCCTGATCGACGAGACCCGGGTGTGGGCGATCTGGGCCGAGCTCGTCGGCGTCTCCCCGCTGACCTTCGCGGCGGTGCTCGGTGCGGCGGTGGTCCAGGACGAGCCGGTGGCCTCGGTCTTCGCGCACGTGGCACCCAACCTCGACTGGGAGGAGCTCGAGGAGGAGCACGAGCGGCGCTACGGCGGGTTCGTCGAGGCGGACCTCTACCCGGACGTGCGCGCCTGTCTGGCGGAGCTCGCGCAGGCGGGCGTGCGGGTCGTCATCGCCGGGAACCAGCCGGCACGGCGGGGACCACAGCTCGAGGCGCTGGAGCTCGGCGCCGAGGCCTGCTGGACCTCGGAGGGGCTCGGGGTCAGCAAGCCCGACGACGCCTTCTTCACCCGTCTCGTGGAGCTGACCGGGGTGACCGCCGCCCACCAGCTGCTCTACGTGGGCGACCGCGTCGACAACGACGTGCTGCCCGCCGCTGCTGCGGGGCTGAGGACCTGCTGGCTGCAGCGTGGCCCGTGGGGACAGCTCCAGGAGCTCCCCGACGACGCGGAGGAGCCGGACCTCGTCCTCGAGGGGCTCGGCGAGCTACCGGTGCTGCTGCAGGCGTGGCGCGCGGGGTGAGGCAGCCCACGGGGACGACCTGAGGCGAGCGAGGCAGCCATGACACCTGAGGACCGCAAGCGCGCGGTGGCGCTCGCCGCGGCCGAGCTCGTCGAGGATGGCATGCAGCTCGGGCTCGGGACCGGCACGACGGTGACGCACCTGCTCGAGGTGCTCGCCGAACAGCGGCGGGACGTCGCGGGCGTGCCGACCTCACAGGCCACGGCGACCCTCTGCCGCCGGTTGGGGTTGCGGCTGCTCGATCCCGGCGAGGTGGAGCGGCTCGATCTCGCGATCGACGGCGCGGACGAGCTCGACCCGGCGCTCACCGCCACCAAGGGCGGGGGCGGTGCGCTGCTGCGCGAGAAGGTCGTGGCGACCATGGCGGACCGGTTCGTGCTGATCGCGACCGCCGAGAAGCTCGTGCCACGGCTCGGGGAGAGCTTCCCGCTCCCGGTCGAGGTCATCCCCTTCGCGGCCGGACCGGTCCAACGCGCTCTCACGGAACGTGGTTATGAGGTCACGCTTCGCAAGGATGCTCCGGGGGAAGCGGTCCGCACCGACAACGGCAACCACCTCCTCGACGCTCGTCGTGCCGGCGGTATCGAGGACCCCGCGGTGGAGGACACCTGGATCACCCTCCTGCCGGGGGTCGTCGCCTGTGGGTTGTTCGTCGATCTCGCCGAGCGCGCCCTCCTCGCTGAGGAGGACGGGACCGTCAGCGTTCGTCGTCCTCCCACCGGGCCGTGACGTCCGAGCCCATCTGCGGGTCGTCCGTCGGCGTGGCGGTGGGCGCCGTCGCCGCGAGACCATCCGCGATGACGGCCACGATGCGCTCGAGGTCATCCACGGAGGAGAACTCCACCGTCAACCTGCCCTTCCGGGCCCCCATGGCGATCCTCACCCGGGTCTGCAGGGCGTCGGAGAGGTCGTCCTGGAGCTCGAGCAAGCCCGGGGCGGTGGGGGTGCGCCCGGCCGCGGGACGGCGTTCGCTGGGGGTGTCCTCGGTGAGGCGCACTCGGACGTGCTCCTCGGTGGCGCGCACCGACAGGCCTTCAGCGACGATCCGCTCCGCGAGGCGGGTCTGCTCGGCGGTGTCAGGCAGCGCGAGGAGCGCCTTGGCGTGTCCGGCGCTGAGGACGCCGGCGGCGACCCGGCGCTGGACCGCCGCTGGGAGCCCGAGCAGCCGGATGGCGTTGGAGATGGAGGGTCGCGACCGGCCCAGGCGGGTCGCGAGCTCCTCCTGCGTGACACCGAACTCCTCGAGCAACTGCTGGTAGGCCGCGGCCTCCTCGAGCGGGTTGAGCTGGACGCGGTGGATGTTCTCCACCAGCGCTTCCTTGAGCAGGTCCGCGTCCTCGGTGCGACGGATCAGGGCCGG
>JBKHEJ010000036.1:0-16183 GCA_046540855.1 Nitriliruptoraceae bacterium
AGGACCGCCCCTCGTAGCTCCGTCTCGGCGATCACCCGGACCCGGGGGCCATCGAGCTCCCGGACCGTGGTCCGACCCTCGCCGACGTCGACGGTGACGACCACCGCCCCGGCCTGGGACGTCGCCGCGGCCACGACCCGCTCGGTCACCGGCAGGGTGGACCAGGACCGCACCTCGCCATCGGCGAGCGCAACGGTCACGAGCACCTGCCGTCGGGCGTTCAACGCGTCCTGCTCGGCGGCCTCGTCCGGCTGCCCGCTCGCGGTGACGTCCCGGAGGACCACCAGCGCGCGGTCCGAACCGACGGCGTGCACCTCGGCGCGGGTCGGTCCGTCGTCCGGCAGCACGATCCCGGCCGCGGCCAGCTCCTCCCGGGTCACCTGCCACCTCGGCGCCCCGTCCGAGCGCTCGACGGCCGTCAGCACCGGCGCCGACTCCTCGGGCCCCGTGCGCGTCGCGGTCACGATCACCTCGGGCCCGAGTCCCGCGGTCAGCCGGGACCCGGCGAGCCCGGCCGGCGCGTCCGGCAGGTCGAGGTCGCTCCCCCACACCCGGCCGGCGACCGGGTCGCGCAGCTCGAGCTCGGCGTCCTCGCCGTCCTCCTCGAGCCGCAGGAGCAGCAGCTGGCCGTCGTTCGCATCGAGGTGGAAGGCGAGCGGGCTGCCGACCAGCGCGGTGTCCACGCAGGTGAGGCCACCGAGGTCCGCGTCCAGCGGCTGGAGCGCGTCGACCTGGCCCGTCAGCGGGTTGGGCAGCGCCAGGGTGTAGAGGTGGTCACCGCCGCCCACCATGGTGCCGGAACCGACCTCGACGGCGTCGAGCACCCGTGAGCCGGAGGCGTCGAGCTGCACGACCGACCCCCCCACGGCGACCGGACCGAGGCTCGACGACCGCAGCCGGTCCGTGCCGTCGGCATCCGCCAGGCCGACCACGGGCCCGAGCGCCGTCTCGAGCGCCTCCAGCTGCTCCTGCCAGGCCCTGCGGGTGTCGTCGTCGAGGGTGGGGAGGACCGCAGCCAGGGAGGCCGCGTCCCCCGCGGCCGGAGCAGCCAGCGGGCGCGGGACGATGTCGTCGCAGGCCGACCCGGCGAACACCGCCCCACTGACGACGCCGACCAGGACGAGCAGGACCATGGCGAGCGCCGCGATGGTCAGGGTGCGGCGGTCGGCGGCCATCGGCTCGTCGACGCTGGCAGGCGGAACCGTGTCCGGCGCGGGATCGGTCACGGGAGCGAGCCCTGCCGTCTCGACGGTCTGGTGAGGTGGGCGATCGCCCGCTCGACGTCCAGGTGGTGCTTGAGCGCGACGCCGATCGTGCGCTCGAGGGCTGCCTCGTCCAGCACCTCGAGGTCCAGGGTCAGCAGGGTGCGTACCCAGTCCAGGGTCTCGGAGACCGAGGGGGCCTTGCGCAGGTCCAGCTGGCGCAGGGAGCGCACCACCTCGACGAGCTGCAGGGTCAGCACATCAGGTGCCCCGGGGACGTGGCGCTGCACGATGTCGCGTTCGCGCTCGGGCGAGGGGTAGTCGAGGTGGAGGTAGAGGCAGCGGCGGCGCAGCGCCTCGGACAGCTCCCGGGTGCCGTTGGAGGTGAGCACGACCATCGGGTGCCGCGTGCCGCGGACCGTGCCGAGCTCGGGGATGGTGACCTGGAAGTCCGAGAGGATCTCCAGCAGCAGGGCCTCGAACTCGAGGTCCACCTTGTCGACCTCGTCGATCAGCAGGACGGCCGGAGCCTCGCTGCGCAGCGCCTTGAGCAGCGGCCGCTCGAGCAGGTACTGCTCGCTGAACAGGTCGTCCTCGACCTCGTCCCACGCCTCGCCGCCACCCAGCTCGCTGCCGCGGGCGTGGGTGATCCGCAGCAGCTGCTTGCGGTAGTTCCACTCGTACAGCGCGCGCGCCTCGTCCAGTCCCTCGTAGCACTGCAGGCGGACGAGCTCGGCCTCGGTCGCGGCGGCGATCGCCTTCGCCAGCTCGGTCTTGCCCACGCCCGCCGGTCCCTCGACCAGGATCGGCTTGCCCAGCCGGTCGGCCAGCAGCACCACCGTCTCGATCGAGGTGTCGACGAGGTAGCCGACCGCTTCCAGCCGCGCCCGAACGTCCGCGACGTCAGCGAAGGATGGGGGCACGGTCGGGCTCCTGGTGGCCGTAACGGCACGGCTGCGGCGAGGCTACGTCACCGGCGCACGCGACGACCACCCCGGACGCGGTGGATGCCCCCGCACGGCCGCGACGTGTCCGCCGACCGATGGGCCGGTGCGCCGCCCGGCCGAGGGACTACCGTCGACGGAGCACACCCCTGGCCGAGGCCCCGGCGAGCAGGAGCGACCATGCGCGCGATCCAGGTGACCGAGCACGGCGGCCCGGAGGTCCTCGAGATCGCGGAGGTCCCGACCCCGGACGTGGGTCCCGACGAGGTGCTCGTCGAGGTCGCCGCCGCCGGGGTGAACTTCATCGACACCTACCAGCGCTCCGGCGCCTACGACCTCGAGCTCCCCGGCGGGCTGGGGCTCGAGGGTGCCGGGACGGTGGTCGCGGTCGGCCCGCAGGTGACCACCCGTCAGGTCGGTGATGTGGTCGCCTGGGCCGACACCCGTGGGTCCTACGCCGAGCAGGTCGCGGTCCCCGCCGGCCGGTGCGTGCGCGTGCCCGAGGGCGTCACCCCCGAGCAGGCCGCCGCGGTCATGCTCCAGGGGATGACCGCGCACTACCTCACCCACTCCACCGCGACGTTGCGCACCGGCGATGCGGTGCTCGTCTACGCCGCGGCCGGTGGGGTCGGGCGCCTGCTCGTCCAGCTCGCCCTGCGCCGGGGCGCCCGCGTCCTGGCCGCTACCTCGACGCCCGTCAAGGCCGAGCTGGTCCGCGCCCTCGGAGCGGACGAGGTGCTCCTGTACCGCGACGTCGACATCGCCGCGAGGGTCCGCGAGCTCACCGGCGGTGCCGGCGTGGACGTCGTGTACGACTCGGTCGGCAGGGACACCTTCGACGCCTCGCTGCGGTGCCTGAGGCCACGCGGGCTGCTCGTGCTCTACGGCGCCTCCTCCGGACCCGTCCCGCCCGTGGACCTGCAGGTGCTCAACCAGCGCGGCTCGCTGTTCGTGACCCGGCCGTCGCTGTTCCATCACGTCTCGACGACCGACGAGCTCGAGTGGCGGGCGACGAGCCTGTTCGACCTGCTGCGCCGCGACGACCTCGAGCTCGACATCCACGCGCGCTACCGGTTGCGGGAGGCGGCGCAGGCGCACCGTGACCTGGAGTCCGGCACCACCACCGGCAAGCTGCTGATCGTGCCGTGACCCGACTGGAACGTGCCGACTGGCCCGCCACCGCCGCGATCGCAGCCGCCGTGATCGCGGCGCGCGAGGCCGGGTTCGACCTCGAGGTGCACCGTATCGAGCGGCCGCGGAGCCTGGAGGAGGCGGCCACGCGGCTCGGCATCGCCCCCGACCGGCTCCTGAAGACCCTCGTGGTACGCCGCGCGGCCGACGACCACCTGCTCGTGCTGCTGCCCGGCAACGCGCAGCTGTCCTGGCCGAAGCTGCGCGCCCATCTGGGGGTGTCGCGGCTGTCCCTGCCGGACGCCGAGGAGGCCCGGGAGGTGACCGGGTTCGAGCGCGGGACGATCACGCCCTTCGGGGTGCGCGGCGGGCTGCCGGTCCTGGCCGATGCGACGATCGCCGGTGCCGGCACGGTCACGGTGGGCTCCGGCGCCCATGGGGTGTCGCTGCGCCTGGACGCCGACGCGCTGCTGGTGGCCGTGGACGCCGAGGTCGCGGACCTGACCTGATCCGCGCCCGGTGCGCGACGAGCGCGTACCGTCGCACCCTGACGTGACCAGCGCTCGAGCACCGGGAGGGTGAGCAGATGCGTGCGATCCGGATCACACGGTTCGGCGGGCCGGAGGTCCTGACCCTCGTCGAGGACCAGCCCGACCCCGTCGCTGGCCCGGGTTCCGAGGTGCTGGAGGTGGACGCCGCCGGCATCAACTACGCCGACACCCACCAGGCTGAGGACAGCTACCTCGCGCCGTCCACCCTGCCGCTGGTGCCCGGAGCCGAAGCCGTGGGGCGCCTGCCCGACGGCCGCCGGGTGGTGGCCCTGCTGCCGGGCGGCGGGTACGCCGAGCGCGCGCTGGCGCCGAGCGCGACCAGCTTCGACCTGCCCGACGAGGTCGACGACGGCGCGGCGCTCGCGCTGGTCCTGCAGGGCACGACCGCCTGGCACCTGCTGCGCACCAGCGCCCGCATCGCCCCGGGCGAGTCGGTCGTGGTGCTCGCGGCCGCCGGCGGGGTCGGCTCCCTCGCGGTGCAGCTCGCGAAGCGCTTCGGGGCCGGTCGGGTGATCGCGGCGGCGTCCAGCGAGGAGAAGCGCCGACTGGCGCTGGACCTCGGCGCGGACGTCGCCATCGACTCCCGCGTCGAGGACCTCAAGGGGGCGATCGAGGAGGCCAACGGCGGCAAGGTCGACATCGTGCTGGAGATGGCCGGCGGTGCGGTCACCGATGCGAGCATCGCCGCGCTCGCGCCCTTCGGCCGGTGCGTCGTCTACGGCATGGCCTCGCGCGAGGCCCCGAGCCTGGTCGACCCCCGGGCGCTGCTGGCGCGCTCGCGCGGGGTCGTCGGGTTCTGGCTCGCGCACGCGATGATGGATGCCGACCGCCACCTCGCCGCCCCCCTGCGGGAGCTGCTCGACCTCGTGGTCGCGGGCGAGCTCCGGCCCGTCGTGGGCGGGACCTACGGGCTGAGCGAGGCGGCGGAGGCGCACCGCGACCTGCGCGCGCGCAGCACGATCGGCAAGCTCGTCCTGGACCCGCGGCGATGAGCGGCTCCAAGGTGCCCGGCAGACCTCCCGGCGGGTCCGCGGTGTGGGCGGCGGATGACACCATCGAGGCGCAGCGCCGGACCCAACCCTTGTTCGACCCCGGACCGCCGGCCGGGAGCAGCAGCACCCCGCGGTGGGTGGTGGCGACGGTCGCCGTGGTCGCGGTGCTGGCGCTGCTCGGCAGCGTCGGCCTCGGCCTGGCGCAGTGGCGCATGGCCGCTGAGGCCCAGGCCGACCGGGACGCGCTGGCGGCTGAGGTCGCAGAGCTGCGCGCGGAGGTCGCCGCGTTGCGGTCCGAGGTCGGTGGCGGGCCGCCGACCGCGGAGGGCGGGACACCGTCGCTGGACCCGGAGCGGCTGCTCGAGGACCTGTTCGGCGGTCTCCTCGACGGTGGTCGTGACGGCGAGCCCGGCATCCTCGAGCGCCTTGAGGAGTGGTTCTCGGGCCAGGGTGCCGACGGGTGAGGGTCGCTTCGCGCGGGTGAGACCGGCGATCGTTGGCCACTCGACCTGAGAGAGCTCTCAGGTTGCTGCCACCTTGCCTTCAGGCTCCGTCGCCATCGTGTCGGACGGCAGCCCATGACGCTGCCGGACCCGACGCCACGAACCTGACGGGAGCACCGACATGAAGCACCTGTCCCGCTGGCGGGTCGTGACCGCCGCTGCGGCCACCGCCGCGGTCGCAGCCGGCGCCTTCGGTCTCGCGAACACCGTCTCTGGATCTCGCGACCGGCCGAGCGCGATCGAGCTGAGCACCGACGCGACCGGCGAGGAGCCTCCGGTCGTCGTACCCGAGGAGGACCGGCCGGAGACCACGGACACGGCGCGGACCGCGGACGACGAGGCGGTCGACGTCGTGACCCCGAACAGCAGCCCGCTCTCGATCCGCTCGGTGGCGAGCCCCGACGAGGAGGAACCCGCCGGCTCCACCGCCTCCCCGGGGGCGGCGCCCGACGAGACGCCGGTGGTGACCGCACCGTCCCCCGGCTCGCCCGTCGACTCGCCCGACGACTCGCCCGACGACTCGCCCGACGAGGACGATGACGACGACGAGACGGGACCTGAGACCGCCGACGACACCGCGGAAGACGACTGGGACGACGACGACTGGGACGACGAGGACGGCGACGAGGACGACGAGGACGACGACGAAGGCGACTGGGACGACGACGAGGACGACGACGAGGACGACGAGGACGACGACGAGGACGAGGACGACGACGACGAGGACGACGACGACGAGGACGACGAGGACGACTGATCGCCCACCGGTTCCGGTCGGAGCCGCCAACGCCCCCCGCTGGCGCGCCGCCGACCCGCACCCCGTGACCCGCCCCGGTCGCGGGGTGCAACCATGAGCGCGGGTCGACCGCTGCTCAGCGTCGCCCGAGCAGCTCCGCGGCGCGATCGATGCGCCGACCCATCTCGTCCCGCCAGCCCTGCTCCCGCGCGCGGTGCGCGCCGGTCGCGAGCCCGATCCAGGACGCCGCCGACGCGCGGTCGAGCATGACGGGGTCCACCACCTCGGCGTACGCGGCGCGGAGGCGGGCAGCGAAGGCGTGGGTCCGGTCGCGGCGACGCGCATCGAGGTCACCGAAGGCCTCGAGGTGGGCGAGCAGGTTCCCGGCGTCGTGGGCGAGGTAGCCCTGACCGGCCCCGTCGATGTCGATCACGCCGGTGATGGCGCCGTCGGCACCGAGCAGCAGCTGCCCGGCGTGCAGGTCACCATGGACGCCCACCACCGGTCCGGTCACCGCCGCGGCCTCGGCGGCCAGCTCGGCCAGTTCCTCGGCTCGCTCCGGGACCTGCGCGGCCAGGAGCGGGACGTGCCGCACGGGATCGGCGAAGGCGCGTGGGTCCCGGCTGCCGTCCACACCGCTGGTCGCGAAGCGTTCGGCGAGGGTGAGGAACTCGGCGGGGTCCGGCAGGGGCGCGTCGGCGGCGAGCGCCTGGGCGAGCGTCAGGCCCGCGAGCGCCTCGAGCGCCACGATGCCCTGCGGCTCCGCGAGCCCGATCAGCCCGGGCACGGGAAGCTGCGCGGCGAGCAGGGTGCGGTGCCGGCGGGCGACGGACCGGGCGCGCTTGCTCGAGAGGACCTTGAGGTAGGCGATGCGACCGGCGACCTCGCCCTGCACCTCCACCTCGACGACCGCGCGGCGGGTCGGACGGTAGGTCCGGGTCCGCAGCGCGACGTCACCGCTCGGTCCCCCGAGGTCATCGAGCAGCTCTCGGACCCGCTCCGTCGACAGCGCTGAGGGCAGCCCGGGCAGGTAGGGATCGTTCGGGAAGCGCCAGACAGCCGCCTGCACATCGCCGTCCCCGAGCACCAGAGCCTCGTCGGGGAACCCGCGCACGTCGGTGTGCGTCGCCAGGAGGGCCTCCTGCTCCTGTTCGCCGATCACGAGGGTGGCGTCGTACAGCGCCGACCGGCTCCGCCCGGGGCGGTGGTGGACGCTGCGCAGGCGTGAGCTGCGCAGCTCGGCACCGGCCGCGCGCGCGGCGGCGATCAGGAGATCACGCTCCTTCATCGGGGGCAGCTCGATCGGCTCGGGTGCGGTGTCGGACATCTCGGCTCCTGAGGACCGGCGCGGGGTGGCTCGGCCAGCGTCGGCAGGGGCGCTGGGGCGGCGAGCCGGGCCGCAGGGTCCGTCGCGGGGGTGAGGCCGGGCTGAGGTCGACCTGAGGACCCTCTCAGCCACGCCCACCGCGGCACCGTCATGCGGCACACTCCGCCCATGAACGTACTCATCGTGGAGGACGAGGCGCGGATCGCGTCCTTCGTCGAGCGCGGCCTGAAGGCGGAGGGCTTCACCGTCACCGTCGCTCGCGACGGCTCGACCGGCTACGCGCTGGCCTGCGACCCCTCGGTCGATCTGGTGATCCTCGACCTCATGCTGCCGAAGCTCCCGGGTGAGCAGGTGCTGCGCAAGCTCCGCGAGCGCCGTCCCGACGTCCCGGTGATCATCCTGACCGCCAAGGACGCCATCGACGACCGCGTGGGCAACCTCAACGCGGGCGCCGACGACTACCTCACCAAGCCCTTCAGCTTCGCCGAGCTGCTCGCCAGGATCCATGCACGCCTGCGGTCCCGGGACCAGCAGAGCTCCGCGGCGCTGGAGCAGGGCGGGGTCCGGCTCGACCTGCGCGCTCGGAGCGTGACCGCCGACGGTCGCACCGTGGATCTGACCGCGCGGGAGTTCGCCCTGCTCGAGACCTTCATGCGGCACCCCGGCCAGGTGCTCTCCCAGGTCCAGCTGATGGACCGGGTGTGGGGCTACGACTTCGAGCCGGGCTCCAACGTCGTCGAGGTCTACGTCGGCTACCTGCGCCGCAAGCTCGGCAAGCAGCGCATCGAGACGGTGCGGGGCGCCGGGTACCGGTTCGTGTCATGAGCGCCGGCCGGCCACCCGCGCGGCGGCACTCACCGTCGCAGTGGCTACGGGTCCGGGTCCCGCTGACGGCGATGGTGGTGTTCGCGGTCAGCCTCGCGGTCGCCGCCATCCTCGCCTACGAGTTCCTGCTGCAGGACGGGCTGCGTGACACCGACACGATGCTCGCCCGCGAGGAGGAGCGCTTCCAGCGGTCCATCACGGCCCTGCTGACCGAGGCTCGCGAGGACGACCCGACGGCCTCCGACCGGGACGCCCTGGAGGCCGCGGTGCGGCGCTACCTCCAGCTCAACCCGTCCAACGAGTCCTACTGGACCATCGTGACCTTCGACGACCGCCTGCGGCTCGCGGCGAGCAACGGCCCGCCGGAGCTCGCCGAGCGGTTCACCGCCGGCACCCTGCCGGCCGGCACGCCGAACGTGCGGGAGACGGTGGAGACCGGCGACGCCGGGGAGATCCGCACCTCGACCGTGCCGATCGTGATCGATGGCGACCAGCTCGCCACCCTCCAGATCGTCTCCCCCCTCGCCCCGGTCAGCGCCGAGGCCCGGGAGGCCTCCCTGCTCGTGGCGGCCGCGGCAGGGGCGTCGCTGCTCGTCGGTGGGATCCTGCTGACCGCCGCCCTGTGGCGGGCGCTCTCCCCGCTCGGAGCCCTCGCTGATGCGGCCCGCTCCACGGAGCTGCGCCGGCTCGATGCCCGCGTCGAGGTACCGGACGTCGACGACGAGGTGGCGGTGCTCGCACGCGAGTTCAACACCATGCTGGACCGCCTCGAGCAGGCCACCGCTCAGCAGCAGGAGTTCCTCGCCAGCGTCGGCCACGAGCTGCGCACCCCCATCACCATCGCACGCGGGCACCTCGAGATGCTCGCCACCGTGGACGCCGACGACCCTGAGGCGGTGCGGGAGACCGCGGACATCGTGCGCGATGAGCTCGGCCGCATGGCGCGGCTCGTGGAGGACCTCATGGCGATGGCCCGGACCCGGACACCGGACTTCGTGCGGCCGCGCGAGCTCGACCTCGTCGGCTGGTTCGAGGAGCTCGAGGTGAAGCTCGCCGGCATCTGCGGACCCGGGCGCATCACCGTGCAGCCACCACCGCCGGTCACCCTCCACGCCGACCCCGATCGGCTCGCCCAGGCCGTCCTGAACCTGACCAACAACGCGCTGATCCACACCCCCGAGGGCACACCGATCACGGTCGCGGCCACGGTCGACGTCACCGGGGAGCGGGTCGGGCTCGGGGTCGAGGACCAGGGACCGGGCATCGACCCCGACATCCTCGACGAGGTGTTCGCACCCTTCGTCCGCGCGGGTGACGCGCGCGACTCCACCGGCCTCGGGCTCGCGGTCGTCCAGGCGGTCGCCACGGCCCACGGCGGCAGCGTCGACGTGCGCTCCGACCGCGGCGGCACAGCGGTGACCGTCTGGCTGCCCTGCCACATCGAGGAGCCGCTCGACGAGGTGTTCGTGGGCCGGCACCGCCGTGACGGGGCCCGGGACCGGGTGCCGGACGACGCCGCCGACCGGAGGTCGTGAGGCCACCCGCGCTCGTCAGCCGAGCAGGACCAGGTCGTCGCGGTGGATGACCTCGCGGGCGTAGCCGGCCCCGAGGTCGGCGGCCGCCTGCGCCGTCGTGCGCCCGGCGAGCAGCGCTACGTCGGCGACGTCGTAGCTGCTCAGCCCGCGCGCCACCACCGTGCCGTCGGGTCCCACCACCTCGACCGCGTCGCCGGCACCGAACCGCCCGTCGGCCCGGGTCACCCCGACCCCGAGCAGCGAGACCCCGCGCGAGCGCAACGCCTCCACGGCGCCAGCGTCGATGTGGATGCGGCCATGGACCCGCAGCGCGTACCCGATCCACAGGCGGCGGGCCTCGACGCGGTGGGGAGCGGCCACGAACCAGGTCCCGATCTCCGCCCCCTCCAGCACCCGTGAGAGGACCCGTGGGGCACGCGCGTCGGCGATGACCGCGTGGGTGGCGGAGGCGGTCGCGACCCGGGCCGAGCCGACCTTCGTCCGCATCCCGCCGGAGCCGACGTAGGAGCCGACCCCGCCGATCACGGTCAGGTCCACGTCCGCAGGATCGTCCACGCGCGTGATCAGGGCGGCGTCCGGTTGGCGTGGATCGCGGTCGTACAACCCGGCGACATCGGAGAGCAGCACGAGCACCTCGGCGTCCAGCATCGAGGCGACCAGGGCAGCGAGGTGGTCGTTGTCGCCGTAGGAGAGCTCATCGGTGGCGACCGCGTCGTTCTCGTTGACGATCGGCACGGCGCCGAGGTCGAGGAGGCGCTGGATCGTGGTGCGGGCGTTGAGGTAGCGGCCACGGTGCACGAAGTCGTCCTGGCTGAGCAGGATCTGTGCGCCGGTCAGGCCCTGCCGGGTGAGCACCCGCTGGTAGGCCTGGATCAGCTCGCCCTGGCCGACCGCTGCGGCCGCCTGGAGCGTGGGCAGGTCCATCGGGCGGCGGTCCAGCCCGAGCAGCCCCATCCCGGCGGCCACGGCGCCGGAGGAGACCAGCACGACCCGGGTACCGGCAGCCTGGGCGGCGACGACCTGCCCGGCCAGGTTCGCGACCTGGTCGGGGTCGAGCCGGCCATCGGCGCCGCGCAGGCTGGACGAGCCGACCTTGACGACGGCCAGGCTGGGGCGCGCGAACCGGACGGTCACGACAAAAGCCCACGGTCGGCGTCCGGCACCTCGGCGTCCGGCAGGTCGGCGTCCGACAGATCGGCGTCCGACAGATCGGCGTCCGGCAGGTCAGCTTCCACCACCTCGGCGTCCGGCACCTCGGCGTCCGCCAGGTCAGCCTCCGCCACCTCGGCGTCCGCCACCTCGGCGTCGACCAGGTCAGCCTCCGCCACCTCGGCGTCCTCCTCGCCGGCGAGCAGGGCCGCGCGTTCCTCCTCGGGGAGGTCCTCGAGCTCCGGCTCGAAGGTGAACACCGCCTGGCCGATGACGACCTCGTCCCCGGCGCGGGCCCCCGCCTCGGTCAGCGCCCGGTCGACACCCGCGCGGCGCAGGCGGCCCTGGAGGTAGCGCACCGCCCCGATGTCCTCGAGCGGGAGCATCTGGACCCAGCGCTCGACGCGGCGGCCGAGGACGTGGAAGGCGCCGTCAGCGCCGCGCTGGACGGTGAAGTCCGGGCCGGTCGGCACGAGCTGGAGGAGGACCTCCTCGTCGGCCGGCTCCTCGGTTCGGATGCCCACCCGCTCCCGCTCGGCGGCGACCAGGGCCCCGAGCCGGAAGCGCAGCGCGTCCAGCCCGGCACCCGTGACGGCCGAGACCTCGAGCACCTCCTCACCGTCGGCCCGGAGCCGGTCCGCGACCAGCTCCGCCATGGCCTGGCCGTCGGGGAGGTCCACCTTGTTCAGCACGACCAGCTGCGGCCGGGTCAGCAGCGCCGGGTCGTGGCGCTCGAGCTCGCGGCGCAGCGTCGCGAGGTCGGCGACCGGGTCGCGGTCCGGCTCGGGCGGGGCGGCGTCGAGGACGTGCAGCAGGACCAGGCAGCGCTCGATGTGCCGCAGGAACCGGGTGCCGAGCCCACGTCCCTCGGCCGCGCCCTCGATCAGGCCGGGCACATCGGCCAGGACCACGTCGATCGGGGTGCCCTCGGCGGTGTCCCCGCCGCGCATGACCCCGAGGTGCGGGGTGAGCGTCGTGAAGGGCCACGCCTCGATGCGCGGCCGGGCGGCGGACAGCCGCGCGACCAGGGAGGACTTGCCGACCGAGGGGAAGCCGACCAGGCCGACGTCCGCGAGCAGCTTGAGCTCGAGCCTGAGGCTGTGCTCCTCCACCCGCTCGCCGCGCTCGCGGAAGCGCGGCAGGCGACGGTGCCGGTTGGCGAAGGCGGCGTTGCCTCGGCCACCGCGGCCACCCTCGGCGACGATGGCGCGCTGGCCGTCCCGGACGAGATCCGCGACGACCTGCCCGCTGTCCCGCGCGCGGACCACCGTGCCGATCGGCACGGCGATGACGGTGTCCTCGCCGCGCTCCCCCGTGCGGTTGTTGCCGGCGCCGTGGCCGCCGTCGGTGCCGCGGCGGTGCGGCGCGCGGCGCAGGTCGAGCAGGGAGGTGACGTTGCGGTCCGCGACCAGGACCACGTCCCCGCCGGCACCGCCGTCGCCGCCGTCCGGCCCGCCCCGTGGGACGTGGGCCTCGCGACGGAAGGACACCGAGCCGTCCCCACCGTCACCGCCGCGCACGTGGATCGTGCACTCATCGATGAAGCTGGCGGACTCCATGCGGGCCTCGGTTGGGACAGGGTGCCGGACGGTGGATCCGGCCGCAGGTCGGACCGGCGGGGGTCGGACCGGACGTGGATCGGACCGACGGGGGGTCGGACCGGACGCGGGCCGGGATGCGGGTCGGACCGGGCGCGTTCACCCGCTGGGGCCGGCACGCGACGAGGGCGGCCGGGGCCGCCCTCGCAGGTGCTCTCGGTCGCGGCGCCGGGGTCAGGCCTCGACCGGGTCCACGTTCGCCGTGGTCCGGCTGCGGGTCTTGTGGTAGCGGACCGCGCCATCGACGAGCGCGAAGAGGGTGTCGTCCCCACCGCGGCCGACGTTGTCGCCGGGGTGGATCCGGGTGCCGCGCTGACGGACCAGGATGCTGCCTGCGGTCACGGCCTCGCCGCCGTAGCGCTTGACGCCGAGTCGCTTCGCGTTGGAGTCGCGGCCGTTGTTGGAGGAGCCGCCGCCCTTCTTGGTCGACATGTCAGATCTCCTCGATCCGGATGATCGTGTGGTGCTGGCGGTGGCCGCGACGCTTGCGCTGCCGCGACTTGTTCTTGTAGGTGAAGACGCGGACCTTGGGCCCACGGTCGTGACCGGTGATGGTCGCGGAGACCTCCCGGTCGCCGAGGGAGCTACCGGTGGTGACGGCCCCCTCGTCGTCGACGACCATGACCGGCCGGAGGGCGACGGTGTCGCCGACCTCGCCGGCGAGCTTCTCCACGGTGAGCTGCTGCCCGGGCTGGACCCGGTACTGCTTCCCACCCGTTGCGATGACCGCGTACACGGCTGGCTCCTGTCGTGACGGTGGCACCGACCCGGGGAGCCGTTCCCCGTGGCCCACGCGCGTGGTGGGGGGCCGGGAAGCGGAACGGAGGGGGTCGGCGTGGACGTTCGGGCGCACGGCGGACCGCGCGGCCGCTGCACCGAAGGGGGAAGGTACCGGGACCGCGGCGCAGCGGTCAACCGGACGGCGAGCGGGCCGGCTAGGCCGCCATCCGTCGCCCTCGGCGCGGGCCCGGCAGGCGGCCATCCGGCGTCCTCGCCGCGGGCCCGGGTCGGGCACCCTATGAGCCCGAGCCGCCCGACGCTTGCGGAGCACGCCGTGTCCACCCTGACCTGCAGCAGCCTGGCCCACGCCGCGCACGAACCGCCAGCCGGCACCGCGAGCCAGGCCATCGGCTACCTCGTCATCGAGCAGCCCGGCAGCTGGGGTCGGGACGCCGTGGCCTCCCGGCTCGCGCCCGATCTGGCCGAGCGGCTGACCCGCGAGGCGAAGGCGGCCGGGGTGAAGGTCCTGCTGGCGCGCCGTCCCGGCCCGCACCCGGCCGAGGAACGCGACCGCGTCACGGTGCTGCTCGCCCACAGCGGCCCGAGGCCGTGGCTCGAGCGGTGCGTGCTGTCCGCACCGGAGCTCGAGCGGCTCGACCCGGCGGTGTGCGCCGCGCCGACGCCACCCGGTCGGGGGGTCCCGGTGGCGGAGCCGCGGTGGCTGGTGTGCACCCACGCGAAGCGGGACCGGTGCTGCGCCACGCTCGGTCGACCGATCGCCGACACCCTCGCGGCGATCGATCCCGAGGGCACCTGGGAGACCAGCCACCTCGGCGGCCACCGCTTCGCCGGGACCCTGCTCGTGCTCCCCCACGGGCTGCTGTACGGCAACCTCGACGTCGCGGCTGCCATGCGGGTGGTTCAGGCCCAGCGCGCGGGCGCGGTCGTCACCGACCACCTGCGTGGCCGCTCCCGGCTGCCGAAGGTGGCACAGGTGGCGGAGGTCGCCGTGCGCGAGGCGCTCGACCTCGACGGGCTCGACGAGGTCGAGGTGACCGATCTGAGCGCGGCCGCACCCGACCCGGAGGGGCCTGCGGTCCAGGTCGGGGTGTCGGCGGCCGGTCGGCCGGTACAGGTCCGGGTCACGGCCCGGCGGGAGGCGACGCCTCGGGCGGTCTCCTGCGAGGGGACCCCTGAGCTGCTCACCGTCCTCGAGGTGGCCGAGGTCGAGGTGCTGGGCTGACCGGACGGCGCCGGCCGACGGTCAGCCGCGCAGGAAGTGGTAGACGAGGCGGGCGGCGGTCCGGGCGTCCCAGCCGGCCGCGAGCTCGGCCGCGAGTCGGAACACCTCACGGGGCCGGCCCAGGGTGTGGAACCAGCCCGGGGTGATCGGCGCGCGGAACGGACCGCGCAGGACGGTCTTCTCGACGTCGGCGAGCAGGAAGGTGTTGTGCACCACGCCACGTCCGGACTGGATGTCCTCCAGCGGGTTGCCGGGGTAGGCGCCCCAGGGTGGTGCGACCAGCACGTAGGACAGGCCGGCCCAGAGGTTGACGCCGACCGTGCCGCAGCGCAGCTCCTCGACCGCCCGGTCCACGGCGCGCGCCACCTCGGGGTCGGCCAGCGAGCGCGGGTGGACGACGATGGTCGCGGACAGGTTGCCCATGAGCTGGTCGTTGGCGAACCGGACCGCCTCGGCGAGGTAGTCGGGGACCGACCGGTCCACATCCAGGGCGACCTCGGTCATCAGGCCGCAGAAGGCCTCGGTGGTGAAGGCGATGTCGTCCTCGGCGTGCGGGTCCAGATCGGGGATGAGGGTGAAGGGCAGCTCGCCCTCACCCTCCGGCCCGAAACGCTCCGCTTGGGGGTGAGCTGCGACGAAGGCCGCGTGCCGCTCGAGCGCCCCGGGGTAGTACGGGACGCGCGGCGTCGCACGGCTGAGCGAGTCACGGACGGCGTCGAGCAGGTCCCGGCGCTTGGCCCAGCTGCGGTGCTGGACGATGACGCGCGGGGTCACGCAGTTGAAGCCGGCGTTGACGACCATGCTCGAGGCGATCGCGTCGCCGTGGTAGGCGAGGTCGCGGTCGCTCCACGGGCCGGGGACGATGATGTAGGGGCTGACGTTGCCGAGCTCGGAGGTGATCGGGGTGTCGATGCGGGGCTCACCGCGCCGCTTGCGCTCCGCCCCCTCAGGTCCGGTGCCGAACACGATCGCGTCGTGGGTGGCGGCCGCGCCCGTGATGTGGATCGCATCGAAGCCGTCGTGCTCGGTGAGGTAGCGACCGACCTCGCTGCCGCCCGGCACGATCCGCAGCCAGCCGCGCTGCACGAGCGGTGCGAGCGCCGCCGAGAGGTGCGGGGCGAGGTAGGCGTTGACCGGGTTGAGCTTCAGCAGCACGACGCGGTCCTCGACGAACAGCTGCGAGAGCGCGTCCATCGCCCCGATCGAGGACAGGTTGCCCGCCCCGAGCACCAGCGCGACCCCGGGGGTGCGCTCGTGGTCGGGTCGGTAGGACCGGCCCATGCGCTCCAGCGCCTGGTCCTGGCTGACCCCCGGCTTGAGCCAGACCTCCGCGCTGACCCCGGCGTGGAGCAGCCGGTCCAGCGCGTCGGCGGGGCTGACGTCCACGACGGTGCGGGCGCCCTCGGTGCGGACCTTCGGCGGCTGGGGGCGCCCGGTCTCCTCGATCGCGCCGAGCGTCTCAGCGAGCAGGGTGAGGTTGCGCACGATCGGGAAGATCCCGGTGCCCCACTCCTCGCCCTGGAGCTTGTGGTCGGCGGGGATGCCCTTGGCGGCCGAGGCCGCCTCGACCCAGGCGGGCGCGGCGTCCAGCACGGTCCGGGCGAGGTCGTGGAGGAGCGCGCGCCGCTCCGTGACCGAGGTCGCGCACCAGCTCGCGGCGGCCGCGGTGAGCTCGGCGATGGCGTGGTCCAGCGCGGCCGGTGCGGGCTCCGTCTGCCGGGGCTCCG
>JBKHEJ010000037.1:0-15962 GCA_046540855.1 Nitriliruptoraceae bacterium
CCGCAGCATCCGGCACCCTGTCCCTCGCACGATCGAGCCGAGCAGGAGCCACCGTGACCGCACGACGGTGCCCGGGCTGCGGGCGGTCCTGGCCCGACGCTCGGGCCCGGTGGTGCGCGGCGTGCGGCACCGCCCTGTCACCGGGGCAGCCATCGGGGCAGCCACCGCCCCGACCGTCGCCGCCGACGGCCGATCCCCCGACACCGCTCGCCGGCCGTCGCCGCCCGAGCCGGCTCAGGATCGGTGCCGTCCTCGGCGCCGTGGCGGTGCTCGTCGCCGGCCTCTCCCTCGCAGGTGGCGAGCGTCCGTTCCGGGCCGTGGACGCCGGGGGGTCCCGCGCCGCCGCCGACGCGCAGGAGGGCACCTCGGACAGGGCGCCGGGGGTCAGCCCCGATCCGGGGGGAAGCGGCGTGGAGCTGCCGGCTCCGGCCGGGGATGCCTCGACCCGCGGGCTGTGGAGCCCCGGGACCGAGCCGGGCGCGGCCGCCGTCGTGCCCGCTGGGAGCGCCTTCCCGCCGTCGGCTCCGACCTGCGACTCAGAGGGGTGCGCCCTGTGGCGCTCCACGGTGCTCGATCACCGTCCGCTGCTCGTCAACGACCGGCTGGCGATCCAGCTCGGACTCTCGCTGCTGATCGCGGTCGAGGTCGACACCGGCGAGTGGCAGTGGGCCCGGGGCCACAACGACCCCCGTGGCATCTCGCCCGCCGCGGCGCTGACAGCCTCCTACCTCGACGACCGCGTCCTGGTGATCGCCTACGGGCACCTGCTACGGGTCCACGCCGCCGCGACCGGCGCGGTCCTCGCCGAGGTGGACCTCGGGCCGACCCAGATCACCGACATCCGGCGGCACGATGGGCAGCTGGTCGTGAGCGGCCCCGCCGGTGACCGCGACGAGCCAGCGACGAGACTGGTCGGCCTGGACGACGCGGGGCAGGTGCGCTTCGACGTCGAGGTGGAGCGTCCGATCCGTCAGGCGGCCCCGCCACGGACGGCCACCGCGCCGCTGCTGGCGATCGTGGGCGACGACCTCGTCCGCCTCGATGCCACCGACGGTGCCGTGCGCTGGCGCCACCCCGTCGAGGGCCGGCAGGTGGACGGCACGACCCTGCTCGAGCGGTCCAGCGGTGAGGTGACGGTGGTCGATACCCGCGACGGCGGGGACCTGCTCACCCTCCGGCGGGACGGTGCGATCGCGGCCGGGGTCCGCGGCGGGGTGCTGCTCGTGACCTCCCCCGACCGGGTGGAGTTCCACGACCGGGAGGGCGGCCCGATGGGCGAGGTCCCGGTCGCAGCACCGGAGCGGACGATCGTCGACACCACCGGGCGGTACGTCACCGTGGCCACCCTGCCCGCGCCCGACGCCGACGAACCACGACCGACCATCCGGACCGGCCGGCGGGCGCGCGGCGGCTCGCCGCTGCCGACGGTGACCGCCGCCACCTCGGTGCCCCTGCCGCCCGATCTGGACCCCGCGCCGGTGCACGCGATGAGCCGCGCCGACGGGCTGCTCCTCGCCGGACCCGATCCGAGCTGGGCCTGGGTGATGGATCGCCGCTCCGGCGCGGTGGCCAGGCTGGACCTCCCGCTGCTCGAGAGCACCGAGGTGGAGCACGCCGACGGGCTCACGCTGCTGCGCGACGGGCGGCAGGTCACCGTCCTCGGCGCCGGTGGCAGCTTCCGGGTGCGCGGAGCCCCTCAGGTCGCGTCGCTCGACCCGCTGCTGCTGCACGGCGGCGCTGGCACGCTGCGGCTGGACCGAACGCACCTCGACGAGCCCGGTGCGGGTGCCGGCTGATGCCGCGCCTCGCCACCACCGTCCCTCACCGCGCGCGGGGATCGGGGAACCGCCCGTCCTGGTCAGCGACGTAGGGGCGCACGTCGACCACGGCCCGTTCGGGCAACGGGCCGTACAGGTGCGGGAACCGCTCCCCTGTCCCGTCGCTGTCCTCCCACCTGACCGGGTCCTCGAGGCGGGACGGATCGACCTCGACCAGCAGCAGATCGGACCGGCCAGCGAAGCGCGCCGCGGCGGTCCGCGGCACCTGCGCGCCGGCGGAGCAGTGGATGAAGCCCTCCTCCTCGAGCGAGGCCGGTGTGAACGGCTCCGCGGCTCGCTCCCACGCGGCGGCGGGCACGAGGTGGAAGATCGGCTCGGTCATCGCGCTCCTCGCGGGTCGCCGGCTGCCGCGCAGACTGCCAGGGCCGCACGAGCGCCGCGACCGCCGCCGGGTGGACGCTGGCGCGAACGGGGTGACCGGGGGCCTGCTCGCCGCCAACGCGGACCGAGCCGAACACACCACGCGGACCGGACCGAGCCACCCTGGACCGAACCACGGTGTCGAGGTTCACTGGGGTGAGGGACGGGCGGCCCCGACCGCTCCCCAGGCCATCACCCGGTGCGCCCGTGGCGCCCGCGTGGCAGCCGAACAGCGTCACCGTCGGAGGGGCTCCGATCGCCGTCGCGATGGTCCGACCCAGCGACCCCGCGGTCGCGCGGGCGTTCGCGGCCCTCGACCCGGGCGCGCTGCCGACCCTCGACGGTGGGATCGTCAACGGCGAGGATCCGGAGGCGATCTCGGACACCTGCCGCGCGGTCACCGTCGCGCTGTGCGCACGGCTCGACGCGCTCGGGATCGACGCCTGCGAGGTCTACCTCTTCGTCGACCACGCCCGGCGCCAGGTCGACGTGTCCCGGGCCTGCGAGGTGTGGCGGCGCGAGGCGGCCGCCGGGCGTCGCTGGGGGCACGTCGTGCTCGGGGTCCCCGGCCGCCGAGGCGCGAACCCCCACCAGCTCGCCGGCCCGCGCGGCCCGGTCGAGCTGTGGGACTTCACGGGCCGGCAGTACGACGCGGCGATCGCGATCCCGCACCTGATCGACCTGGGGACCTGGGGACCCTACGAGCGCCCGCAGCGGCCGGTCTGCCGTCTCACCGGACACCGCCAGGACCGTCGTGGGCTCGCCCGCTGCCTGCTGCCGGACCCGACCTGGCGTCGCTACCTGACGCTGCCCTAGGCGCAGCCGTACGGGCCCGAGCGCGGTGCGGCGCAGCCGGGTCTGTAGGCTTCCACGCCTACCGCGGGGCTGCCCCACCGCGGGGGGAGGCGTCGGTCATGCGCAGGGAGAACGCGGACGTGGCAACCGGGCTGCTCGACGGCAAGCGACTGCTGATCACCGGCGTCGCACGGACCGACAGCATCGCCTTCGCTGTGGCTGAACGGGCCCAGCTCCACGGCGCTGAGGTCGCACTCGCGGTGTTCCCTCGTGACCTCGGGGGCATCGAGGAGGTCGTCGCGCAGCTACCGAGCACGCCAGCCCTCGTGACGCCGGTGGACGCGACCCTCCCGGAGGACCTGGCCGCCCTCGACGAGCGGCTCCGATCGCTCTGGGGTCACCTCGATGGCGCCCTCCACGCGATCGCCTTCGCCCCGAGCGTGGCGCTCCAGGGCATCCTCGACGTGCCGTCCTCGGCGGTGGAGCTGGCCCTGCGCACCAGCACCCACAGCTACGCGGCGCTCGGCCGACTGGTCGCGGACCTGGCTCCGACCACCGGCGCGAGCCTCGTCGGCCTGGACTTCGACAGCAGCCGAGCCTGGCCGGTGTACAACTGGATGGGCCCCTGCAAGGCGGCCCTGAGGTCGCTGAACCAGTACCTCGCCCGGGAT
Source organism: Nitriliruptoraceae bacterium (assembly GCA_046540855.1). Taxonomy (GTDB): domain Bacteria; phylum Actinomycetota; class Nitriliruptoria; order Nitriliruptorales; family Nitriliruptoraceae; genus T1Sed10-7. The sequence goes on from JBKHEJ010000037.1 coordinate 3,665, forward strand.
CTGGGCGCGGGCGGGGTGCGGGCGAACCTCGTCTCCGCCGGACCGCTGCGGACCCGTGCGGCGGGCGCCATCCCCGACTTCGACGTGCTGCTGGAGGCCTGGGAGCGCCGCGCGCCGCTGGAGTGGGACCCGGGCGACCCCGCGCCGGTCGCCGATGCGGTGTGCTTCCTGTTCTCCGATCTGGCGCGGGCGATCACCGGCGAGATCCTCTACGTCGACGGTGGTGCGCACGCGATCCAGTGACGCCACCACGCGGGTGACAGCCAACCCGCCGCACCGCCGCACGCGTGCAGCCGAGGACCTGTGGCCCGGGTCGGCGCGGGCCGGCGGGGGCATCCTCGGAGCATGCCCCCGACCTCCGCTCTCCCGGCCCCCGGGCAGCCGCGAGCCGCCCGATGGACCCGACGCTCGCTGCTCTGGCTCGAGGCGCTCCTGGCCATCGGCGCCCTCGCGGGCGCCGTCGGGTTGATCACCGGTGGTGTCGATCTTGGCGATCTGACCGCTGATCTGCCCTTCGGCTCCACGGCCTTCGGTGGCTGGGCCCTCCTGCTGGTCAACGGGGTCCTTCCGACCACCGTCGTGATCGCCGCGCTGCGAGGACGCTCCTGGGCCGAGCTGGGACACCTCGCCGTCGGGATCGCGCTGATCGGCTGGATCGTGGTGCAGGTCGGCCTGCTGGGCTGGCCTCCGCACTGGCTGCAGGTCCTCTACCTCCTCTGGGGGTGGGTGATCCTGGTCCTGGCGGTGTGGCGCTGGAGATCGCTCGCGGCACCCTCGTCCACGAACCGACCGTGAGCCCAGCCCCGGGGCGTCTGAGCCACGAACCTCCGGCGTGACCGCCCGCCGCGCGGACGGCCGAACGGTCGCGAGAGCGTCCGCCCCGCGGCCTGCCACCGCACCCCGACGCGCGGCATCTCGGCCGCCGCAGACCGCACACGAGACGACCGAGAGGACCGTCATGCCACCCACCCACCTCCTCGCCGCTGCCGCCGGCGCCGGCGCCGCACTGACCGCCGAGCGGCTCGCCGAGCGGTTGCGTGGCACCCAGCCGCTCGCGACGGCCCGGCTCGTGGGGACGACCATCGCGGCTCCCTCCGCCGCGCTGTGGATCACCGACCTCCTGAACGCGGCCTACTTCGCCCGTCCGCCGGACCAGCGGCGGCTCGAGGACCTCCGGCTCGCCTTCGCGATCGTGACGACCTACTGGCACGAGCAGGGCTACCGGCGCCTCGGTGCCCGCGACGTCGCGCGGTTCCACCGAGCCTTCGGGACCGCGCGGCTGCAGCGCGCTGGCGGCGGGGCGGGGACCCTGGACGGCGCGGCCCTGCTCGCCGGCAGCGACCGGTTGTTCGGCGGCTGGTTCAGCGAGGCAGCCGGCGACCCGCACCGTCGCGGGTGGGGCATCGTCTTCCGGAGCGAGGCGGACAAGGACGCCTACGACCCCGAGGTCCGGCTGCGGCTGGCGCAGCTCGGCCCGCTCGCCCCGCCCGAAGCACCCGTGGAGGAGCAGATCTGGTCGACCTACCGGCCCGTCGAGGTCCCCGACGCCGCGGCGACCGTCGCCGCCCTGGAACGGGTCGATCGGTGGCCGGAGTACGGCAGCAACCTCGGACGGTTCACGCCGCTGCGTCGCGTGGGCCTGCTCGGGCAGACCTTCGAGATCGAGGTCCTCGGGTTCCCGAGCCCCCGCACCCCCGTGCTCATCCGTGCCTACGTCACCGCCGCCAGGCTCGCGACCGCCGCCGACCCGGAGGCCCTCGACGCCTGGCTGGAGGAGCTGCGGCTCGGCTTCGCCGCGCACAACGAGCCCTCACCGATCCCCGAGGACGCCGAGGTGCACGCGATCGTCGCCCTGGTCAGCCACGAGGGCCACTTCATGGGCCGCGCGAAGAGCCAACTGGTGGTCTACACCCAGGACGGCCGCAGCTACCTCAGGGCCATCGGCGTGTGGGACCCGATGCCGTGGCACCTCGCCGAGCTCTACGAGCAGGTCGGGCAGGCCTCCCAGCACGCCTTCTGGGGGATGGGGACGGCCGAGCAGTCGATGCTGCACCAGATCGCGGCGGCGGTGACACGGCCGCAGGCGGCAGGGTGATCCAGCAGGCTCGGGTCCGGCCGCCGGGTGCCCCGCCCGACGCTGGCACCCTGAGCCTGCGGCCGGCCCGGACTTGGGATCGCTGACGACGCGCTCCGGATCGACCGAGGGGTGAGGGCGGGGCACGCGGCACCGCCGTGAGGTTCGGCTGGCGGCAGCCCCAAGCGCCACCCCGCGGCGAGCCGCGTCAGCGGCACGATCGGTGGTCAGCCGATCTCGATGCGGCGACGTCCGACCGCCTCGGACTTCGGCAAGCGGATGCTGAGCACCCCTTTGGCGAGGGAGGCGTCGATCCCCTCCTCGTCGACCTCGGCGGGCAGCAGCACCTCATGGTGCAGTTGGCTGCTCGAGCGGGTGGAGCTGCGCAGGATCCCGGCGCGCTCCTCCTCCTCACGCTCGGCGTGGACGAGCAGCCGACGGCCCTCGAGCTCGATGCTCAACTCGTCGCGATCGAAGCCGGGGACCTCCACCTCGACGATGAAGGCGTCCTCGCGCTCCACGAGGTCGGCGAGAGCGGTGCTCCACCCACCACGCGGATGGCGGAGCGGCCAGCCGCCCAGCACCTGATCCCTGAGGCGCTCGAACTCATCGAACAGGTAGCTCTCGGGCTGGCTCGGTTGCAGCGCAGCACGTGGTACGAGTCGGCTCATGGCGACCCCCTTCCCTCGACGTTCGGTACGCCGCGGCCGCCGGTCGTCGGACCGCAGCGGCAGGTCGTCGCGACCCCTCGTGCGTCCTGCCGGACACCGCGGCACCTCGAGCATGGCGCCTGGGGACGCGGCTGACCACGGGCATCCGACCGTGTCGTTCCGGGCGCGAGCCGCACCGCCACGGTGGGCTCGCAGGAGCGGGCGGCGGGATCAGGCCAGCGGCAGCGCGTAGCGCCAGATCGCGATGACGTGGGCGGTGCCCCCGGCGACGACGAGCAGGTGGAACACCTCGTGGAACCCGAACCACCGTGGCCACGGGTCGGGCGCCCTCCGCGCGTAGACGACACCCCCGAGGAGGTAGATAGCGCCACCGATCAGCACGAGCGCGAGCCCCGGCCAGGGCAGCCGGTCGGCCATCGCCATCAGCGGGATCGCCCCGAGGGCGCCGAAGGAGGCGTAGGCGGCGACCGTCAGCCAGCGGGGACCCTTCAACGGCGAGGCCGCGACCACGGCGCCGACGATGGCGATGACCCAGGCGACGGCCAGGCTCCAGGTCCGCCAGGCCCCCGACAGCGTGTGGACCGCGACCGGCGTGAAGGTCGCCGCGATGAACAGCTGGATCATGGCGACGTCCGCGCGGGCGAGCCGGCGGGCGACCCGCGCGGGCCAGCTCGGCAGGTGGTACAGCCCCGAGGTGGTGAACAACCCCACGAGCGCGACGCCGAACACCGCGACGCTCCAGCGTGAGGCACCCGGCGCCGCGGCGCGGACCAGCTCGATGGCGACGATGACCGCGACCGGCGCGGCCGCACCGTGGATCCAGCCACGCAGTCGAGGACGTGAGGGGCGGGCGACGGAGGCGTGAGCCGCCACCGGCTCGAGGGCACGGCTGTCGCTGGTCACGGTCGGGCTCCCACGCCTCGGCTGTGCCGGCGTCCCGCTCGAGCAGGTCCGGTCCGAAGCATGCGACGACGGTACCGGGCCGACGCGCTGCCGGACCGCACGGACGTCCAGCGCCCAGCGGACGTCGTCGACGTCCTCGTCGGTGTGGTCCTGCTGCTGTGGACCCGTGGCGCCGTGACCGGGCGCCACCCCGGCTAGTCAGCGGCGTCGACCTCCAGCTCGTCCAGCTCGGTCCCACGCGTCTCCGGCAGGGCCCTGAAGCCCAGCGCGGACAGGGCGACGAGCGCACCCAGCGACCGGGCCGCCGCAGCGAAGCCCTGCGTGGCATCCGCGACGAGCCCGAACGTTGCCAGACCGACCACCGCACCGACCACCCCGGTCACCGTCAGCCACCCCGCGACCGTCGCTCGCACCGAGGTCGGGACGAGCTCCGCCGCGAGCGCCCCCTGCGCCGGTGCGAAGGCCCCGCCGAGCAGCACCGCCGCGAGGTAGCCGACGATCAGACCCGTGAGACCGCCCGAGTAGGCGAGCGCGACCGCGAGCCCCGTACCGGCCAGCGCCAGGGCACCGGTGATCCTGCGGCCGAGCCGGTCGGCGCCCCAGCGGCCGAGCAGCAGACCGACCAGCCCCAGCGGACCCGCCGCCAGGACGAGGCCCGCGACCTGCAGCGGCTGCCCGCCGAGCACCCGTTCGCCGTACACGAACAGGTAGGTGAACCCCGGTCCGGTGGCGACGGCGATCATGCCGACGAGGAAGGCGAGCAGAGCGACCCGGCCCCGGTACGCGCGGGGCACCGCGCCGGGACGAGCGGCAGCGCGCCCCTCCGACGGGCGGTTTGCGGCGATCGCCGGCTCACGCACCCGGGGTCCGAGCAGGGGGACGAGCACGAGCAGCGGTACGAGGGCGAAGGCGGTCACGACCCGGAAGGACGGGTCGCCGGGCAGCAGCCCCCTCCCGACCGAGACGAGCCCGGACCCCAGACCGTAGGCCGCGGTGATGAGCGCGACGGCACCGGCGCGGTCCACGGCACGGGACTCCTCGGCCGCGACCACGCCAGCGACGATGTTCACCGCGGCCAGGCACGGGCGGGCGAGCGCGACGAGCGCGACGTACCACCAGAAGCTCGGTGCGAGCGCCGCCAGGCTCGTCAGCCCGAAGCCCAGGACCGCCACCGTCAGCAACAGCCTCCGCCGGCCGAACCGGTCCGCGAGCACGGAGAACCCGAGGCTGCCGAGCGACGCCAGCCGGATGAGGGCCAGCGCCACGCCGACGGTGGTCACCGGCAAGCCGATCTGTCCCAGCGGCCCGTCGTCGGCCGTGACGTCCCCGAAGGCTGCGGCGACATCGCCGGCGACCGCCGTGACGCCGAAGGCGCTGATGCCACCGCCGAGCGACAACCCCGCCACGGACAGCACCGGGGCCGTGCGCCAGGACCGACCCTCACCGCGCTGGTTGCTCATCCGCGCGCCAGCTCGCGCCGCTGCCTGGTGATGATCCCGCGGGCCGCCCGGCGTAGCTCGACCGCGCCGGACCAGCCGGACCCACCCGCGGTGAGCGGGGGTGCGACCACGACGGTCACCGCACCACGCTGCGGCCACCAGCGACCGGGCGGGAGCACCGTGCCCGTCCCGTGCAGCGTGACCGGGACGAGGGGGGCACCCGTGCGCGCGGCGACGACGAACGCCCCCATCCGGAAGGGCTCGAGGTCCGCTGCGGCTGAGCGCCGACCCTCCGGGAAGAAGCCCACGGTCCTACCGCTGCGGACGATCCCGCTCAGTGCCTGCGCGTCGCGGACCCCGCGAGCCGGGTCGCCCCGGGCGACCAGGTACGCACCGAGCCGTCGCAAGCCGATCCGAAGCACCGGGTTGCGCGCGAGCTCGGCGACCGCCGTCAGCACCGCCGGCTCCTCGAGCAGCTGCGTGAGGAGGAGGGCATCGAGGTGGCTGTCGTGGTTGGCGACCAGCACGAAGGGTCGGTCCGTCGGCAGATGCTCGGTCCCTTCGATCCGCACCGGCACGCCGGCGAGGGCCGCGAGCAGCCGTCCCGCGCGCCGCACGAGCTGCCACCGCCACCGCAGGGTCGGGAGGACCACCAGCAGCGACCACACGACGACGGCGACGATCGAGAAGACCAGCAGCACCCACCCGCGGTAGACGATCGAGCTGGCCCGCCGGAGCACCCCGTCGACCGGCGCACCCCTCCTCGAGGCACCACCCGGGCCGGGGGGAGCGAGCGGTGGCCGCACCGTCGCCGCACCCGCGTCGACGGCGGGCAGACCCGCCAGCGCGAGCAGCTCTGCCGGGGTACGCGCCGTGGCGAGGGCCGCCTCCGGCAGCCGTACCCCGAACCGCTGCTCCGCCCGCACCAGCAGCTCCGCGAGCGAGAGGCTGTCCAGTTCGAGATCCGCCTCGAAGCGCGCATCGGGCCCGACGCGCGCGAGCAGCTCCTCGCGTCCGAGCTCGACGAGCAGATCGCCAAGCTCCGCGAGCAGGGCTGCGGCCACCTCCGGGGCTGCGCCGACGGACGGCTCGTCACGCTCCTGCACGCGCCCGGCTCACCTCCCCAGGGTCCTCACGCGGGCGGATCCGAGGTTCACCCGCACCGCGGTGCCGACACTGTACGGAGCCGGGTGATCGATCCGCTCAGGCCCCGCCGCGGGCGTCCGGCGAAGCTGCCTCCGGCGGTCCGCGGCCGCGCGCCTCCCGTGCTGCGCCGGTGCGTATCGCTGTCGGATCCTGGCTCGCGGAGGCTCTGGTTCCCTGCCGCGGCCCGAACTACGCTGCGGTCGCCGTTGGGCCGCCGAGGAAGGGAGGGTGTGATGGGTACCTGGCAGCACGCACCTGGCGCCGCGCGCCGACGCGAGGAACAGGGCGCGCGCCGCGCCAGCGTGACGCCGTCGTCCACCGCGGGGTCGGACGCCGCCGGGCTGGTCGCGCTCCAGCGCACCGCGGGCAACCGCGCCGTCACGGAGCTGGTCCAGACCAAGCTGCAGGTGGGGGCGGTCGACGATCCGCTCGAGGCTGAGGCCGACCGGGTCGCGCGTCAGGTCGTCGCCGGACTCCAGCACGCCGATGACGCGACCGCACCTCCCGCGGCGTCGCTGTCAAGGGCCACGACCGTCCGCCGACGGGCCGCTGCAGGACCTGGCGGCGTCACGGGCGGTGAGCTCGACGCGGGGACCGATGCCGCGATCCGGCGGTCAGCCGGGGGCGGGCAGCCCCTGGAACCGACGGTCCAGCGCTCCATGGAGGCCGGGTTCGGGTCGGACCTGTCCGCGGTGCGGGTCCACCTCGACGCGGACGCCGACGGCTTGAACCGCCAGCTCGGAGCGCGTGCCTTCACCACCGGCTCCGACATCTTCTTCCGGCAGGGTGAGTACGACCCGTCCTCGTCGAGCGGCCAGGAGCTGCTCGCCCACGAGCTGGCCCACGTCGTCCAGCAGGGGGCGGTTGGCCGGACCCCACAGGTGGCCCGCACGGCCGAGACGGAGACGGTCCAGCGCAAGGCCTACGAGATCGGCTCCACCGGCGAGAAGCTGGAGGTCGGGTTCCTGACCTCGAGGAAGGAACGCAAGGCCCTCGTGGCCGAGGCCGAGAGGATCATCAGCGACCTGCAGACGACCTACGGCGTCGTGGTCAGCTCCTCGACGACGATCGAGGGCATCAAGGATGGCTACACCAACGTCTCCCAGGAGGTGCTCGACAGCCTGAGCACCCGGCCCTGGCGGATCAAGGAGCTGCGCGCGCTGAGCCGTGCCCTGAGCCACTACGCCGCGATCCTCGGCGCGAACCGGGCGACCTCGACCCGGGCCGGCGAGGACCAGGAGGTCACCAGCGTCGGCAAGGTCACCCAGGCGATCGACGTCAACCGACCCGCGGGCCAGCTCGACACGACCACGCTCGGGGAGTACTTCTCGAGCAGGAAGAACATGGGGTTGTTCCGGGCTTCGGAGCGGTTCAAGGCCGACTTCGACAACGTCGAGGATCAGCTGACGGGAACCTTCGTGCACGAGATCGCCCACGGGCTGCTCGCCTACGCCCTGCGGGACTACATCGCGGCCACGGGGTACTGGAAGGACCGGTACAGCGAACTGCCCGCCCCGCACCGGACCGAGAACCCGGTGACCGAGTACGGCCGGACGAACGCGTCCGAGGACCTGTGCGAGTCCGCGATGATGTACTTCGTCGCCCCGGAGCGGCTGAAGCGGGCCTGCCCCCTGCGGTACGCCTTCATGCACAAGCTCGGAACCGACTGGGTCCCCGCACCTGCCCAGGCGCCCCAGGTCCAGCCCGACGCGCCCGGTGTCGCTCCCGAGGTGGTGGCGACCGAACCTCAGACCGTGCCGCCGGAGGTCGTGGAGGCGGAGGAGCGCGTCCAGCAGGTCCTGCGCCAGGTCAGCGAGCCGGCACCCGAGGAGGCCACCGAGGACCACGAGCCGACGGAGGGGGGCGGCTGGCGGTCGGCGACACCTGACACGGACCGCGGTGCGGCGCTGCTCGGTGCCGGCCGCTCCGGACCGACGACCTGAGGGGACCTGCGATGACCGACCTGATCGCCCGCGCCCGCACCTTCCTCGGCCGCGGTCTCGAGGAGGTGCAGGCGCTCCTCGGGCCGGGTGCGGAACCGATCCCGGGCGACGAGTACGGCCGGTTGACCGATCTGACCTCGATCGAGGACCCGACGGTGTTCCCGGGGACCCTCTACCTCGCCGACGGGGTGGTCGACCTCGTTCGGGTCGGTCCGGACGATCTCGTCTCGGTCAGCCGCTCGGACCTCGAGTCTCAGCTCGGGGGCGACGCGGTCGGTCTGGCCTCACGCGCCGGGAAGCGGGCGACGCTGTGGGTGCACGCTCCGGAGGGCGTCGCCTACTCCGAGGAGGACGGGGTGCTGCACTACCTCGAGGTGTTCCGGCCGCGACCGCAGGAGCGGTACGAGGCCGAGCTCTACCGGGAGCCAGGCCCCTTCCTACGGTGAGCCTGGGCGTGCGCAGCCGGGACGCCGACCTCTCGCCAACGTTCGGCGTCCGACCTCCCCGCACCACGCCGGCGCGACGTGCGCCACGGCCGCCTCGCGGGTCGCCGGCCACGGTCCGATGGCACGGCGGCGATGTCGGGTCGACGGCTCGTCGACCCGAGGCGCGGGCGGCGAGGTCAGCGCTGCGCGGCGGCCAGGCGGCGCAGGGCAGCCAGCACGGTCCGTTCGACCACGGGGGCCGGATCGTGCGGCTCGACGGCGAGGTAGCCGGGGACCTGGCCGCGGTCGACGAGGCGCTGCATCGAGTCGCCCGCGATGCCGCAGACCGTGTCGAGCTCCTCGCGGCGAGTGGTCGCGAACCGCTCCAGCAGGGAGGCCAACTCCGCCTGCTGCGCCTGCGGACCATCGGTCTGGTGGGTTGCGGTCACCATCATCGCACCGTTCGTTCGGAGCCTGTGGGAACAGTGTCGGCGACCGCCAACCCGGGTCCAGAGGTTCCGAACGACGTTCGACCGCATGCGGCCCAGCCCGGTCTCCAGAGCACGCGGTTCGGTACCGAGGTCGCACCGGCGCACGAACCACACCATCGCCGGGCCTCGCCGGTATGCGGCGCGGCTTCCACCCAGTAGTGTGACGGCCGGGCGCTGGCCTGACCGAACGATGTTCCGCTGACCCGCGAACGAGGCGAGCGATGGACGAGATCGATCGGATCCTGGTGCGTGAGCTCCAGGCTGACGCCAGCATCACCAACCGGGAGCTGGCCCGGCGTGCCGGTGTCTCACCCTCTACCGCGCTCGAGCGCGTCCGCGCGCTGCACCGGCGGGGCGTCCTCACCGGCTACCACGCCGAGGTGTCGCTGCGCGCCCTCGGGCGGCAGGTCCAGGCGCTCGTCTCGGTCCGGATCAGACCCCCCACCCGGGACCGCATCGACGCCTTCCTCGCCTACGCGACCGAACTGTCCGAGATGCTCGACGCCTACCTCGTCACGGGCCACGAGGACATCATCCTGCACGTGGCCGTCTCCGACACCGACGCGCTCTACGGCCTGGTCATCGACCACCTCAGCGCCCGCCCCGAGGTCATCGACGTCCGCAGCTCCATCGTCTACGACCACCGACGCACGCACGTGGTCGAGCCGGTGGTCGCGGGCGAGGTGGACGGGACCGTGCGGTGACGCGGGCCGCGAGGTGACCACCGCCTACCTGGCCGCCGAGGGGTTCGAGCCGGAGCTCGACGATGAGCTGGCCCGAGCCGGGATCGCCGTGGGAGCGCGGCACGGTCGGCTCCGGGTGAGCGAGAGCCCACCCATCCACGCGGCCTGGGCCGCCAACACCTGGTGGGAGGCGGAGCGCATCCCGATCCGCTCGATCGGGCACGCCGCAAGCGAACTGCGCCGACGCCACCGCAACTGGGCCCTCTACGCGCCCGTGCTGCGCGGCCGTGCCGAGCTCATCGCTGCCAGGCTCCCCCACGTCTCCGCCCGGCCGCTCGAGCTGGGCGAGGTCGCGCCGGAGGCGCCGCTCGGCTCCTTCACCCTGCTCGAGCGCGACCTCGTGCTGGCCGCGACCACCTGCTCGAGCCCCTTCCCCAACGGGGTGGCGCGCTTCGTCGAGGACCGCGAGGGGCCGCCCAGCCGGGCCTACCTGAAGCTGTGGGAGACCTTCGCCCGCCTGCGCCGTCAGCCGGGGCCAGGCGATCGCTGCCTCGACCTCGGCGCCGCGCCGGGCGGGTGGACCTGGCTGCTGGCTCGGACCGGGGCGCAGGTGCTGGCCGTGGACCGCGCACCGCTGGAGACTCGGATCGCGCAGCTGCCGAACGTGATCGAGCAGCGCGGCTCGGCCTTCGCGCTCGACCCCGCGACGGTCGGCGGGATCGACTGGTGGTGCAGCGACCTCATCGCCTACCCCGACCGGTTACTCGCCCTGGCGAGGAGGTGGCTCGAGGCGGGGGCCGTCCGCAACCTCGTGTGCACCGTGAAGCTGAAGGGCGCGACCGACCACGAGGCGGTCGCGGGGTTCGCCGCCCTGCCGGGCGCGCAGCTGTTCCACCTGTCGCAGCACAAGCACGAGCTGGCCTGCGTCATCCTGGATGCCCGCTGAGCAGCTACTGGTAGGTCACGAGCACCGGCAACGGGTCCAGGTCCAGGACCTGCTCGGGCGTCGGGGTCGGCACGTCCTCGTCGTAGAAGTTCTTCCACCCCCACAGCCAGCGGTCCTCGGCGCCTGCGGTGATCGCCTCGTAGGTCTGGTACTTCGCACCGATCGGGCCCTGTCCGTCCATGTGGATCACCACCGCGAGTTCCGGGGGTGCTGCGATCGTGTCGCGGTCGGGCAGCATCGAGAACCGGAACTGGTGCAGCACGAGCAGCTTCTGCGGCAGCCGGTTCTCCCGGGTGAGCGCCGCGAGCCAGTCCGCGACCTGCTGGACCTCGGCGGCCGGGACGGACCCGATCTGCTCGAGGTGGAGCTCGTCCGGCGCGAGCCGCCACTCCGGGTCGAGCGCGAGACCGACGTTGGGCTCGAGGAGGAGCTCCTCGTACTCCTTGGCCTGGGTGAGGAAGTCGGTCCGACCTGGCTGCAGGTCGAGGAAGACGTACAGGCCCTCCTCGCCGGCCCGGTCGATCCAGGGCCGGAGCACCTCGATGGGGGTGCGGCGGCTGTAGTCGCCGGTCGGTTCCGGGCTCGCGCTGGCGATGGTGGTGATGATCTCGAGGGTCGGCAGCACCCGCGCCCCATCGGCCCCGTAGGGCGCCGCCACGGTCCGGGCCCGCTCGATGGTGGCATCCACGCCCTGCTCGCCGAGCACCCCGAGCGCGGGGGTCTCCACCGAGCCGTACAGGGCGACGATGCGCTCGTCCTCGAACAGCCGGAAGCCCCCACCCGGCAGGGGCTCGCCCTCGAGCACCGTGGCCAGCTGCCAGCCCGCCTCCTCGGTGACGGCACCGACCAGCGCCACCGCCCCGGGATCGGCGGCACGCAACCGGTCGGTCCGCGTCCGACCGGCGCGGAGGTCGGCGGCGCTGACCGGCAGCAGCGCCTCACCACGTCCGGTGGCCGCGACCGCTGCGACGGCCGTCGCCGTGCCGTCCGACGGGTCGGCCAGCCAGGTGATGCCACCGGGTGCGACGGCCTCGATCGCAGGCGCCCAGATCTCCTCGTCATCCGGCGCCACCCTCGCCTCGACCCCGGAGGCGGTGAGCTGCTCCACGAGCGTCTCGGCGGCCTCCTCGCCGTCGGCCAGCACCTCGAGCCGCGCGTCGTCCGGCAGCGAGCCAGCGAGGGCAGCCAGGTCGCTCGGCAGCGGCAGCAGCGCGACGTCCGGCGTCAACCGTGCCAGCGCCGCAGCACGTGCTTCGGCGTCGTCCGCACCGACCGCGAGGAACCGGCTGGTGCCGAGGTGGTCAGCGACGCGCAGGGCGAGCTCGACCGGGTCGGTCGGGCCCGCGGCCTGACCGGTCGCGTCCCCATCGGAGCCGTCCGGGCTCGCCGCCTGACCGGTCGCGGTCCCGTCCCCATCCGAGCCGTCCGGGGTCGCCGCCGCAGCGCGGTCGGCGGTCGCGACCAGCTCGGTGCCCGGGAGACCGAGGTCGGCCAGCTCCACCGAGACGGTCACGACCTCCTCGGCGGCCAGCGACATCAGCGTCGGTGCGATCGCCGCCGGTGCCGCGGGGTCGATC